>NZ_JBHSGG010000019.1:0-37182 GCF_042654365.1 Coralloluteibacterium thermophilum
AGGCAAGACCAGAAGTTCTCAGCCCTTTTACAACCGTCCGTGATTTCGGGGTAGAACCCTGAGGAGTGAGAAACGAGTAAGGCGGCGACAGCTCGTCCTCGTTCTTCTCGAAGCACTTCTCAGGCAGCGCGCTGCGCGCGCTTCACCCCCATCCCGGCCTTCCCCCGCAGGCGGGGGAAGGGGACTGGTTGCGGAGGAGTGAGGGATTGAGGAGCGGGAAACGAAAGAAAGCACGACTGCCCACCCTCCTTCCTCGCTCCTCCCCACTCACTCCTCAAGGTCAGCGGCTCGCCCGCTCCAGCGCTGCGTCCACGCGGAAGACGGGGTACAGGTTGAGACGCTCGTCCCAGGAGGAGTGCCGGCGGTAGAAGAACTCCAGCCGCGCCGACGGGCTGGCGGCGAACTCCGGGTCCTCGGCCAGCCGGGTCTCGAATTCGCGGCGGACGGCGGGGTCCTCCAGCATCTCCCGCGCGACGTCCTCGGCGACGTAGGCCTCCATGTATTCCTTGCGCTCGAAGGCGATGTTGAAGTCGCCCCAGGCCGCCAGCGAATCCGGGGCCTGGGGTTCGAGGAGCTCCATGACCAGGCGCGCCCGCGGCTGGGCGATGGGCACGTACAGCGAGCCGGCCGGGACGTCGCGCGGTTCGCGCGACCAGCTTCCGGCCAGCTGGACCGGCTGCCGGGCCTCCACCGAGCGGGGCGCGAAGGATACGCGCTCGGCGCGGAAGGTCTCGGTCGGGGCCTCCGGGTGCGCGCGCTCCAGCCGCGAGAAGGCGATGCCGTGCTGGCGCAGCTTCGCCGCCACCCGCTCGGCGTGCGCGGCCGGCACGACGTAGCCGCCGCGCGGCGCGGTCACCACGATCTCCGGCACCACCTCCTCGCGCAGGGGAACGCGCCAGACCTGCGGGGTCGTCTCGTCGTAGCGGGTCATCAGCGCGCCCGACACCTCGGACTGGGTGCGGGTGTAGGCATAGCCGCGGAAGTCGATGGTGCGCGCGGTGTCGGTGACCGCCCAGGTCAGCGGTACGCGGCTGCCGCCGAGGCGGCGCGCGCGGTCGTCCGCGGCATCGGCGATGCGGCGCCACGCCGCCCCCTGCGCCTGCATCTGCTCGGCCACCGCGACGATGGTGTTGCGGGTGGCGCGCACGCGTTCCGGGTAGGGCTTCCAGCTGTGGGTCTCGACCAGCATGCCGAGGCGGTTCACCAGGGGCATGAACCCGTGCGAGAAACGGCCGGTGGGCACGCCGTCCTCGAAGCCCGAGGTCGGGTCGTCGCTGACGACGAAGGAGGGGTAGAACTCCAGCGGCAGCGAACCGTGGGCGGCGAGGCGTTCGATGGTGCCGGTGCGCAGCGCCAGCCCGACCTCGCGCAGCGCCGGGTCGCCGGCCTTGAGCGGCTCGACCTGGATGGAGATGTCGTGCTCGAACTGGGCGCCGTTGGTGGCGTGCAGGTCGACCAGCAGCAGGGGATCCCAGCGCTGCATGAAGGCCTGCATGGCCTGCATCTCGGGCGCGTCCGCCTTGACGTACTCGCGGTTGAGGTTGTGGTTCTGCGCGGTGGTGCGCCACCCCATCTCCTCGGGGCCGCGCTGGTTCGGGCGGTTGTAGCGGCCGAAGCGCTCGTGCCCGTCGGCATTGAACATCGGTACGAAGAGCACGACCTGGCGCTCCAGCGCGCCGGCCGCCGCCTCGCCTTCGAGCAGTTCGCGCAGGGCGAGGAAGCCCGCGTCCTTGCCGTCGGCCTCGCCCGGATGGATGCCGCCCTGGAACAGGGTGACCGGCAGGCCCTGCGCGCGCGCCGCCTCCGGGGTGAGCGCGCCGCTGCGCGAGGCCACCAGGGCGACCATCGGCCGACCTTCGGGCGTGGTGCCGAAGGTCTCGCAGCGCACCGCCTCCGGCCAGCGTGCGGCGTAGGCGTCGCACAGGCGCAGCACCTCCTCGTAGCGGCCGGTGCGAAGGAAGCCGGAGCGCTCGGACTCGGTCGCGAGCGCATGGTCCGGCTGCGCGGCGCGCGTCGGCGCGTGCGGCAGGGCGGCGAGAAGGGCGGCGGCGAGCAGGGCGTGCAGCGGTTGCGGCATGGCGGGGCGTCCGTGGGGCGGGATCCCCATGGTATGCGCCGGCCCGAGGCGGCGACCGTGCCGTTGGCAACGCCCGCGCCGCCTTGCGCTGCTATCTTCCGGGCGCCTCCCACGGAAGCCGCCCATGCTCGTCGTCCACCATCTCGACAGGTCCCGTTCGCAGCGCGTGCTCTGGCTCCTGGAGGAACTGGGCGTGCCGTACACGCTGCGCGAGTACAGGCGCGGGGCGGACCTGCGGGCACCCGAGGCGCTGCGCGCGGTGCACCCGCTGGGCAAGGCGCCGGTGATCGAGGACGACGGCATCGTCGTCGCCGAGTCCGGTGCGATCGTCGAATACCTGGTCGGTCGCTACGACGGCGAGGGACGGCTTGCGCCGCCGCGTGACGGCGAGGACGGACGGCGCTACACCTACTGGCTGCACTACGCGGAGGGCTCGCTCATGCCCCCGTTGCTGGTCGCGCTGCTCGCGGGGCAGGTGCGCAGGGCGAAGGTGCCGTTCTTCGTGCGGCCCGTGGTCGCAGGCGTGGCCTCGAAGATCGAAGCCACCTTCGTGCGGCCCGAACTGGACCGCCACTTCGCGTTCCTGGAAGGCGAGCTCGCCGACCGGCCGTGGTTCGCGGGCGAGGCGTTCAGCGCGGCGGACATCCAGATGAGCTTCCCGCTGGAAGCGGCGGCGGCGCGGGGCGGTCTCGACGACGCGCGCCATCCCCGCCTGGCCGGCTTCCTGCGACGCATCCGCGAGCGGCCGGCCTGGCAGCGGGCGGCGGCGCGGGGGGGCGAGGCCGCCGCGCTGGGGGCGAGCTGAGGTCCGGGCGGGACGCTTCAGGCGTCGGTCCCGGGCTCGCGCTCGCCGAGGCCGCCCTCCGGCTTCTCGGGATTGCGCGGCCGCTTGGCGTGCGGTTCGCGGGCCTCGCCCGGGCTGCGCGGGTTCTCCTCGGGATAGCCGGTCGCCTCGTCCTTCTGCGGGGCGTTCTTCACCGGGTTCGGCGTGCCGCGGACGGTGTCGTCGCTGTTCTTGCTGGTCATGGAAACCTCGAGGGATGGCTCGTCGGCAGTATGGGCGGGCCGCGTTTGCGCGACGTGCATCCGCCTTTGACGAAACGCTCGCCCGCGGACTGGCAGGCTCGGTGCGGATCACACGGCCTTGGCGTACCGCAACGGCCCGAGCCGGACAGCCCTTCATGCCGCATACCCCCACGCACATCGCGCGCCACCCGGACGAACACCACGAGGTCAGCGCGGACGCCGTTTCGACGCCGCGCGGCATGCGCCGCTACATCGAGATCGCGCGCCTGGTGCTGCGCTACCGCAAGGCCGGCATCTTCAACGGGCTGATGCTCGACGACGCGGCGCTCGCCCAGACCGCGGAGGTCGCCGAGGGCACCGAACCGGGCCAGCCCGAGCAGTTCGCGCGCGACCTGGAGGCCCTCGGGCCCACCTTCATCAAGCTCGGCCAGTCGCTCTCGACCCGGCCCGACCTGGTGCCGCCGCCGTTCCTCGTCGCGCTGGAGCGCATGCAGGACGACGTGGCGCCGGTGCCGTTCGAGCAGATCCGGGAGCAGATCGAGCACGAGCTGGGCGTGCGCCTGTCCAAGGCCTTCGCCAGCTTCGACGAGACGCCCATGGCCGCGGCCTCGCTGGCGCAGGTGCACGCCGCGACCCTGCGCGGGGGGCGCCGCGTGGCGGTCAAGGTGCAGCGTCCCGGCATCCTCGCGACCATCCGCGAGGACCTCGGCATGCTCGCGCGCCTGGCCGGCACCGTGGACAAGGTGAGCGACCTCGGTCGCCGCTACCGCTTCGCGGACTGGGTCTCGGAATTCCGAAAGACCCTGATGGCCGAGCTCGACTACCGCATCGAGGCCGAGAACCTCACCACCTTCGCGCGCAACATCGAGCCGTATCCCGAGCTGTGCGTGCCCGGGCCGATCTGGGACATGAGCACCATGAAGGTGCTCACCATGGAACTCCTGCCGGGCGCCAAGGTGACCCGCGTCGCCGACCTGCGGCGCATGGAGCAGCCGCTCGACGCCCTCGGCCGCACGCTCGTGCGTGCCTATCTCGACCAGGTCTTCGTGCACGGGCTCATCCACGCCGACCCGCATCCGGGCAACGTGCTGCTGATGCCGGACAACCGCCTCGCCCTGCTCGACCTGGGCATGGTGGCGCACCTGCCGCCGCGCATGCGCGACCGCCTGCTCAAGCTCATCCTGGCGGCGGTGGACGGTCGCGGCGAGGACACCGCCGAGATCTTCATGGGCCTCGGCACGCGGCTGGAGGACTTCCGCGAGACCGACTTCATCCGCGAGACGGGGCGGCTCATCGCCCAGTACTGCAGCCTGTCGGGCTCGGACCTCATCTCCGAGGGCCGGATGGTGATGGAGCTCACCCGCATCGGGGCCGCGCACGGGCTGCGCACCGCGCCCGAGCTCACGCTGCTGGCCAAGACCCTGCTCAACCTCGAGGCCGTCTCGCGCGCGCTGGACCCGGACATGGACGTGCGCGAGGTCGTGCAGGGCCATCTGCAGAGCGTCATGCGCACGCGCATGCTGAGCTCCTTCTCGCCCTCGGCCATCGCCAGCGAGATGATGGAGGTGCAGGAACTCGCGCGCGACATGCCGCGGCGGGTCTCGGCCATCCTGCACACGCTGGCGGAGAACCGCCTGCGCGTGCACATGACCGGGCTCGAAGAGTCCCACCTGATGGAGAACCTGCAGAAGATCGCCAACCGCATCTGCGCGGGCATCGTGATCGCCGCGCTCATCGTCGGCGCGGCGATGATGATGAGCGTGGAGACCGACGCGCGGATCTTCGGCTACCCGGCGTTCGCGCTCATCATGTTCGTGATGGCCGCCGCCTTCGGCGTGACGCTGCTGGTCAGCATGTTCCTGACCGACCGCAGGCGGCGCATCCGCGACGACGCGGGCGGCTGAGTCCGCAGCGCGCGATCCGCTATCCTTCCGGGCTGGCCTTCCCGGAGCGCGCGCCGCGCATGATCGTCACCCTCGGCATCGTCGCCGTCACCTGCGTGGTGACCATCCTCGCCTGGCAGCGGCCCGGTCTCGTCGACCGCCTGATCCTCTGGCCCCCGGCGGTGCGCAAGGGCCAGTACGACCGCCTGGTCACGTCGGGCTTCATCCATGCCGACGTGGCGCACCTGGCGTTCAACATGATCACGCTGTTCTTCTTCGGGCGCGTCATGGAAAGCGTGCTCGCCCAGCTCGGCGTGGGCGCGCTGGGCTACCTGCTGTTCTACCTGAGCGCGTTGCTGGTATCGGTGCTGCCCAGCTACATCAAGCACCGCGACGATCCCAACTACCGCTGCCTGGGCGCCTCGGGCGCGGTCTCGGCGGTGCTGTTCGCCTTCGTCCTGGTCTCGCCCTGGTCGCTCATCTTCGTGTTCTTCATTCCCGCACCGGCCATCCTCTACGCGGTGTTCTACGTCGGCTACAGCATCTGGATGGACCGCCGCGGCGGCGACAACGTCAACCACGGCGCGCACCTGGCCGGTGCGGCCTACGGCGTGCTGTTCCTGGTCCTGCTGCATCCGCCCATCGTCCAGCGCTTCTTCACGGAACTCGCGAATCCGGCCTTCCTGCGCTGAGCGCCGGCTTCGCGCGGGGCGCGAGAGACCGGGAGCGGGGGCGAGGGGCGCGTGACAACGAGAGAAAGCGCGGCTGCCCGCCCGCGTTTCTCACTCCTCTCCACCCACTCCTCAAAAGGCGCCACCGGCTCCACCCCCTGCGAAGCGGAGGAGGGCCGTGGATCGCATCATGGCGGGAGCGGTTGGGTGTGGCTCAGCGCGGCCAGCGCACGCTGCCGTCGATCACCGTCTGGGTCTCGCCGCCGACCCACACGCGGCCGTCTTCGACGCGCAGCACGAGGTGGGCGTCGCGCCCGATCTCGCGGCCCTGGCTGACGCGGTAGCCGCGCGCCAGCGGGCCGTCCGGCTCGGCGTCCACGATGTAGGCGGCCACGAGGCCGTTCGCCGCGCCCGAGGCGGGGTCCTCGACGATGCCCGCGCCCGCGGGGAAGGCGCGCAGCGCGAGCTCGAAGCCGGGGTCGGCGCTCCGGGCGAAGGCGCACAGGCCGAGGCTGTCGGTGTCGTGCGCCAGCGCGGCGATCGCCGCGTGCTCCGGTCGCCACGCACGCAGCGCGGCTTCGTCGGCGAGTTCGACCAGCCACCAGCGGCGTCCGCCCTCGACGAGTGCCGGCGGCAGGGCGCCGAGGGCGAGGTCGCCCAGCAGCGGCCGCAGGCGCGCGGCGGCATCGCCGCGTTCGAGCACGCGCGCCGCCGGCGCCTGCACGAAGATCCGTCGCCCCTGTGCGGTGTCCTCGACGCGCACGGGCAGGATGCCGGCGCCGCAGGCCTGGCGCAGGGCGCCGTCGCGCGGCGCGACGAGGCCGGCGGCGAGCAGGGCATGGGCGCTGCCCACGCTCGGATGTCCCGCGAAGGGGATCTCGCGGCTCGGCGTGAAGATGCGCAGCCGGTAGTCGGCGTCGTCGCCGTCGGGCGGCAGGACGAAGGTCGTCTCGACGAGGTCGGTCCAGGTCGCGAAGGCCTGCATGGCCGCGTCGCTCCAGCCCGTTCCGTCAAGCACCACGCCCAGCGGGTTGCCGCCGCCGGCGCGCGCGGTGAACACGTCCACCTGCATGTAGCGCGAGCTCGCCGGCTGCATCAGACGGCCCCGAAGAGGCGCTCGATGTCCTCGATGCCGTAGGGCTTGGGCAGGTGGCTGATGTCGCCGGCGGGCAGGGTGGCGCCCTTGGCGTCGCCATAGCCCGAGGCCAGCACCACGCGCAGCCCCGGCGCGTCGGCGAGCACCTGGGCGGCCAGCTCCACGCCGGACATGCCCGGCAGGTCGATGTCGGTGAACAGCACGTCGTAGCTGGCGCCGGCACGGATGGCGTCGAGCGCGGTCTCGGCGCTCTCGTGGGCGTCGACGTGGTGGCCCATGGATTCGAGCATCTCAGCCGTCGTCATCTGGATCATGACGTTGTCCTCGACGAACAGGATGCGGAGACCGGCGCCGGTACTGGCACCGGTACCGGTACCGGCGTCCTGCGTGTCCGCGGCCCGGTCGACGTCCTGGGGAAGCTCCTGCGGCATCAATATGTCTCCCTTCGCAAGCAGCGCCCGTTCCTGGCGGTGGTTGCGCAATACGTGGCGGATGCGGCGCGCGAGGTCTTCCCGGCGGTAGGGCTTGCTGAGCAGCTGCACGCCGGGATCCAGACGGCCGCCGTGCACGATGGCGTTTTCGGTGTAGCCCGACGTGAACAACACGGCGACGTCGGGCAACAGCTCGCGGACGCGGCGCGCCAGTTCGGGCGAGCGCATGGGCCCGGGCATCACCACGTCGGTGAACAGGAGGTCGATCGGCACGCCGCTCTGCGCGATGGCCAGCGCGCTCTGCGCCTCGGAGGCGCGCAGCACGCGGTAGCCCAGGCCCTTGAGCATGTCGACCACGGTGGCCTGCACCTGCGGGTCGTCCTCGACCACGAGGATGGTCTCGGAGCCGCCCTCGACCGGGCCGGTCTCGACCGGGGGACGCACCTCCTCGGCCAGCAGCGAGCGCGGCAGGTAGATCTTGACCGTGGTGCCGTGCCCCGGCTCGCTGTAGATGCGGATGTGCCCGCCGCTCTGCTTGACGAAGCCGTACACCATCGACAGCCCGAGGCCGGTGCCGCGGCCCTCGGGCTTGGTCGAGAAGAACGGCTCGAAGGCCTTCTCCAGCACGTCCTCGGTCATGCCGCAGCCGGTGTCGGACAGGGCCAGCATCACGTACTGGCCGGGCTGCACGTCGTCGGTGCTCTGCACGTAGTCCATGTCGAGCATGGCGTTGCAGGCCTCGATGGTCAGCCGCCCGCTGCCGTCCATCGCGTCGCGTGCGTTGACCGCGAGGTTGAGGATCACGTTCTCGACCTGGTCCGGGTCGGCCAGCGTGGTCCACAGGCCGCCGCTGATGACCGTCTCCAGCTCGATGGCCTCGCCGAGCGCACGGCGCAGGAGGTCCTCCATGCCCTGCACCAGCCGGCCGAGGTTCACCGCGCGCGGCTCCAGCGGCTGCCGGCGCGCGAACGCGAGCAGCTGCGAGGCCACCTTGGCGCCGCGATCGACCGCGGCGATGGCGTTGCGCAGGCGCCGCCCGTCCTCCTCGCCGTGGATGCTCCGCTGCAGCATCTGCAGGTTGCCCGCGATGACCTGCAGGAGATTGTTGAAGTCGTGCGCGACGCCACCGGTCAACTGGCCGATGGCCTCCATCTTCTGCGCATGGCGCAGCGCGGCCTCGGCCTGGCGGCGCTCGTGCTCGCTTTCTTCCAGCGCGCGGGTGCGCGCCAGCACCAGTTCCTCCAGGCGGTCGCGGTGGTGCTGCAGCTCTTCCTGGATGCGGGTCTGCTGGGTGATGTCGGTGCCCTGCACGAACACGCCGGTCACTCCGCCGGCATCGTCGAGGATGGGCTGGTAGACGAAGTCGAGCACGCGCTCGTCGGCGTTGCCGTCGTAGCCCATCAGCCGCGCCATCACGCCGCGGCCGACGTAGGGCTCGCCGGTGGCGTAGACCTGATCCAGCAGTTCGACGAAACCCTGGTTGTCGATCTCGGGCAGCGCCTCGCGCACCGGCTTGCCGACCAGCTCGCGGTGTCCGGTCAGTTCGCGGTAGGCCAGGTTGGCAAGCTCGAAGACGTGCTCGGGACCGCGCAGGATGGCGACGAAGGAGGGCGCCTGCTCGAACAGCTGGCGCAGGCGCTCGGTCTCCATCTGCAGCGCGTCGGCCTGTTCCTGCACGACCTCGGCACGCCGGAACACGTTGCCGCTGACCCGTTGCAGCGGCGACAGGTCGGGGCTCTCGCCGCTCTGGCGCAGGCGCTGGAGTTCGGTGATGTCCTCGGTGTGCTGGAGGATGTAGCGCAGCGCGCCGTCCTCGCCGCGGACCGGGATGTGGGTCGCGCTCCAGTAGCGGTCCTCGAAGTCGCCGCCGCCGGAGGCAGAGGGAATCCGGTAGTGGATGACGGCGATCACGTCGCGGATGCCGGTGTTCAGCACCCGGTGCAGCGAGCGCAGCAGGCGCTCCTGGCTGGCGGCGCCGGTTTCGTCCGGCGTGCTTGGGAAGGCCTGGATCATCGGTCGGCCGACGATCTCGTCGAGCCGGCGGCCCGTGGCCGCGAGGTAGGCGTCGTTGGCCCAGACGATGACGAAATCGGGATCGGCGCTGAGGACCACGTAGGGTGCGGGCGCCTGGGCGAGAACGTTGCGGAAGTCGCTCAGCTGGATGGAGACGGGCTGCGGCATGTGCTCTTCGGGATCGCCGGCGTGCGGCGGGGGGGGGCGGGACGGCAGGCGATGGGGCGCGTCATTCTGCCCCAGCGGCGTGAGCGGCCGGTATCGGGGTCAGCCCGTGCGGCGGCAGACCAGCAGTACCGTATCCACCCGCTCCACGTCGATCAGCCCCGGGCGCGCATCGAGCGGCGCCTGGAACCGGACCGACAGTGGCATGCCGACGCGGTTGTACCACCACATGGCGCGCTTCCGCTGGTGGGTCAGGAACCACATGCCCAGATCGAGCAGGCGCGAGGAGCTCGGCTGCATGCCGTGCGCGGCGCTGCGTTCGATCTCGAACCCGTGCCGCGTGAGGAGGGCGAGCAGGGCCTCGGGCGCGTAGCGGCGGCGGTGGCCGACGAACTCGTCGAAGGGCGTCCAGGCCGACATGTGCAGCGGAACCGACAGCAACAGGCAGCCGCCGGGCGCGCAGACGCGCGCGAGTTCGGCGAACGCGGCCTCGTCGTCGTCCACGTGCTCGACGATGTCCATCGCCGCGACCAGGTCGAACGCGGCGTCGCCGAAGGGCAGGGCCGAGACCAGGGCGTGCACGGCCTCCCCCCCGGCCTCGTGCAGCGCGCGCAGGGCCGGGAGACTGATGTCGGCGAAGCAGGTGCCTTCGATCGGCAGGCGCGGGCGCAGTCCGGGCGCGACTTCCAGGCGGCGCGTCGAGGCGGCGGCCAGTGGCGCCACGATCGGCCAGGTGTTGAAGCGTTCCGGCGCGACCAGCCGCGCATCGCGCCAGAGCGCGTCGTAGAAACGGCGGTTGTGCTCGCGGAGCCGGCGCTCGGTGTCGGGGCTGGGCATGGTGGGGAGCCTAGCAGGCGGGGAGGGGGTGGGCGGGCATGGGCAGGGGGCAGAGGGGCGGGGGCACGGGGCAGAGGGCATGGGGGCACGGGGCACGGGGCACGGGGCACGGGGCACGGGCGCCCCAAGCCCTGAGCCCCAACTCCCAACCTCCAACCTCCAACCCTCAAGCCCCAAGCCCCAGCCCCCAGGCCCCAGACCCAACCCCCACGCCTTCAGACCACCCCATCCCCCATCGGCTCACGGCGGAAGTCCACGGTGGGTCCGTCGGCGGGGCCGAGCCGGAACGCGCCGCGGCGGACGGTACGGTGCATCACGATGTCCAGGATCGTCGTTTCGTTCGGATGCAGGACATCGAGCAGGTCCAGCTCGGTGGCATCCAGTCGGCCCTGCACGTGGCCCACCACGCGGCGGGCGCCGCCGCGCGGCCGGACCAGCAGGCCATAGGGGCCGCCGCCGGGCAGGGCGGGGCGCAGTACGCGGCCGTCCGCCGCCACGACGGCCGGGCTGCCCGCGAGCGAGGCGAGGTTGAGGTGGAACGTGACGACGCCCGGGTGTCGGCTGTTGCCCTGGCGGTCGGTGAGGAAGCCGCGCGGCAGTCGGTCGGGATCGCCGCCGGGTCCGGTCAGCAGGACGTCCGCGTCGCCCGGCCGCGCGCCGCTCTGGTCGAAGATGCGCACCACCAGCATGGCGTGCGGGTCGTGGATGAAGACCCGGTCCGGGAGCAGGGGCACGCGCTGCACCTCGACGCGGTTGGCCACGTCCTGGTGCACCGCGTTCTCGTGTGCGAAGGCCGCCGTCAGCGCGCGGTAGCCGCGCGGATCGCGCACTGCCAGGCAGCGCAGCAGCGGTTCGAGGGTCGGGCGCGGATCGCGGGCGGTCATGATGCCCATGCGGGGGCCGGTGTGCGCCACGCCGGGGAGGATGCGGAAGGCCGTCGGCCGCGCGCGCCGCAGCTCGGCGACGCGCAGTGCGGCCGGCGCGTCCGCCCGCCGCGGCGCGTCCTGCCGCAGGCGCAGGTAGCTCGCGTTGAGGTTGGCCGACGCCAGCCGCACCACGCCGTCGGAGCCGGTCTCGCCGGTGTAGGCGTTGACGTGGTCGTAGAGCCTGCGGTCGATCCCGTCGCCGCTGAGCACGAACAGCCAGGGCCATCCGCGACGGGGCCGTTCCGGCGACAGCCAGGCGTGCGCGAGGCGGTAGCCGGCGTCGCTGCCCAGTTCCAGCCAGTCCAGCACGCCCTGGCCGGGTTCGATGCCGCCGAACCAGGCCGCCAGCGCGGCCAGCCGCGACTTGCCGAGCTGCGCCAGGGCCGAACCGAAGTTCGCCGGCGCCAGCATCACCAGGTGGCTCACCGGGCAGGGCCGGCGCGGCTCTTCGACGTGACGGTGCAGCCACTCGCGCAGCAGCGGCCCGCCGGTGGAGTGGGCGATGCAGGCGACCCGGCCGCGGTGGCGGCGGCCAGCCAGCAGCTCGGCCAGGGCGGCGTCGAAGGCGCGCGCCAGGTCGGGCAGGGTGACCTCGTCGCGGAAGCTGACGTAGCGGCCGAGCTCGATGTGCACGACCTCGCCGCGCTCGCCCAGGGCACCCGCCAGCGCCGCCGGCAGGCCGCCATAGGCCGCCGTGCCGGTCGCGCCCCAGCCATGGACGAAGACGATCAGCAGGGGCTCGGGACTCGCCATCGGGGCTCCGGCGCTGGGCGCCGATGATCCCGTGCCTGTGCGCCACCTGTCCACGCGTCCGGCCGGCCTCCGGATCCGCTCGCCTTCTCACCTGAATACGGGTATGGTGGCCTCACTGCGTTTGCAAGGGTCACGTTGAACTGTGGCCTGGCGCGAGTCGATACACGCGATCCGCTTCATCACCGCCTCGTTTACTCCCTGCATTCTCAGTCCCGGCCGGAGCCATTTCCGGATCGTGGATTTTCTTTCATCGCTATATGTAACGGAGTAAGTCATGTCGGATCGTCAGATCGGCACCGTCAAGTGGTTCAACGACGCCAAGGGCTTCGGCTTCATCAGCCGCGAGGGCGGCGAGGACGTGTTCGTGCACTTCCGCGCCATCCAGGGCACGGGCTTCAAGTCGCTGCAGGAAGGCCAGAAGGTCTCCTTCATCGTGACCCAGGGCCAGAAGGGCCTGCAGGCCGACCAGGTCCAGCCGCTCTAAGCTGGCCGGGCTGTCGCCATCGACGCCGGGCGGACGCAGGTCCGCCCGGCGTTTTTATTTCCAGCAACCCAACGAAGGAGGGTCCCGGTGCTCACGCTCAACGTGCGCGGCCTGCCGCGCAGCATGAACGAGAAGACGCTCACCGAACTGTTCGCCGCCCACGGCCGCGTCCGCGGCCTGAAGATGGCCAAGGACCTCTTCAGCGGCGAGTGCAAGGGCTTCGCCGAGCTGCAGATGGAAGGGCACGAGGCGCGCAATGCGATCGCCGCCCTCAACGGTTCGTCGCAGGACGGCGAGCTGATCCGCGTCGAACTCGCCAGCGAACGCCGCGCGCGCGGCCGTCGCTGAGCCATCTCCCGCCGCCGTCGCCGGCGCCCACGGGCAGCCGGCGGGGCGGTGCTCCCGTATACCGTCCACGCGCCCGCTGGTCGCGGCGGGCGCTGCAGCCGCCCGGGCGATCGGGCTGGCAGGCCATCCGGAGCAGGAACGTCCGCGGTTCGTCCGGACGCACATGACGGCACCGCGCGCCACCGCGGCGCAGGCGCCACGGCCGGGCCGCGGGGATGCGGAGGCCGTCTCCGTCGTGTGTCGTTTCTCATCTCTCACTTCCGTCCGCGGCCTGCTAGCCTTCGGCGTCTGCTGTCCTGCACAAACGTGACCCGATGACGCGTGCCTACAACTTCAGCGCCGGCCCGGCCGCGCTGCCCGAGGCGGTCCTGCGCGAAGCGCAGGCCGAACTGCTGGAGTGGGGCGACGCGCGCGCCTCGGTGATGGAGGTGAGCCACCGCGGCGCCGCCTTCGAGGCGCTGGTGGCCGACGCCGAGGCCGACCTGCGCCGCCTCCTGGCCATCCCCGACGACTACGCGGTGCTGTTCCTGCAGGGCGGCGCGACCCAGCAGTTCGCCCTCATCCCGATGAACATCGCCGCGCCCGGGCAGGCCGCGGACTTCGTGGTCACCGGGCACTGGAGCGCCAAGGCGCTGGCGGAGGCGGGCACCTACGTCGACGCGCGCATCGCCGCCGATGCGGGGGCGCCCTACGTCGCGCTGCCGCCGCGCGCGGGCTGGCGGCTGTCGGACGATGCCGCCTACGTGCACATCTGCCAGAACGAGACCATCCAGGGCGTGGAGTTCCAGGAGGCCCCGGCCGACCTGCCGGCACCGCTGGTCTCCGATTTCTCGTCCACACTGCTGTCGCGCCCGCTCGACGTGTCGAGATACGGCCTGATCTACGCCGGTGCGCAGAAGAACGTCGGCCCGGCCGGGCTGACCCTGGTGATCGTGCGCCGCGACCTGCTTGAACGCGCCGGCCAGCCGCGCGCCAGGATCCTCTCCTATGCCGAACAGGCGGCGCAGCGCTCCATGCTCAACACGCCGGCGACCTTTCCGATCTACCTTGCCGCGCGGGTCTTCAAGTGGCTGGAGCGCGAGGGCGGCCTGGCCGCCATGGGCGAGCGCAACCGACGCAAGGCGCAGGCGCTGTACGCGGCCATCGACGGCAGCGGCGGCTTCTACCGCAATCCGGTGGACCCGGCCGTGCGGTCGTGGATGAACGTGCCCTTCGCGATCCACGAGGAGCGTCTGCACGCCGTGTTCCTGGAGGAGTCCGACGCCGCCGGCCTGCTCGCGCTCAAGGGCCACAAGGCGGTCGGCGGCCTGCGCGCCTCCATCTACAACGCCATGCCCGAGGCCGGCGTGGCCGCACTGATCGACTTCATGCACGATTTCCAGGAGAGGCACGGCTGATGGCGCCGAAGAAGAGCGCGAACAGGACGCGGCCGGGCAAGGTCGAGGTGCCCGCGGCGAAACCGGCGCGGCCGGACCTGGCGCAGGTCCGCGAGCGCATCGACGCCATCGACCGCCAGATCCAGGCGCTGATCGCCGAGCGCGCGCAGTACGCCCTGCAGGTCGGCAAGGCCAAGGGCAAGCTCGCCGCGGCGGTCGACTACTACCGTCCGGAGCGCGAGGCGCAGGTGCTGCGCATGGTCGTGGACCGCAACGAGGGCCCGCTGTCCGACGAGGTCCTGGTGCACGTGTTCCGCGAGATCATGTCGGCCTGCCTCGCCCAGCAGGAGCCGCTCAAGATCGGCTATCTCGGCCCGGAGGGCACCTTCAGCCAGCAGGCGGTGCTCAAGCACTTCGGCCGTTCCGCGCACGGCCTGCCGCTGGCGTCCATCGAGGAGGTCTTCCAGGAGGTCGAGAACGGCAACGCCGACTTCGGCGTGGTGCCGGTCGAGAACTCGGGACAGGGCACGATCCAGGTCACCCTGGACATGTTCCTGACCTCCAGCCTCAAGATCTGCGGCGAGACCGAGCTGCGCGTGCACCAGTTCCTGCTGTCGCGCTCCGGGCGGATCGAGGACATCGAGCGCATCTACGCCCATCCGCAGTCCTTCGCCCAGACCGCCGGATGGCTGCGCGCCAACCTGCCGAAGGTCGAGAAGATCCCGGTGTCGAGCAACGCCGAGGGCGCGCGCCGCGCGCGCAACGCCGACGACGCTGCCGCCATCGCGGGCGAGAGCGCCGGCCACGTCTACGGGCTCAAGAAGGTCATCACCCGCCCGATCCAGGACGACGCCGACAACACCACGCGCTTCCTGGTGATCGGCCGGCAGATCTTCCCGGCCTCGGGCCACGACCGCACCTCCGTGCTGGTGTTCATCCGCGACAAGCCCGGCGCGCTGTTCGATGTGCTGAGCCCCTTCGCGCGCCACGGCATCAGCATGAACCGCATCGAGTCGCGCCCGTCGCACCAGGCGAAGTGGGAGTACGGTTTCTTCATCGACCTCGCGGGGCACGTCGAGGAGCCGGCGATGAAGGCCGCGCTCGCCGAGTTGGAGGGCCATTCCGCCCAGATCAAGGTGCTGGGCTCGTACCCGGTGGCGGTGCCGTGAGCGTGGCCGTGGAGCTGTTCGAGCGCCTGGCGACGCCGGCGGTCCGGGCGCTGCGCGCCTACGACCCGGGGCACGACCTCGTCGCGCTGCGGGCCCGCTTCGCGCCGGCCGCGCTGGTCGAGCTCGGCGCGAACGAGAACGCCTACGGCCCCTCGCCGGCGGCCCGCGCCGCGGTGCTGGACGTGCTCAACACCCTGCACCGCTATCCGGACCCGACCGGCGCCGCGCTCAAGGCGCGGATCGCGCGGGCGCAGGAACTCGATCCCGCCGGGGTGGTCCTGGGCAACGGCTCGCACGAACTGCTGATGCTGATCGCCCAGGCCTTCGCGACGCCGGGCACCGAGGTGGTCGCGTCGCGCTACGGCTTCGCGGTCTATGCCCTCGCCGCGCAGGCGGTCGGTGCGACGCTGCGGCTGGCCGACGCGCTGCCGCCGGCGCATGCGATGCCCTTGGGGCACGACCTCGACGCGCTTGCCGCGGCGGTCGGTCCCATGACGCGCATCGTCTACCTGGCCAATCCCAACAACCCCACCGGCACCTGGTTCCCGCGGGCGGCGCTCGAGCGCTTCCTCGGCAGGGTGCCCGGCGAGGTGCTGGTGGTGGTCGACGAGGCCTACGCCGAGTTCGTGGACGACCCCGCGGCCGGCAGCGCGGTGCCCCTGCTCGCGGCGCACCCCAACCTCGTGGTCACGCGCACCTTCTCAAAGGCCTACGCGCTGGCCGGCCTGCGGGTGGGCTATGCGCTGGCGCACCCGCAGCTGGCGGCGGTGCTCGAACGCCTGCGCGAGAGCTTCAACGTCAACAGCGCCGCGCAGGCGGCTGCGCTCGCGGCGCTCGACGACGACGCGCATCTGGCCTGGGTGGTCGAGCGCAACGCCGAGGAGCGCGCCGCGCTCGCGGCGGCGCTGTCGGCGCGGGGCCTGCGCGTGCTGCCGTCGCAGACCAACTTCCTGCTGGTCGACTTCGGCCGCGACACCGCCGCCCTGGAGCCGCGCCTGGTCGCGCAGGGCGTCGTCGTGCGTCCGGTCGGCGGCTACGGCCTTCCGCACTGTCTGCGCATCAGCGTCGGCACGCGCGACGAGAACCGGCGCCTGCTCGCCGTGCTCGACGGGGTGCTGGCATGAGCGCGCGGCTGGACTGGATCGCCCGGCGTGGCACGCCGCTCCGCGGACGCATCGCGGTGCCGGGCGACAAGTCGGTGTCGCACCGGGCGGTGATGCTCGGCGCCGTCGCCGAGGGCATCACCACGGTGCGCGGCTTCCTCGAAGGCGAGGACACTCGCGCCACCGCGGCGGTCATGCGCCAGCTCGGCGTGCACATCGAGACGCCGCGCGAGGGCGAACGCCTGATCTACGGCGTGGGCCTGCGCGGCCTGCGCCCGGCCTCGGCCCCGCTCGACTGCGGCAACGCCGGCACCGGCATGCGCCTGCTCGCGGGCCTGTTCGCCGGCCATGGGCTCGACTGCACCCTCGTGGGCGACGCCTCGCTCAGCCAGCGCCCGATGCGGCGGGTGGTCGATCCGCTGCGCGCCATGGGCGCGCGGATCGATACCCGCCCCGACGGCACGCCGCCGCTGCGCATCCACGGCGGGCATCCGCTGCGGGCGATCGCCTACGAGACGCCGGTGGCGAGCGCGCAGGTGAAGTCGGCACTGCTGCTGGCCGGGCTGTACGCCGAGGGCACCACCGAGGTGCGCGAGCCGCATCCGACCCGCGACTACACCGAGCGGATGCTGGCGGCCTTCGGCTGGCCGGTCGAGTTCGCGCCGGGCATCGCCCGCGTCCTGGGCGGACATCGCCTCCGCGGGACCGAGATCCGGGTGCCGGGCGATTTTTCCTCCGCGGCCTTCTTCATGGTGGCGGCGAGCGTGGTGCCGGGCTCGGAACTGGTGCTGACCGGCGTGGGCGTCAACCCGCGCCGCACCGGCCTGCTGGCGGCCTTGCGCGCGATGGGCGCGGACATCCGCGAGAGCAACCCGCGCGAGTCGGGCGGCGAGCCGGTGGCCGACCTGACGATCCGGCATGCGCCGCTGCGCGGCATCGAGGTCCCGGAGGATCTCGTGCCCGACATGATCGACGAGTTTCCCGCCCTGTTCGTGGCGGCGGCGCTGGCCGAGGGCACCACGGTCGTGCGCGGTGCCGCCGAGCTGCGGGTCAAGGAATCCGACCGCCTCGCCGGCATGAGCGCCGCCCTGCGCGCGCTCGGTGCGGAGATCGAGGAGACGCCGGACGGTGCGCGCATCGTCGGCGGCCGTCTGCACGGTGGCGAGGTGGACAGCCACGGCGACCATCGCCTCGCCATGAGCCTCGCCATCGCGGCGCAGTGCTCGGAAGGAGAGGTGCTGATCCGCGACTGCGCCAACGTTGCGACGTCGTTTCCCGGCTTCGACGCCCTGGCGCGCGGGGTGGGGGTTGCGGTGGGGGAATCGGGAATCGGGAATCGGGAATCGGGACCTGAAGGGATGTGAAGCGGGAACGGGGAACAGGAAACGGGAGGTCGTGTGTGGTGACGGGCGGCGCTGCGTCGAACGGGCGCGTGCTGTCGCTTTTCCTCGCTCCTCACTCCTGATTTCTCACTCCCGACTCAAAGGCAATCCGCCGGGAGCCAGGCGTGCAGGCCGGGGAACTGGGCGCCGAGCCAGGGGCCGGCGAGGACGAGCGCGGCGCAGGCCATCAGGGCGACGCCCGCGCTGCGGCGCAGGGCGGGGCGCTGCGACCAGGCCAGGGCGCGCTGCGCGCCGATGCCCGTGGCGAGCAGGGCGGGCAGGGTGCCGAGCCCGAAGGCCAGCATGACCGCCGCCGCCTGCAGCGGGCGCGCGCTGAGCGAGGCCATCAGCAGCACGGTGTAGACGAAGCCGCAGGGCATCCAGCCCCAGATGGCGCCGAAGGCCAATGCCTTCGGCAGGCTGTTCACCGGGAACAGCCTGCGTCCCAGCGGCGCCAGCCGGCGCCAGGCGCGGTGCCCCAGGCGCGCGCCCGGGTCGCGCAGGCGTCCGAGCAGCACCAGCGCGGCCAGCGCGAGTGCGGCGGCGCTGCCGATGCGCAGCGTCTGGCGGACCGGCGCCGCGTCGAGCTGGGCGATGAGCCCGCCGAGCAGGCCGCCGATCAGCAGGCCCGCCAGCGCATAGGACGCGATGCGCCCGAGCTGGTAGCCGACCAGCAGGTCCAGCCGCGTGCGTCCGTGCGCGTCGCGGCCGGTCGCGATGCCGAGCGCGGCGGAGATGCCGCCGCACATCGCCAGGCAGTGGCCGCTGGCGAACAGGCCGAGCAGGAATGCGGCGAACAGCCCGAGGGTGTCGGGAAAGGCCATGTCAGCGGGCGTCGCCGTCCTCGGCGCGCGGCTCCCCGGACCCGCGCGGCGGCAGCGGGCGGTCCTCCGACAGCGGCGTCAGCGCCGGCGTGTCCAGATCGTCGAACTGCGAATGGTTCACCGCCCAGAAGAAGGCCCACACACCCACGCACAGCAGCACGATGCTCAGGGGAATGAGAAGAAGGATGATGTTCATGCCAGCGCCTCCCGCGTCGCGCCGGCCTCGCCCGCGGGCGCGGCCGGCAGGTCGATGCGCAGCGAGTTCATGATGACCACCACCGAGCTGGCCGACATGCCGAGGGCGGCCAGCCACGGCGGCACGAAGCCGAACGCGGCGAGCGGCACCACCGACAGGTTGTAGCCCAGGGCCCAGTTGAGGTTCTGGCGCAGCACCGCGAGCATGCGGCGCCCGAGCTGGCGCGCCTCGAGCACGCCGTCCAGGCGTTCGCCGGTGAGCAGCAGGCCGCTCACCGCCTGCGCCAGCGCGGTGCCCGAGCCGAGCGCCACCGCCACATCCGCGGCGGCCAGCACCGGCGCGTCGTTGATGCCGTCGCCGACGACGACCACGCGCGCGCCGCCCTCGCGCAGCGCGGCGACCCGCGCCAGCTTGTCCGCCGGCGTGGCCGCCGCCTGCCAGTCGCGGATGCCGAGCGTGGCGGCCATCGCCGCGACCCGCGCCGGCGCGTCGCCGCTGAGGATCTCCACGCGCATGCCCTCGGCCTGGAGGCGGGCGATCAGGTCGGCGGTGCCCGGCCGCGGCCGCTCGCCGACCGGGAAGCGGGCGATCGGGCCGTCGGCGTCGGCGAGCAGCAGGGCGTCGCCGCCGTCCCCACCCGCGAAGTCGGCCCGGCCCAGGCGCAGGCGCCGGCCGTCGATGCTGCCCTCGACGCCGGCGCCGGCGACCTGGGCGAGATCGACCGCCTCGGGCAGCGGCGCATCGCCGGCCGCGGCGCGCACGGCGGCGGCCAGCGGATGCGTATTCCCCTGCTCCAGCGCGGCGGCCAGCGCGAGCGCCTCGCGCCGGCTGCCGCGCAGTACCTCGACCGCGGCAGGATCGACGTGGGGCAGGCTGAGGGTGCCCGTCTTGTCGAAGACCACGCAGTCCGCACCTGCCAAGGCCTCCAGCGCATCGGCGTCCATGACCAGCACGCCGCGGCGGGCCAGCACGGCGAGCGCGCGGGTCAGGGCGGACGGCACCGCCAGCGCGAACGCGCAGGGGCAGCTCACCACCAGCACCGCGAGGGCGGCGGCGAAGGCCTGCTCCGGGCGCACCAGCGTCCAGCCGAGCGCGGTGAGCACGGTGAGGGTGAGCACGCGGATCACGAAGTGGGTCGCACGGACGTCGGCCATGCGGGCGAGCCGCGGCTTCCGCGTCGCCGCGCGGGTGACCATCTGCACGATGCCGGAGAGCACCGTCTCCGCGCCCACGCGCTGCACGCGGACCTCCACCGGCCCGTCCAGCACCAGGCTGCCCGCGATCAGGGCGTCGCCGGGCGCGTGCCGGCGCGGCGTCGACTCGCCGCTCAGGAGCGACTCGTCCACCCGGCAGGCCGGGCCGACCAGCACGCCGTCGGCGGGCACGCTGGCGCCCGCGGCCACGCGGACCACGTCGCCCGGCTCCAGCTCGTGCACGCCGACCTGCTCGTAGCCGTCGGCGCCGCGACGCTCGGCCAGGGTCGGCTGCAGGCGCGCGAGGGCATCCACCACGTCCCCGGCGCGGTGGCGCGCGCGCATCTCGACATAGCGCCCCGTGAGCAGGAAGAACACGAACATGGTGACCGAGTCGAAGTAGATCTCGTGGCCCCCGCGCAGCGTCTCGACGAGGCTGGCGACGTAGATCAGGCCGATGGCGATGGCGACCGGCGTGTCCATCGAGAGCCGGCGGCTTCGCCATTCGCGCAGCGCACCGGCGAAGAAGGGCCGGGCGGAGTAGAGCACGACCGGCGTGGCGACCACGAAGCCGACCCAGCGGAAGAAGTCGCGCACCGCCGGATCGATGCCGTCGAAGGCGCCGGCATAGAGCGCCACCGCGTACATCATCGCCTGCATGGCGCCGAGCCCGGCCACGACCAGGCGCTTGAGCGCGTCCCGCGTCTCGCGCTGGCGCAGGGAGTCCAGCGCCTCGGCGTCGAGCGGCTGCGGCACGTAGCCGAGCCGCGCCATGGCCTCCAGCAGCGTCGAGAGGCGCGTCCGCTCCGGGTCGAACAGCAGGCGCACCCGGCGCGCCGGCGCGTTCACGCCGACCTCGTGGACGCCCGGCAGGCGGCCGAGCGCGTGCTCGATCAGCCAGGCGCAGGCCGCGCAGCGCAGCCCTTCCACCAGCACCACCGCCTCGGCGCGACCGTCGCCGCGCCGGCGCACGTGCAGGCGCGCAAGCTGCGGGCGGTCCCAGGCGCCGAAGTCCGGCCGGTCGGATTCGCCGCGCACGGCGGGTTCGCTGCGCAGGCTGTAGTAGTCGCCGAGCCCCAGCCCCTCGATCCACTCCGCCGCGGCGCGGCAGCCGATGCAGCACACCGGGCGCGCGACCCCGCCGACCCGGGCGACGAGGCTGCAGTCGGGCGGAATGGGCTCGTTGCAGTGGAAGCAGGCCATCGGCGTCAGTCCGCGGCCCCGTCGTCGAGGTGGTCGTGCTCGACCTTCACGATCGGCGGGATCTTGCTCACGCCCGAGGACTGCACCTCCACGTAGCGATCCGGCGAGGCCAGCGCGGTGCGGACGAGCATGAGCGAGGCGGTCACCGTGGCGCTCAGGAGCAGCAGAATGAGCCACACCTCCGGGACGCGGTACCAAGGTTGCGGGCGAGGGGATGTCATGGCGCCTCCGGGGCGAAGAAATGGGTGCGGGCCGCGATGCGCAGGGGCTCGGCGTCGTCCGCCGCGGCCGCCTCCGCGACGACCTCGATGCGGTGGCGGCCGCGCACGGCCCCGTCGGCGTCGCGGAGGGTCAGGGGCAGCGAGTGGACCTCGCCCGGCGCGAGCGTGACGCGCGGACGGCCGATCACGCGCAGCGGCAATGCGCTGTCCACCGACAGGTGCAGGGCCATCGGCCGGTCGGTCTTGTTCACCAGCTTGACCGCGTAGCTGTTCTCGATGCCGCCGTCGGCGACTTCGCGGTAGAGCGCGTTGCGGTCGTGCAGGACCTCGACGATGAGCGGCGCGCGGCCGGCGACGCCCCAGGCGAAGGCGCCGGCGATGGCCAGCAGCAGGGCGCCGTACGCGAACACCCGTGGGCGCAGGATGCGCGTGCGCGCGCCGGCCATCGCGCTCTCGGTGGTGTAGCGGATCAGTCCCGCGGGGTAGTCCATGCGCCGCATCACGTCGTCGCAGGCGTCGATGCAGGCGGCGCAGGCGATGCACTCGATCTGCAGGCCGTCGCGGATGTCGATGCCGGTGGGGCAGACCTGCACGCAGGCCTTGCAGTCGATGCAGTCGCCCAGGCCCGCGACCGCGGGGTCCGCGGCCATGCCCGCCGCGCCGCGGCGCTCCAGCACGCTGGGCGTGCTGCGGCGGCGGTGCCCGCGGTTCTCGCCGCGCGCGGCGTCGTAGCTGATGATCAGGGTGTCGCGGTCGAACATGGCGCCCTGGAAGCGCGCGTAGGGGCACATGTACTTGCAGACCTGCTCGCGCAGGAAGCCGGCGTTGCCGTAGGTCGCGAAGGCGTAGAACAGGATCCAGAACGCCGCCCAGCCGCCGACCTCGAAGGTGGCGATGGCCGGCACCAGCTCGCGGATCGGCACGAAGAAGCCGACGAAGGTGAGGCCGGTCCACAGCGCGAAGCCGATCCACAGCGCCTGCTTGGCCGCCTTGCGCGCGAGCTTGCGCGGCGTCCACGGCGCGGCGTCGAGCTTCATGCGCTTGTTGCGGTCGCCCTCGACCCAGCGCTCCATCCAGAGGAACACCTCGGTCCATACCGTCTGCGGGCAGGCGTAGCCGCACCACAGGCGGCCGGCCAGGGCGGTGAAGAAGAACAGCGTCAGCGCCGCCAGCATCAGCAGCAGGGCGAGCAGGAAGAAGTCCTGCGGCCAGAAGGTCAGGCCGAACACGTGGAACTGGCGCGCGGGCAGGTCGAACAGCACCAGCTGCTGCCCGCCGATGCTGATCCACGGGAACAGGTAGAACATGCCCAGCAGCCAGAACACCGCGGCGGTGCGCAGGCGCTGGAAGCGGCCCTTGATCTCGCGCGGGTAGACCTTGGGCTGCTTCGCGTACAGCGACTCCGCCGGCGCGTCGACCAGGTCGAGCTTGATCGGGCGGGTCATCGCGGCATCCGGGGCCGGCGCGGAATCGCCAGCAGGCAGGCGGTGAACAGGCTGGCCGAGAAGGTGGCCGCCCAGAACATGAAGAAGCCGATGGTGTAGCCGCCCATCCGCGAGACCGGAAGCTGGGGCCAGGTGCCGGCGGCGAGCGCGAGCGGGTCGACAACGGCGAAGAACACCATCGTCGACACGCCCGCGGCGAAGAACGACGGCCACGCGACCGCGCCGCCGACGCGCAGGCGATTGCGCCGGCGCCCGTGCGGGTCGGTCGCGGCACGCATCAGCGCCCGCCTCCCGTCAGCGCGATGCCCTCGTCGTCGGCGGTTGCCTCGCGCAGGTCGCGCTCCTGCGCGAGCAGCCAGGCCGCGGCCAGGCGCACCTGGTCCTCGCCGAGGATGCGATCCCAGGCGGGCATGACGCTGTGGCGGCCGTTGGCGATGGTCTCGCGGATGGCCTCGCGGCTGCCGCCGTAGATCCAGGCGTTGGCGGTCAGGTTCGGTGCGCCGAGCGCGGGGTTGCCGCGTCCGTCGACGCCGTGGCAGCCGGCACAGATCGCCTCGAAGCGCGACTTGCCGCGCATCGCCAGCGTGTCCACGTGCGACTGGCCGGAGAGGCGCCGCACGTAGTCGGCGACCTCGCGCACGCCATCGTCGCCGAGCACGCTGCCCCAGCCCGGCATGACGCCGATCCGGCCGTGCAGGATGCTCGCCACCACCGCGTCCGCGTCGCCGCCGTGGATCCAGTTGCCGTCCACGAGGTTGGGGTAGCCGGTGGCGCCGCGCGCGTCGGAGCCGTGGCAGCCGGCGCAGTTGTTGGCGAAGACGTTGCGGCCGATCTTCACCGCGTCGGGATCGTCGACGAGCGCGTCCAGCGGCTTCCCGCGGAAGCCTGCGTAAACGGCGTCGAGGCGGGCGCGGTTGTCGGCCATCGCCTGGAGCATCTCCTTCTCGGAGGTCCAGCCGAGCCGCCCGGGGATGTTGCCCAGGCCGGGATAGGCGACCAGGTAGCCGATGCTGAACACGACGGTCAGCACGAACAGCCACAGCCACCAGCGCGGAAGCGGGTTGTTGAGTTCCCGGATGTCCTCGTCCCAGGTGTGACCGGTATCGGTGGCCGGCTTCTCGTCCGCGGGGCGCCTGCGCGCGGTGGCGAACAGCAGCCACACCAGGCCGACGATGTTGAGCACCGTCAGCACGATGACGTACCAACTCCATGAAGCCGACATCAGCGTTGCTCCTCGTCTTCGTCGTCCAGCGGCAGCTGCGCCGCCTGGTCGAAATCCTTCTTCCGGCGCCGGCTCCACGCCCACAGCGTGATGCCGACGAAGATCACCAGCAGGACCGCGGTGACGATGCCCGAACCCATGTCAGCGTCCTCCGGCCGGCTGCTGCGGCGGTGCGTCGGCGGCCGCGGTCTCGGTGGCGCCGACGCCGTGGTCGTCCGGCGCGTCCGGCGGCGGCAGGCGGCCCTGCAGGTAGGCGATCACCGCGTCCATCTCGGTCTTGCCGGCGAGCTGCTCCGGGATGGAGGCGAAGTCCTCCTCGGTGTAGGGATCGCCCAGGGCCGCGAAGGCGCGCATGGTCCGCTCGACCCGGCGCGCGTCGATGCGGTTGCGTTCGAGCCAGGGGTAGGCCGGCATGTTGGACTCCGGCACCACGTTGCGCGGGTTGATGAGGTGCTCGCGGTGCCAGGCGTCGGAGTAGCGCCCCCCGACGCGGGCGAGGTCCGGGCCGGTGCGCTTCGAGCCCCACTGGAAGGGCCGGTCGTAGACCGACTCGCCCGCCATGGAGTAGTGGCCGTAGCGCTGCGTGTCCGAGGCCAGGGTGCGCACCATCTGCGAATGGCAGTTGTAGCAGCCCTCGCGCAGGTAGACGGCGCGCCCGGCCAGCTCCAGCGGCGGGTAGGGCCTGACGCCCTGCGTCGGCTGGATGGTCTGCGCCTGGAACATCAGCGGCACGATCTCCACCAGCCCGCCGATGCTGATCACCAGCACGATGAGGATGGCCATCAGGCCGACGTTCTTCTCGACGATCTCGTGTTTCATGTCTGCGCCTCCGCTCAGTGGGCCGCGGCCGGCGCCATCGGCACGGCGATCTCGGCGGGCCCCTTGGACTGGGCCCAGGTCTTCCACGTGTTCCAGGCCATCAGGACCATGCCCGCGAGGAACATGACGCCGCCCACGAGCCGCGCGATGTAGTACGGCATCGTCTGCCGCACCGACTCGATGAAGGTGTAGGCGAGCGTCCCGTCGGGATTGGTGGCGCGCCACATCAGGCCCTGCATGACGCCGGCGATCCACATCGAGCTGATGTAGACGACCACGCCCAGGGTGGCGATCCAGAAGTGCAGCTCGATGGCGCGCACCGAGTACATGCGCTCCAGCCCGAGCAGGCGCGGGATCATGTTGTAGAGCGCGCCGAAGGTGATGAAGGCGACCCAGCCGAGCGCGCCGGCATGCACGTGGCCGACCGTCCAGTCGGTGTAGTGCGAGAGCGCGTTGACCGTCTTGATCGACATCATCGGCCCCTCGAAGGTGGCCATGCCGTAGAACGACAGCGAGACGATCAGGAACTTGAGGATCGGGTCGGTGCGGAGCTTATGCCACGCGCCCTGGAGGGTCATGATGCCGTTGATCATGCCGCCCCAGGAGGGCGCCAGCAGGATCAGCGAGAACACCATGCCGAGCGACTGCGCCCAGTCCGGCAGCGCGGTGTAGTGCAGGTGGTGCGGGCCCGCCCACATGTAGATGGAGATCAGCGCCCAGAAGTGCACCACCGACAGGCGGTAGGAGTAGATGGGGCGCTGCGCCTGCTTCGGGACGTAGTAGTACATCATCCCGAGGAAGCCGGCGGTCAGGAAGAAGCCCACCGCGTTGTGGCCGTACCACCACTGCACCATCGCGTCGACCGCGCCGGTGTAGACCGAGTATGAGGTCATCGGCCCGACCGGCACCGAGATGTTGTTGACGATGTGCAGCACCGCGACGGTCAGGATGAACGCGCCGTAGAACCAGTTCGCCACGTAGATGTGCTTGACCCGGCGCTTGACGATGGTGCCGAAGAACACCACCGCGAAGCTGACCCAGACCACGGCGATCAGGATGTCGATCGGCCATTCGAGCTCGGCGTACTCCTTGCCCTGGGTGTAGCCGAGCGGGAGGGTGATGGCCGCGGCGACGATGACCGCCTGCCAGCCCCAGAAGGTGAAGGCGGCGAGCCGGTCGCTGAACAGCCGCGTGCGGCAGGTGCGCTGCACCACGTAATAGGCGGTCGCGAACAGGCCGCAACCGCCGAAGGCGAAGATCACCGCATTGGTGTGCAGCGGGCGCAGCCGCCCGTAGGTCAGCCACGGAATCTCGAAGTTGAGCGCCGGCCAGGCGAGCTGGGCGGCGATGAGTACGCCGACCGCCATGCCCACCACGCCCCACACGATGGTGGCGATGGTGAACTGGCGGACGACCTTGTCGTTGTAGGTTTCGACGGCCTGCATGGAGCACGGTCCCCTGGGTATCCGGGGCGCAGTCTCCGCGCGCGGTCGGGTGCCGCCATTGATCCAAGTCAATGCGGCGTCGTTTCGCCAGGCCCTAGGGTGTGGTCGCGTGCCGCCTCGCCGTCCCGGCCGGTGCCGGCGGCTTCAGTCGATGCTGAAGCCGATGGGGATCTGGATCTCGTCCTCGACCGGCTGCCCGTCCCGCATCGCCGGCTCGAAGCGCCAGCGGCGCACGGCGGCCTGGGCCGCGTTGTCCAGCGTGCGCGATCCGCTGCTGCGGATCACGCGCACGCGGTTCGCCCGCCCGTCGGCATCCACGCTGACCGACAGCACGGTCTCGCCCTGTTCCCGGCGCCGCAGTGCGCGCGAGGGGTAGGGCGGTGGCGGCGAAGCGTCGGCGCGCGGGCTTGCGGACCGCGTCGTGGCGGTGGCCGTGGCCGCGCCGGCCGGAGGCTCCGCGGGGCCGGGGCCGATGCGCTCCCAGCCGCTGCGGTCGAAGTCGTCCTCGGGCGGAAGCGGCGCCGCTGCGAGGGGCGGCTCGTCCTCGATCTCCTCGCGGACCGGGGGCGCCAGCGGCGGCAGGTCGAGCGGTTGGCTGGAGGGCGCCGGCAGGGGCGCGACCCGGGGCGGCGGGAGGCCGCCGCTGTCGGCCGCGACGGCGGGCGGCGGTGCATCGGGATCGGGCTGGCGCAGCACCCACAGGCCGGTCAGCAGCAGGCCGCAGCCCAGGGCGCCGGCGAAGAACAGCAGCGCCACGTGCGGGCGGTCGAGTCCCAGCCGCGCGGGCCAGCCCGTGCGTGCCGGCGGCGCCGTGGCGGGATCGGGCGCGGTGTCGTCGGGCGGCGGCGTGGCTTGCATCGGCACGGCATTCGCAACGGCTGCAGGGGAGGGCGGACGTTACGGCGTCGGCCGCCGCCTCCGCAAACCCGTGCCGCGGTTTGCCGTGCCCGCGCGGCGGCCGCGATAATCCGCGGCCGACCGTCCGGAACCACGCACATGCTCGATCCCGCCCTCCTGCGCGCCGACCTCCATGCCACCGCAGAGCGCCTGCGCACGCTGCGCGGCTACGAGCTGGACGTGGCCTCCATCGAGCGGCTGGAGGCGGAGCGCAAGGCGCTGCAGACGCGCACGCAGGAGCTGCAGAACCTGCGCAACACGCGCTCCAAGGCCATCGGCCAGGCCAAGGCCCGGGGCGAGGACACCGCGCCGCTGATGGCCGAGGTCGCCGGCATCGGCGACGAGCTCAAGAACTCCGAGGCGCGCCTGGACGCCCTGCGCGGCGAGCTCGAGGCCATCGTGCTCGGCATCCCCAACCTGCCGCAGGCCGACGTGCCGCAGGGCAGGGACGAACAGGACAACGTCGAGCAGCACCGCTGGGGCGTCCCGCGCAGCTTCGACTTCGCGCCGAAGGACCACGTCGAGCTCGGCGCGCGCGACGGCTGGCTGGACGCCGAGGCCGGCGCCAAGCTTTCCGGGGCGCGGTTCACGGTCATGCGCGGCGAGCTCGCCCGCCTGCACCGCGCGCTCGCCCAGTTCATGATCGACCTGCACACCCGCGAGCACGGCTACCTCGAGACCAGCGTGCCGCTGATCGTCAATCCCGAGTCGATGCAGGGCACCGGCCAGCTGCCGAAGTTCGAGGAGGACCTGTTCCAGACCCAGGTCGGCGACGCCAGGCGCTACCTCATCCCGACCGCCGAGGTGTCGCTGACCAATCTCGTCCGCGGCGAGATCGTCGAGGACGCGCAGCTGCCGATGCGCCTGACCGCGCACTCGATGTGCTTCCGCGCCGAGGCCGGCAGCTACGGCCGCGACGTGCGCGGCATGATCCGCCAGCACCAGTTCGAGAAGGTCGAGCTGGTCGCCATCGCCCGGCCGCACGAGTCGGCGGCGGTGCACGAGGCGATGACCCGCCACGCCGAGGTGGTGCTGGAGCGCCTGGAGCTCCCCTACCGGCGCATGCTGCTGTGCTCGGGCGACATGGGCTTCTCGGCCGCGCGCACCTACGACCTCGAGGTCTGGCTGCCCGGGCAGGACGCCTACCGCGAGATCTCCTCGATCTCCAACTGCGAGGCCTTCCAGGCCCGCCGCATGCAGGCGCGCTGGCGCAACCCCGACACCGGCAAGCCCGAGCCCCTGCACACGCTCAACGGCTCGGGCGTCGCCGTGGGCCGCGCCCTCGTCGCGGTGATGGAGAACCACCAGCAGGCCGACGGCAGCATCGCGATCCCCGCGGCGCTGCGACCCTACCTCGGCGGGGCAGAGCGCATCGGATGACGGCGCCATTGCTGCAACGCTGCATCCTTTTCATTTCGACCGCGCTAGCATGCGGAACGCCACGCGCGCCGCGCGGTTTCTTCTGGACGGCCTCATGCAGGACCTGAACGACCTTTACTACTTCGCGATGGTGGTGGAGCACAACGGCTTCGCCGCCGCCGAGCGCGCGCTGGGCATCCCGAAGTCCCGCCTGTCGCGGCGCATCGCCCAGCTCGAGAACGACCTCGGCGTGCGCCTGCTGCAGCGCTCGACGCGCCGCTTCGCCGTCACCGACGTCGGCCAGAGCGTCTACCGCCACGCCCAGGCCATGCTGGCCGAGGCCCAGTCGGCACGGGAAGTGGTCGACCGGCTCAGCGCCGAACCGCGCGGGCTGGTCAAGGTCAGCGCGCCGGTCGGCCTGGCGCAGACCCAGCTCGCCAAGCTGGTGCCGCAGTTCCTCAACATGCATCCCCAGGTCCGCCTGCAACTGGTGGTGAGCAACCGGCGGGTGGACGTCATCAACGAGGGCTTCGACGTCGCCCTGCGCGTGCGCAGCCAGCTCAACGACGACGGCAGCCTGGTGATGCGCAGCTTCGGGCACATCCAGGAACTGCTGGTCGCCAGCCCCGCCTACCTGGACCGCGCCGGCCGCCCCTCGCATCCGAACGACCTCGCCCAGCACGTCACCCTCAGCATGAGCGAGGAGGACAGCCGCCAGCGCTGGGACCTGCACGGCCCCGACGGCACCGTGACCCGCATCGACCTGCAGCCGCGCCTGATGGGCTCGGACTTCCCGCTGCTGCGCGAGAGCGCAATCCAGGGCCTGGGCATCACCCTGCTGCCGGAGACCATGTGCGCGGAGGAAGTGCGTACCGGCGCGCTGGAAGTCGTCCTGCCGCAGTGGAACCTGCCGCAGGGCATCTGCCACGCCGTGTTCCCCTCCCGCCGCGGCCTGCTGCCGGCGGTGCGCCTGTTCATCGACTTCCTCGCCGAGCGCATGCCGCCGCTCATCGAGGCTTCGCGCCTGGACTGCAGCATGCACCGCAACGGCGCCCATGCCCCCGTCGCCCGCCCCGAGCTGGTCGCCCGCAACTGACCCGTCCGCGCCGCGGGCGTGCGAGAATCCGCACCCTCGGAGAGATGGCCGAGCGGTTTAAGGCACCGGTCTTGAAAACCGGCGTGGCAGCGATGCCACCGTGGGTTCGAATCCCACTCTCTCCGCCAGTTCGGCCCCGCAAAGCCAAGCGGGGCGCGGGTTTCGGTCAGGCAGCCTGATCGCTACCCATGTTTCCACCCACATCGCGCTCGGCGATGCGCCGGGTGATCCAGGCCTCGACCTCCGTGTCCACCCACAGCGATTTTGCGCCGACCTTCACGGGCTTCGGGAAGGTCCCGGCCGCGATTGCGCCGTAGATCGCGGTGCGCTTTAGGCCGACGCGCTCCATGGCGGTAGACAGGGGTAAGTTCGTCCGAGTCGGACGGGCTGTCGCAGTAGGAAAAGCCCGACGAGAACGGTGGGAAATTTCTTGCCGCGCCCGCCCGAACAGCACCGGGCCTCGGAACCGGTTCTTCGCCTCTTCAGCCACCGGGATCGCGCCGTTGCGCCCGGCTTCACGCGGGCTTAGGCTCGGCCTCCGTACAGGGGCCAGGGACGATGGGGAGGAATGGGGTCATGACGATCCGTGTGTTTCTGCTCGACGACCACGCGCTGGTGCGCGCCGGTTTCCGGATGATCCTGTCGGCGGAGCCCGACATCGAGGTGGTGGGGGAGGCGGCCAGTGGCGAGGAGGGACTGCCGCTGATCCGCGCGCTTGCGCCCGATGTGGTGCTGTGCGACCTGCACCTTCCCGGCGTCAGCGGGCTCGAGGTCACCGAGCGGCTGATGCGTGCGAACGAACCCGTGCGCGTGGTCATCGTCTCGGTGCAGGAGGACGGCCCGCTGCCGCGTCGCCTGCTGGAGGCTGGCGCCAGTGGTTACGTCGGAAAGGGAGGCGACGCCAGCGAACTGCTGCGCGCGGTACGCGATGCGGCGGCCGGCCGCCGCTATCTCGGCGGGCAGGTCGCGCAGATGCTGGCGCTCGGGTCGCTCGGCGGGGAGCGCTCGCCCTTCGACCAGCTCACGCCGCGCGAGCTGGAGATCGCGCTCATGCTCTCGCAGGGCCGGCGCATGGAGGACATCGCCAAGCGGCTGTGCCTCAGTCCGAAGACGGTCGCGACCCACAAGTACCGCCTGCTCGACAAGCTCGAGCTCAAGGACACGGTCTCGCTCGCGCGACTCGCCGGGCAGTACGGCCTGCTGACGCCGGAAGAAGCGCTCTGACGCATCGCGCTGCCGTGTCGCGGCCGCGGTCGCGTGTTCCATCGTTGCGTCCGCCTGCAAGAGGAGTGAGGTCGGCAACGGCGCCTGCCTGATGCTGCCTTTCCGCGAGCCCGAGCCGCGAGGCGCCGCGGGCGTCTGCGCTCCGGCGCACGTGCTGCAGAAACGGGAACGGCCCCTTTCGGGGCCGTTCGTCGTGCCGTCTGCGGAGCGTCAGCCGCGCTCGTCGGGCTTGCGCTCCTGGACATCCGCGTCGCGGTCGGAAGCCACCGGCTCGGGCTGCGCCACGGGCTCGCTCTCGGGAGCGGGTTCCGGCTCTGCCTCTTCCACCGGAGGCGCTGCGGGGGCATCGTCGGCCGTCAGGGCGATCGCGTCGCCCACCGCTTCGGAAGCGGCCTCGGCGCGCTCGACCTCCGTCGCCGGCTCGGGCGCCGTCGCGGGGGCGGGCGCTGCGGCCGCAGGTGCGGGCGGATGTGCGGCGTCGGCGTGATCGGCCGTCGGCGCTTCCGCGCCGCGCGCACCGGCGGTCTCCGCGCCGTCGGCGTCGGCAAGGCTGCGCGGTGCGGTCGCAGGGGGCGGCGGCAGCACCTCCGCGGCGGGCGCGGCATCGGCTGCGAGGCCCTCCTGGGCCTGCTCCTGCGCGACCGGCTCGGAAGCCGGCTCCGATGTCGCGGCGGCCGGCGGAACCTCCTCAACGGTGGGGGCCGGAGCGGGGGCAGGGGCGGCGGGTTCGCCCTTCGGCGGGGCATCGCTGCCGGATTCCGCCACCGCGGCGTCCCGTGCGGGACGACGGCTGCGCGGTGCGCGTGCGGGCCGTTCCGGGGCTTCCGGCGCGGCATCGGCCTGGACTGCGACGTCCTCGTCGAGGGCCGGGGTGCCCACGGTCACGGGTGCCACGTCCGCCTGGTCGCGCGGTGCGTCCTCGAGGAACTCCACCGCCTCGGCGGGGAGGCCGAGCCGCGCGGCCGCGCTGCGTGCGCCGGGCGTCGATTCGGCGCCCTCGTCGATCGCGTCCCCGGCGTCGTCGTCGAAGTCGAGCTCGGACTGCGGAGCGGTGTTGGCGTCATCGCCCGCACCCGCTTCGCCGCGACGACGGCGGCGACCGCCGCGACGGCCGCGGCGACGGCGGCCGCCCGTCTCGGACGTGGCCTCGGCGCCGCCCTCGACTGGCGCAGGTGCGCCGTCCTGGTTGCGGGCGTCGGCGTTCTCCTGCGTCACCGGCTCGGAGGTCTGCAACTGCGGCGGGGTGGCGCGCGTCTCCGTTGCGGCGTCGACCGCCACCGCAGCGGCGGCCGTTGCGCCTGCCGCCTCGGGTGCCGGCCTGGACGCGGCCGGCACGGCGTCGGTCCGCGGCCGTTCGTTCGCGGCTGCGGTCTGCTCCGTACGCGCCTCCTGGCGCTCGCGGGGCGGCCGCTGCTGCTTGTCGCGGGGCGGCTGGTTGCGTCCGGCCTCGGCCGTGGCCTCACGTGCGGGCTGCTGACCCTGCTGGCCCTTGTTGCGCTTTCCGCGGCCCTCCTGCTGCTGGCCGCCGGCGGCGGCCGGCTGGGCGTTGCCGCGCCCGTTGCCGTTGTTGTTGCCGTTGCCGCCCTGGCCGCGGCCGCGGCGGTTCTCCTCGTCGCGGCGACCGCGACGGCGCTCGCCGCGGCGCTCGCCGGCCTCGGTGCCGCGTGCGCTGCGCTCCGGCGCGGGCGCCGGGGCCGGTGCGACGGCGGGCTGGCCGCGGAACCAGCGCACCATGCGCTCGATCAGGCCGGCCGAGTGGGTCGGCGCCGGCGCTTCCTGCACGGGAGCGGGGGCCGGTGCGGGCTCGGGCTCGCGCACCGGTGCGGGTGCGGCAGGGCGTACGTGCGTGACCGCCGGCGGCGGGATGTTGAGGTTGGCCTTGGTGAGCGCGTGGGTTTCGAGCTTGCGCGGGCTGACGCGGTGGTAGCTCGGCTTGCTGGTCTCCTCGCCGAGCTCGTTCTCGCGGATGCGGCTGACGTTGAAGTGCGGGGTCTCGATCTGCTGGTCGGCGACGATGACCAGCGGCGCCTTGTGGCGCTCCTCGATCTCGCTCAGCGCGCGACGCTTCTCGTTGAGCAGGTAGTTGGCGATCTCCGGCGGCGCCTGCACCAGCACCTGGCCGGTGTTGTCCTTCATGGCGTGCTCTTCGGCCAGTCGCAGGATCGACAGCGACAGCGACTCCACGCTGCGCATGCGGCCGTGGCCGTCGCAGCGCGGGCAGACGATCTGGCTGGATTCGCCGAGGCTCGGACGCAGGCGCTGGCGCGACATCTCCAGCAGGCCGAAGCGCGAGATGCGCCCGATCTGCACGCGCGCGCGGTCGTTCTTGAGCGCCTGCTGGAGGCGGTTCTCCACCTCGCGCTGGTGCTTGGACGAGGACATGTCGATGAAGTCGATCACCACCAGGCCGCCGAGGTCGCGCAGGCGCAACTGGCGGGCGACTTCCTCGGCCGCCTCCAGATTGGTGTGGAAGGCCGTCTCCTCGATGTCGCCGCCCTTGGTGGCGCGCGCCGAGTTGACGTCGATGGCGGTCAGCGCCTCGGTCTGGTCGACGACGATGGAGCCGCCCGAGGGCAGGCGGACCTGGCGCTCGTAGGCGCCCTCGATCTGCGATTCGATCTGGTAGCGGTTGAACAGCGGAACGTTGTCGGTGTAGTGCTTCAGCTTGCGCAGCTGCTGCGGCATCACCTGTTCCATGAACTCGCGCGCCTCGGCGTAGAGTTCCTCGGTGTCGACCAGGATCTCGCCGATGTCGGCGCGCAGGTAGTCGCGCAGCGCGCGGATGATGAGACGCGACTCCTGGTAGATCAGGAAGGGCGCCGGCCGCGACAGGGCGGCATCGGTGATGGCGCGCCAGACCTGGAGCAGGTAGTCCAGGTCCCACTGCAGTTCATCGGCGTCGCGGCCCACGCCCGCGGTGCGGATGATCACCCCCATGTCGTCGGGGATGGTCAGCTTGTCCATGGCCTCCTTGAGCGCCTGCCGGTCCTCGCCCTCGATCCGGCGCGAGACGCCGCCGGCGGTGGGGGAGTTCGGCATCAGCACCATGTAGCGGCCGGCCAGGGAGATGAAGGTGGTCAGGGCCGCGCCCTTGTTGCCGCGCTCTTCCTTGTCCACCTGGACGACGACTTCCTGCCCTTCGCGCAGGATCTCCTTGAGGCCCGCCTTGTTCGGGTCGACGCCTTCGCGGAAGTAGTCGCGGGAGATTTCCTTCAGCGGGAGGAAGCCGTGGCGCTCTGCGCCGTATTCGACGAAGGCCGCTTCGAGGGAGGGTTCGAGCCGGGTGATGCGGCCCTTGTAGATGTTGGATTTGCGCTGTTCGCGCGAGGGTTGTTCGATGTCGATGTCGTAGAGGGTCTGGCCGTCCACGATCGCGACCCGCAGTTCTTCCGCCTGGGTCGCGTTGATGAGCATCCGCTTCATTGATTGGTGTCCTCACGCGCTCGACCGCGAGAACGCCGGCTGCCTGGGCAGTCGCGCTTGATCCGACCGGGCCTTCGCCCGGTGCGGGGCACTGCGACGGCCGCGTCGCGATGGCGATGCGGCCCTGCCGAAACTTCCAGCGCTGCTACCGGACCGCTGGGCGTTGCCCACGGGAGCGCTCGTTGAATACGTCCGTCGCGCGCGAACGCGCGGCGGTATGGCCGCGATCCGGACATCGCCCGGGCCGGGACGATCTATCCGTCCGCCCGCGCCGGCCGCTAACATGGCCGCCCCCGAGGGGCGTCGGCAGCGTCGTTGCAGGATCCGCCACAGGCAGGCTTTCGGCCGACTTGCAACGAAATCAGGACGTTATCTCGCGGCCTTAGTGTATCAGAGTCGATTGCCCATGGCGGACCAAACGAATCCCGTCGGCGTCCGTCACGTGCGCGTGCCCGACGACCGCGACGGACAGCGCCTCGACAACTTCCTGCTCGGGCAGCTCAAGGGCGCGCCCCGAGGCCTGGTCTACAAGCTCGTGCGGAGCGGGCAGGTGCGGGTCAACGGCAAGCGGGCCAAGGCGGAATCGCGCCTTTCCGCGGGCGACGACGTGCGCCTGCCGCCGGTGAAGCCGGACGAGCCCGGGCAGGCGGCCGTGCCGCCGCGGGCGCTGCTGGAGCGCATGCAGGCGTCCATCGTGTTCGAGGACCGCGCCCTGCTCGCCATCTCCAAGCCCTCGGGCGTCGCCTCGCACGGCGGCAGCGGGATCAGCTTCGGCGTGATCGAGCTGCTGCGCGCCCTGCGTCCGGGGGAGCCGCTGGAGCTGGTGCACCGGCTCGACCGCGACACCTCCGGCCTGATGGTGATCGCCAAGAAGCGCTCCGCGCTGCTGCAGTTGCAGGCGCTGCTGCGCGAGGAGGGCGGGATCGGCAAGCGCTACCTGGCGCTGCTCACCGGACGCCTGCCCGACGGCACGCTCACCGTGGACGCGCCGCTGCACGTCGGCCTGCGCCAGGGCGGGGAGCGGCACGTGCGGGTCGACCCCACGGGCAAGCCCAGCCGCAGCCACTTCACCGTCCTGGAACGCCGTGGCGGGCAGAGCTACTGCGAGGTGCGCATCGAGACCGGCCGCACCCACCAGATCCGCGCGCACGCCGCCCATCTCGGCCATGCCGTGGCCGGCGACGACAAGTACGGGGATCCGGAGGTCAACCGCCGGCTGCGCGACAAGGCCGGGCTGCGGCGGCTGTTCCTGCATGCGGCGTCGCTGGAGTTCGCGCTGGACGACGGGCGTTCGCCCTACGTGCTGAACGCGCCGCTGGCGCCGGACCTCGCCGAGGCGCTCGACCGGCTGGGGTAATGCGGCCGGAGCGGCTGCTCAGGCCGGCGCGTCCGCGAAGATGCGGTCGGCGCGCGCGGCGCAGATGAAGTCGTTCTCGGACAGGCCGTCCACGTCGTGGGTGGAGTAGCGCACGACCACGCGGTCGTAGTGCACGCCGAGGTCGGGGTGGTGGTCCTCGCGGTGCGCCATGAAGGCGAGGGCGTTCACGAACGCCATAGTCCGGTAGTAGTCGGCGAAGCGGAAGGTGCGGCGCAGCGCGCGCCCGTCCTCGACGAGTTCCCAGCCTGCGATCTCGGGGAGCAGCTCGCGCACGCGCGCTTCGGTCAGGCGGTGCTCGGCGCCACGGCGCGCCACGCAGTGTGCCGCGTGCAGCGGGGTGAGGTCGTTCATGCCGTCGGTCCGTCGGAAGATCGGGCCGCCCAGTATAGGCGCGGCATGCCGCGAGTCACCGGGCGGTGGCGGTTGGTGGGCTAGAATCCGCGCATGATCCAGATCAGCGAGAACGCGCAGCGGCATTTCCGCCGGCTGCTCGAGACCCAGGGCGGCGACGCCGTCGGCATCCGCCTGTCGGCGGTGGAGGCGGGCACGCCCCGGGCGGATGCGCGCCTGGAGTTCTGCGACGCCGACGAGCTCGACGGCGACGAGTGGGCGATCGAGTGCGAGGGCTTCGTGCTCTACGTCGATGCGCAGGTGGCGCCGTACTTCGACGCGGCCGAGATCGACTACGTGGCCGCCGGCACCGGCGGCCAGCTCAACATCCGCGCGCCGAAGATCAAGGGCCACGTACCGGGCGAGGACGCTTCGCCGGTCGAGCGGGTGCGCTGGCTGATCGAGACCGAGATCAATCCGCAGCTCGCCTCCCACGGCGGCCGGGTGGCGCTGGAGGAGATCACCGCCGACGGCGTGGTCGTGCTGCGCTTCGGCGGTGGCTGCCACGGCTGCGGCATGGCCGACGTGACCCTGAAGCAGGGCATCGAGAAGACGCTGCTGGCGCGGGTCCCCGGGCTCACGGCGGTCCGTGACGCGACCGACCACGCGACCGGCGACGCACCGTACATCCAGCGGCAGGCCTGAACCGCACGGCGATGCGCCGCGCGCCCGCCTTCGCACCGTCTTCACCATCCGCTGGCGTTCATGCGCCGCCGGGCATCGTCCCGCGACGGCCGCGCCAGGCGGCGCCGGCGTTCTTCGCCCTTCCGCAGCCCGACGGGTGCCCGTGACCGCAGCCGCTCCGAGATCGCCAGGCCACCGCCGTACCCGCCCGGGACTCCTCGAGCGCTTCGTCTGGACCCGCCCCTTCAGCGCGCTCGCGATGGCGCTGGCGGTCGCCCTGCACCTGATGGTGCTGCTCGTGCTGATCGCCCCGGTCCTGCCGCCGCTGCCGCCCACGCGCACCGAGCGCGCCGAGGCCGCGCGCCGGCAGGCGGCCGAGCCGGAGGGCGGCTTCACCCTTGTCGAGATCGCCGCACCGGCGCCGCCTTCGCCCGCACCGCCGCCGGCCGCACGGGCGCCCGAGCCCGCGCCCCAGCCGCCGCC
>NZ_JBHSGG010000020.1:0-38966 GCF_042654365.1 Coralloluteibacterium thermophilum
GATGCCGCGGCCGCCGCCCAGGCGGCCTACGAGCGCGATGGCGGCGCCGCGCGCGAGGCCGCCGCGCTGGCCGCGGCCGCGGCCTGGCGCCGCGCCGCTGCCGAACGCCTGCGCGCGGAGGCGGCGATCGCGACGCTGCCGGTGCGGCAACGCCTCTACGAGGTGCGCCAGCATGCGCAGGAGCGCGCCGTCGCGGCCGCGCAGCGGAAGCTCGAATTCCTGCTCGACCAGCTGGCGGTCCGGCGCGAGGCCGCCGTGGTGGCCCTGCACGCGCGCGTGGTCGAGGCGGCGACGCCACTGATCCGGCAGCAGGACGAGAGCGGCGCCGTGCAGGCGCAGGCCAGGGCCATGCTGGACTACGCGGACCGCCTGCTGGAGCGCGACCGGGAACTCGCGGCCGCACGTGCGGCCGTCATCGCCGCTGCCAGCGATGCCGAGCGGGCCGCCGAGGTCCTGCACGCGACCGAGGCGCGCCTGCTGCTGGGCGAGGCGGGCGATGCGCTGGCGCTCACCCTGCTGCGCCAGCGCGCGCGGCTGGAGAGCGCGACGGCGACCGCAGTCCGGCTGGCCGAGGTGCGCCGCCGCATGAGCAGCGCCCGCCTGACCCTGATCGACCTGCGCGAGGCCCGCGAGGCCCGCGACGCCTCGAACCGGCCCCGCGACGATGCAGCCGATGTCGACGCCCTGGCGCCGCTCATCGCCCTGCGCCCGGGCCTGCTGGACGAACTGGCCCAGGCCAACCGCGAACTCGTCGCCGCGCTCGCGAGCCAGGAAGCGGCGCTGCAGTCCCAGCTCGCCAGCCTCAACCGGCTGGACGCCCTCCTCGACCGCCGCCTCCTCTGGACGCCCAGCCACCCGCCCGTCGATGCTGGCTGGCTCCGGCGGCACCCGGAAGGCTGGCGCGCCGCGCTCGATCCGGCGCCGGTGGCACGGGCACTGCAACGCCTGCGGGACGCACTGCCCACGCAATGGCCGCTCCTGGCCGGCGGCCTCGCCCTGGCCGCGGCGGCGCTGGCGATGCGGCTGCGCCTGCCGCGGCGCCTGCGCGCCTTCGCCGCGCCGCTCCGGCAGGTCCGCAGCGACCGCTTCGACGCGACCGTCGCGGCCCTGCTGCTCACCCTGATCGCCGCCCTGCCCGGCCCACTGGTCCTGGCGACGCTGGGCGCCGCGCTGGAACAGGTCTCCGCCGACAGCCGCGCCGGCATGGCGCTCGCGCAGGCGCTGCTCGCGACGGCGCCGGCCCTGTACGCCATCGTCCTGCTGCGCCTGCTGGTCCGCGAGGACGGCCTTGCGCAGGCGCACCTGCGCTGGACGCCGCAGCGCTGCGCGGCCCTGCGCGACCTCGCCCGATGGCTGGTGGTCCTGCTGCCGGTGCAGTTCGTCCTGATCCACGTCTNCTGCTGCCGGTGCAGTTCGTCCTGATCCACGTCTTCGTGCGCCAGCACGAGGTCGCCCTCGACGTGGTGGGCCGCGACCTGCTCCTGGTGTGGTGCGCGGTCGCCGCCTGGGCGGTCTGGCGCCTGCTCGCCCCCGACGGCGTGTGGCACGCGCGACGGCGGCGGGCGGAGCCGAGCCGCGCCCGCCGCGCGCTGCGGGTGACCCTGATGGTCGGCGCGGCGCTGCTGGCGGCCCAGGTCCTGCTGGGGTACACGGTGACCGTCGGCACGATGGTCCACGCCTTCTGGATGTCGTGCCTCGCCGCGCTGGCGGTCGGGCTCGTGCGCGGCCTGGCCGAACGTTGGTTCCTGCTCGGCGAGCGCCGCCTCGCGCTGTTCCGCTACCGCCGGCGCCGGGATGCCGCGCGGACCGCCGCGCACGGCACCGAGGAGAACGTCGAGCCGGATCCGGACAGCCTGCCGCTGGACCGGGTCAGCGCGCAGCGCCGACGCCTGCTGCGGGCCCTGACCGTGCTGCTGGCGGCGATCGCGCTGCTGTGGATCTGGGGGCCGCTGCTGCCGGCGCTGGACCGCCTGGACGAGATGCGCCCCTGGGACTCCGAGACCAGCCTGCGCGCGATCCTCTACGGCCTCGGCATCCTGGCCGCGACCGCCGTGGCCGCGCGCAACCTGCCCGGCTTCCTCGAAGTGGCGCTGAGCGCGCGGACCCGCCTCGACGCCTCCACCCGCTACGCCGTCACCAGCATCGCGCGCTACGTGATCGTGATCGGCGGCGTGACCATCGGCCTCGGCCTCCTCGGCATGCGCTGGAACAACCTGCAGTGGATGGCCGCGGCGCTGACCGTGGGCCTCGGCTTCGGCCTGCAGGAGATCTTCGCCAACTTCGTCTCCGGCCTGATCCTGCTGGTCGAGCGCCCGTTCCGGATCGGCGACCAGATCACCATCGGCGAGTTCACCGGCACCGTCACGCGCATCCGCACCCGCGCCACGACCCTGGTCGATTTCGACAACCGCGAGGTGGTGGTGCCGAACAAGGCCTTCATCACCGATCGCCTGATCAACTGGACGCTGAGCGACACCCGCACCCGCGTCGTGGTCAGGGCGACGGTCGCGCGCGACGCCGACCCGGACGCGGTCCACGGCGTGCTGCTCGCCGCCGCGCGCGCGCATCCGCTGGTGCTCGCGGAGCCCGCGCCCTGGAGTTCGTTCGCCGGCATCGGCCCGAACGGCCTCGACTTCGAGCTGTTCGTGCACGTCCGCGCGCTCGCCGACCGGGGCGAGGTCGTCAATGCGCTCAACAGCAGGATCGTGCGCGACCTGGAGGCCGCCGGCATCGGCCTGGCTTTCGCCCAGATGGACCTGCGCGTGCGGGAGGAACGGCCGGGCTCCGCCACCGCACCGCCACCGCCGCCGGCACCCGGTCCGGCGGCGGGCTGAGGCTCAGGACGCGCCGACGGCGGCGCGCAGCCGCGCCTCGAAGCGGGCGCGGTCGTAGGCCATGAGGATGCGCGCGTTCGCGGGCCGGCCCGAGCGCGACTGCCAGTCCACCACGGTGGCGCCACGGGTGAGCGCGCCGGTCAGCTCCATCGCCAGCGGCCGCGCCACGACCTCGCGCGCCGACTCCGGCTCGAGCGCATAGGCCATGGCGAGCGCGTCCGCGGAATGCCAGTCCTCGCCGCGGCGCGCGCGCGACCACGCGCGCGTCTGCCGGGAAATGGCATCGTAGAACCGCGCCCGCGGATCGTCCGCAGCGAGCCAACGGTCGGCGTCGGCGTGCGCGATGCCGTGCGCGAGGGTCGCCTCCCAGTCGGCGAGGTCGAACTGCGGGAAGGCCTCGAACACGATGTGCGCGGCCTCGGGATCGAAGCCGAGATTGAACTCCGCGGGCACGCTGGTGTTGCCGCGGCCGTTGACCGCACCGCCCATCACCACCAGTCGCGCGACCCGGCGGGGCAGATCCGGGTCCAGGCGCAGCGCCAGCGCGAGGTTGGTGAGGGGCCCCAGGGTCACCAGCAGCAGGCGGCCGGCGTGCTCGTGCGCGAGCCGCACGATCGCGAGCGCGGCGTGCTCGTCGCTCGCGGCCCGCGCGGCCGGCACGTAGCCGGTGTCGCCGAAGCCGTCGCTCCCGTGCACGTAGGAGGCATCGTCCGCCGCATGCAGCAGCGGCACCGGGCAGCCGGCGAAGACCGGCACGTCCTCGCGCCCCGCCACCTCGGTGAGCTTCAGCGCGTTGCGCACGGTATGCGCGAGGCCGACATTGCCGGCGGCGACGGTGATGCCGACCACCTCGTGCTTCGGGTCGTCCAGCGCCATGAGCAGCGCGAGGGCGTCGTCCACGCCGGGGTCGGTGTCGATGAGGAGGGGGATGGGCATGGGGTCGGATCGAGCGGGAAAGGGGGAATTGGAGGGTTGAGGGGCTTGGGGCTTGGGGCTTGGGGCCCGGGAGCGGGGCATCGTGCCGCGGTGCGTGGTGTGGGCCAAGCCCTGCCGGCGCTCCTGGCCGTCCGCTCCCCGGCTCACGCGCCGGCGTAGCGGGCGGCACCGCCGACCCAGCGGGCGACGAGACGGTCGGCGCGTTCGGGGGCCTCGGCCAGGAGCAGGTCGGCGCATTCCCGCACCGCGGGCAACAGCGCCGCGTCGCGGGCGAGGTCGGCGACGCGGAAGGCGGCGAGCCCGGTCTGGCGGGTACCGAGGAGTTCGCCGGGGCCGCGCAGCTCGAGGTCCTTCTCGGCGATGAAGAAGCCGTCGCTGCTCGCGCGCATCGCCTCGATGCGCTCGCGCGCCATCGCCGACAGCGGCGGCTGGTAGAGCAGCACGCAGCTCGAGGCGGCCGCGCCGCGCCCGACCCGGCCGCGCAGCTGATGGAGTTGGGCGAGGCCGAGCCGCTCCGCGTTCTCGATCAGCATGAGCGAGGCGTTCGGCACGTCCACCCCGACCTCGATCACGGTGGTCGCGACCAGCACGTCCAGCTCGCGCGCCTTGAACGCGCGCATCACCTCCTGCTTGGCGGCGGCCTTCAGGCGGCCATGGACCAGCCCCACCCGCAGCTCCGGAAGCTGGGCGGCGAGCCGCTCGTAGGTGGTCTGCGCGGCCTGCGCCTCGACCTCGTCGCTGTCCTCGATCAGGGTGCACACCCAGTAGGCCTGGCGTCCCTCCGCGCAGGCCGCGCGGATCCGCGCCACCACCTCGGCGCGGCGTTCCGCGCTGACCGCGACGGTCTGCACGGGCGTGCGGCCCGGCGGCAGCTCGTCGAGCACCGACACGTCGAGATCGGCATAGGCCGTCATCGCCAGCGTGCGCGGGATGGGCGTGGCCGTCATCACCAGTTGGTGCGGCACCTGGCTGCCGCTGGCGCCCTTGTCGCGCAGCGCCAGGCGCTGGTGCACGCCGAAGCGGTGCTGCTCGTCGACGATGGCCAGCGCGAGGTCGTGGAAGACCACGCCGGCCTGCATCAGCGCATGCGTGCCGACCACCACCTGGGCGCTGCCGTCGGCGATGGCCTCCAGCGCCGCGGTGCGGGCGCGGCCGGCCAGCTTGCCGGCCAGCCACTGCACGCGGACCCCCAGCGGCTCCAGCCAGGTGCGGAAGTTCGCCAGATGCTGCTCGGCGAGCAGCTCGGTCGGCGCCATCAGCGCCACCTGGCGCCCGGCCTCGACCGCCAGCAACGCCGCCAGCGCAGCGACCACGGTCTTGCCGCTGCCGACGTCGCCCTGCACCAGGCGGAGCATGGGCGAAGGCTCGGCCAGGTCGGCGCGGCACTCGGCGAAGACGCGCCGCTGCGCGGCGGTCAGGGAGAACGGCAGCGTCGCCAGCAGGCGCTCCGCCAGCCGCCCGTGGGTACGGAGCGGCTGCGCACCCTCGGCCTTCAGCGCGATCCGCTGGCGGCGCAGGCTGATGTGGTGCGCCAGCAGTTCCTCGAGGATCAGCCGGCGCAGGGCCGGGTGGCGCCCCTCGGCCAGGGCGGCGAGATCGGTCTCCGGCGGCGGCCGATGCGCGACGGCGAGCGCCTCGCGCAATCCCGGCAGGCCCAGGCGCGCGCGCAGCTCCGGAGGCAGGAGCTCGGGCGCCGCATCGTCCGGCAGCCGCGCGATGGCGGCACCGATGAGCCGCGCGAGCGTCGGCGCCCCCACCCCCTCCACCGCCGGATACACCGGGTCCAGCCCGTCCGGCAGCGGCTCGTTTCGGTCGTCGCCGAGCAGGCGGTAGCTCGGGTGCACGCACTCCAGGCCATGCGCGCCGGGCCGCACCTCCCCGTAGCAGCGGATGCGGCGGCCGACCGCGAACGCGGCCACCTGTGCCCGGTGGAAGTGGAAGAACCGCAGCAGCACGGTCGCGCCGGACTCGTCGGAGACCGCGACCTTGAGCTGCGGCCGGAAGCGGAAGCCGCTCTCCACCGCCTCGACCCGCCCCTCGAACTGGGCGGGCTCGCCCGGCACGAGGCTGCGGATGGGCACGACCCGCGTCCGGTCCTCGTAGCGCAGCGGCAGGTGCAGCCAGAGGTCCTGGACGCTGACGATGCCGCGCGCCGCAAGCTTCTCGGCGGTGCGCGCGCCGCAGCCCGGCAGGCTCACCACCGGCTGCATCGCCGGGTCGGCGGAGCGCGTCGGCACGGGCCGCGGGCGCGGGGCCACGGCTCAGTCGAGGACGAGGACGGCGTCGACCTCCACCTGCGCGCCCTTGGGCAGCGCCGAGACCTCGATGGTCGAACGCGCCGGGTACGGCTGGCTGAAGTACTCGGCCATCACCGCGTTGACCTTGGCGAACTGCGACAGGTCGGTGAGGTAGATGCCGACGCGGGCCACGCGGTCGAGGCTGGCGCCGGCGGCCTGGCAGACCGCGACGAGGTTGTCGAACACGCGGCGCGCCTGCGCCTCGACGTCGCCCTGCACCAGTTCCATGGTGGCCGGATCGAGCGGGATCTGGCCGGAGAGGTAGACGGTGTTGCCGATGCGCGCGGCCTGCGAGTAGGGGCCGATCGCGGCGGGCGCGGCGTCGGTGTGGATGGCGTGGCGGGACATGCGGATTCCTGCGGACGAAGGTGCCGCGGATTCTAGGCGCCGCACCGCCGACTGGCGACCGCGCGCGGCCGGCGGCGCGGTCGGAAAAGCGCGCGCGGCGGCGTCAGATGCGCTGCACGCCGTTGACCACGCCGAGCCGACGCACGCGACGGATGACGTCGGCCAGGTGGACGCGGTTCTTGACCTCGATGCCGAAGTCCATCACCGAGGCCTGCACGTCGCGGTTCTGGTACTCGACGCTCTCGATGTTGGAGTTGCGTTCGGCGATCGCGGCCGCCACCTGCGCGAGCACGCCGGGGCGGTTGATCACCTCGATGCGCAGCCCGACGCGGTAGTCGCCCTGCACGTCGCGGTCCCAGTCGATGGCGACCCAGCGCTCCGGCGACTTCCGGAACTCCGGGATGTTCGGGCATTCCATGCGATGCACGACCACGCCCTTGCCGGCGGTGTGGTAGCCCATGATCTCGTCCCCCGGGATCGGGTGGCAGCAGGCGGCGAAGGTGATGACCGCGCGCTCGGTGCCGCTGATGAGGATCTTCTCGCGCGGAACGGCCTCGGCCACCGGCGCACTGCCTTCCTCGGTCAGCGCGAGCGCCACCTGCGAGGGAATCCGGTTGCCCAGGGCGATGTCGGCCAGCAGGTCCTCGAAGCGGCGGTAGCGCTGCTCGGCGAGGTACTTCTCCAGTCGCGCCGGCGGCAGGCGGTCGAAGGGATGGTCGAGCGCGTCGAGCGCGCGGTCGAGCATGCGATGGCCGAGCTCGACCGCGTCCTCGTGCTCGAGATGCTTGAGCTGCGCGCGGATCGCGGTGCGCGCCTTGCTCGAGGCCACGAACTCCAGCCAGCCCGGCTGCGGCGCCGCCGACGGCGCGGTGATGATCTCCACCGTCTGCCCCGACTGCAGCGGCGTGCGCAGCGGGACCAGCTTCTTGTCGACGCGCGCGGCCACGGCGTGGTTGCCCACGTCGGTGTGCACCGAATACGCGAAGTCGAGCACCGTGGCGTGCCGCGGCAGGGCGAAGATGTCGCCGCGCGGGCTGAACAGGTAGACCTCGTCCGGGAACAGGTCGACCTTGACGTTGTCGATGAACTCCAGCGACGAGGCCGCCACCTGCTGGGAATCCAGCAGGCCGGTGATCCAGGCGTGGGCGCGGCTCTGCGCGCTGTTGGGGCTCTGCCCGCCCTCCTTGTAGCCCCAGTGCGCGGCGATGCCGCGCTCGGCGATGAGATCCATCTCCTCGGTCCGCAGCTGCACCTCGATGGGCGCCCCGTAGGGCCCGAACAGCACCGTGTGCAGCGACTGGTAGCCATTGGCCTTGGGGATGGCGATGAAGTCGCGGAAGCGGCCGTCCACCGGCTTGTACAGGGCGTGCGCCGCACCCAGCGCGTGGTAGCACTGCGCCACGGTCTGCACGACGACCCGGAAGCCGAACACATCCATGACCTGGGCGAAGCTCTTATGGTCCTGGCGCATCTTGGTGTAGATGCTCCACGGGGCCTTGACCCGCCCGACCAGGCGGAACGTCAGCCCCTCGTTGGCCAGCTTCTGCGCCAACTGCGCCTCGATCTTGGCCATGGCCTCCCGGCGCATCACCGGCTGGGTGCGGATGCGCCGCGAGATCACCGCGTGCCGGTAGGGATAGAGCGCCCGGAAGCCGAGGTCCTGCAGCTCGGCCTTGATCCGGTTCATGCCCAGGCGCTGCGCGATCGGCGCGTAGATCTCCAGCGTCTCGCGTGCGATGCGGCGGCGCGCCTCGACCGCCATCGAGTCCAGCGTCCGCATGTTGTGCAGGCGGTCGGAGAGCTTGATCAGGATGACCCGCAGGTCGCGGGCCATGGCCAGCAGCATCTTGCGGAAGCTCTCGGCGGCCGCCTCCTGGCGGTCGCGGAACTTCAGCCGGTCGAGCTTGGTGACGCCGTCGACCAGCTCGGCCACGTCGCTGCCGAAGTCGGCCTCGATCACCTCGCGCGGCAGCGCCGTGTCCTCGAGCGCGTCGTGGAGGATCGCCGCGCACAGCGCCTCCACGTCCATGCGCAGGTCGGCGAGGATGCCGGCCACGGCCACGGGATGGGTGATGTAGGGCTCGCCGGACTTGCGGGTCTGGCCGGTGTGGGCGGCGTCGGCCACGCGGTAGGCGTGGCGCACCCGCGCGATCTGCTCCGGCTCCAGGTAGACGGCGAGCTTGGCCTCCAGCGCCACCACGAAATCGGGCAGCGGAGACGTCTCCGTACAGGCAGGACCATCGGTGGAGGACGGGGAGACGGCGGGCATTGGTTGAGCCTACGGCCCGGCACGCGGATCGGCAACGGCGCCGGCGGGCCGTGCGCGCGCCGGCGGGATTCCATTCACGACGAAGCCGCGCCGGCACCTTCCGCGGCCGGAAGGGCGTGGCGCGGCTCCTGCCGTGCGGGGGATCTCAGGTCAGAGGTCGTCGCCGGCCTTGTCGTCGTCCACCACCTCGGCGGCGGCCCACTCCAGCGCCTCGCGCTCGGCGCGCTCGCGCTGCGCCTTCTCGACCTCGTCGATCAGCGTCTGGTCGACCTGGCGCGCGGCAATCTCGCGCAGGGCGAGGACGGTCGGCTTGTCGTCGTGCTCGCTGTTGTCGAGCATCGCGTCCACGCCCTTGGCCAGCTGACGGGCGCGCTTGGACGCCATCATCACCAGCTCGAAGCGGTTGTTCACCACCTGCAGGCAGTCCTCGACGGTAATACGGGCCATGCGTGTCTCCAGGCGGCCCCGCGGGGCGGTCCGCCGAATCGATGCGTTACGGGACCGCGCATTCTAGCGGGCGCCCGGCAGCGGCGCAAACCGCAGCCAGGGGAGCGACCGCCCTCAGAACAGCGAGCCGGGCGCCTCGACGCCGTCGGTCAGGAGTGCGGTCAGCAGCCGCGAGTGGCGGGCCACCTGCACGTCGCGGCGGAGGCGGCTGGCCGTGAAGATGGCGCACATCTCGTTCACGGCGGTGTCGAAGTGCTCGTTCACGATCACGTAGTCGAACTCGCCGTAGTGCGACATCTCCTCGCGGGCGGCCGCCAGCCGGCGCGCGATGGTCTCCTCGCTGTCCTGGCCGCGCGCACGCATGCGCTCCTCGAGCGCCTTGCGGGAGGGCGGGAGGATGAACACCCCCACCGCGTCCGGCATCTTGGCGCGCACCTGGCGGGCGCCCTGCCAGTCGATCTCCAGCAGCACGTCGCGGCCCTGCGCCAGCAGCGGCTCCACCGACTGGCGCGCGGTGCCCTTCCAGTCGCCGTGCACGTAGGCGTGCTCGAAGAAGTCGCCCGCGGCGATCATCTCCAGGAAGGTCTCGGCGCTGACGAAGTGGTAGTGCTCGGCGTGCCGCTCGCCCGGACGCGGCGCGCGCGAGGTGAAGGAGACCGACAGCGCGATGGACGGATCGCGCGCGAGCACCGCGTTGACGATGCTCGACTTTCCCGCCCCCGAGGGCGCGGCGACGATGAACAGGGTGCCCCTCATGCCGCGGGACCCTCCCGCGAGGGATGCGGATCGGCCGGCGCGCCGGCGCGGGACGGGACTGCGGCGTCATTCAATGTTCTGTACCTGCTCGCGGATCTGCTCGATCAGCACCTTCAGTTCGACCGAGACCTTGGAGGTGCGGGCGTCCACCGACTTCGAGCCCAGGGTGTTGGCCTCGCGGTTGAATTCCTGCAGCAGGAAGTCGAGCCGGCGGCCCACCGCCTCCGGCAGCGCCAGGGTGCGGCGCGCCTCGGCGACGTGGCTGTCGAGCCGGTCGAGCTCCTCGTCCACGTCGAGCTTCTGCAGGCCGAGGACCAGTTCCTGCTCCATGCGCCCGGGCTCGATCGGCACCTTGAGCTCGGCCAGCCTGCCCTCGAGCTTCTGGCGCAGCGCCTCGCGGATCCCGGGCAGCCACTCGCGCACCTGGGCCACCAGGGCACCGATGCCGTCGATGCGCTCGTGCATGGCCGCCAGCAGCTTCTCGCCCTCGCGCTCGCGCGCGGCGAGGAAGTCGTCCACGACCTGCTCGGTCAGCGCCAGCGCTTCGGCCTGCAGGCCCTGGAGGTCCGGCGCCTCCTCGACCAGCACCCCGGGGAAGCGCAGCAGGTCGACGAAGTCCACCCGCTGGCCGGGGAAGTGCTCGGCGATCCGCGCGTGCAGGACCGCGAGCCTGGCCACGGCGGTCTCGTCCACGTCCAGGGCGCCCGCACTGCCGCTGGCCGCGCGCAGCCGCAGGGTGAGATCGACCTTGCCCCGCGCCACGCGCGCGCCCACGCGCTCGCGCAGGGCCGGCTCCAGGGCGCGCAGTTCCTCGGGGAGGCGCACACCGAGTTCGAGGAAACGATGGTTGACGGCACGCAGCTCGCAGCCGAGCGTGCCCCAGGCGGTGGCCCGCTCGCCGGCGGCGAAGGCGGTCATGCTGCGGATCATCGAGAGCCTTCCGGCGCGGGATGGAGGGCGGCGAATGGTAATCTAGCCGGCCGCATTTTTCCGAAGAACGCCCATGACCGTCGCCCGCCCCAGCGGCCGCGCGCCCGACGCGCTGCGCCCCGTCCGCATCGAACGCCACTACACCCGGCACGCGGAGGGCTCGGTGCTGGTGTCGTTCGGCGACACGCGGGTGCTGTGCACGGCGAGCGTGGAGAACCGCGCGCCGGGCTTCCTGCGCGGCAAGGGCGAAGGCTGGGTGACCGCCGAGTACGGCATGCTCCCGCGCGCCACCAACACCCGCAACGACCGCGAGGCAGCGCGCGGCAAGCAGGGCGGGCGCACCCTGGAGATCCAGCGCCTGATCGGCCGCAGCCTGCGCGCCTGCGTGGACCGCGCCGCCCTCGGCGAACGCACCATCACCCTCGACTGCGACGTGCTCCAGGCCGACGGGGGCACCCGCACCGCGGCCATCACCGGGGCCTACGTGGCGCTCGTGGACGCGGTGAACTGGCTCAGGAAGAACGGCGCGATCGCGCGCGACCCGATCCACGGGGCCATCGCCGCGGTGTCGGTCGGCATCTTCCAGGGCACGCCGGTGCTCGACCTCGACTATGCCGAGGACGCGGCCTGCGACACCGACATGAACGTGGTGATGAACGACGGCGGCGGCTTCATCGAGCTGCAGGGCACCGCCGAGGGCCACGCCTTCCGCCGCGACGAGCTCGACGCCATGAGCGCGCTCGCCGAGAAGGGCATCCGCGAACTCATCGCCCTCCAGCGCGCGGCCCTGGCGGAATGATCCTGCCCCGCCCGTAACGCCACGCGTCCGGGCCCATCGCCCCGCCCCAGCCCCCGAGCCCCCGCCCCGTCCATGAAGATCGTCCTCGCCTCCGCCAACCGCGGCAAACTCGCGGAACTGCGCAGCCTCCTCGACGGCTGCGGCCACGAGATCGTGCCGCAGGGCGAGCTCGGGGTCGGCGACGTGGCCGAGACAGGGCTGACCTTCGTGGAGAACGCGCTGATCAAGGCACGGCACGCGGCCCAGGCGACCGGTCTGCCGGCCCTCGCCGACGACTCCGGGCTCATCGTCGACGCGCTCGACGGCGCGCCGGGCCTCTACAGCGCCCGCTACGCCGGCACCCCGACCGACGACGCCGCCAACAACGCCAAGCTGCTCGCCGCGCTGGAAGGAGTACCGGCCGACCGCCGCACGGCGCGCTTCCACGCGGTCATCGTGCTGCTGCGGCACCCGGCCGATCCGCAGCCGCTGATCGCCGAGGGCAGCTGGGAGGGCGTCATCGTGGACGCCCCCCGCGGCAGCAACGGCTTCGGCTACAACCCCGTGTTCCTCGATCCGGCGCACGGCCTCACCGCGGCGGAGATGGACGCCCCACTGAAGAACCGCATCAGCCACCGCGCCCGGGCGCTGTCGCGGCTGCGCGAGGCGCTCGCCGCACTGCGCTGAACGGCAGCCGGCAGCCCGGCAGGCTGCAGCGCCGGCTGCGCGGCCGCAGACTCCCGGCCTGCAGCCTGCGACGGGCCGGCGCGCCGTCGGGAGATCCAGCCTCGCGCAGGCCCGCGTCGCCTCGAACGTGTCCACCGCCCATGCTCCTGGCCCTTCCATGCCCGCCCCCACCCTGATTCCACCGCCGCTCTCGCTCTACGTGCACATTCCATGGTGCGTGCGGAAGTGCCCCTACTGCGACTTCAACTCGCACGGCCAGAAGGGCGCGCTGCCGGTGGACGCCTACGTGGACGCGCTGATCGCCGACCTCGAGCAGGACCTGCCCCTGGTGTGGGGACGCACCGTGCACAGCGTGTTCTTCGGCGGCGGCACGCCGAGCCTCTTCCCGCCCGAGGCCATCGGCCGCATTCTCGACGCCGCCGCCGCACGCCTGCGCTTCGCACCGAACGCGGAGGTGACGCTGGAGACCAATCCCGGGACGGCCGAGCACGGTCGCTTCGACGGTTACCGCGCGGCGGGCGTCAACCGGCTGTCCTTCGGCATCCAGAGCTTCGACGACGGCTGCCTGGCGCGCCTCGGCCGCATCCACGATGCGGCGCAGGCCGAACAGGCCGTGCGCCTGGCGCAGGCGGCCGGCTTCGACAACATCAACCTCGACCTGATGTACGCCCTGCCGGGACAGGACGTGGCGATGGCCGAGCGCGACCTCGCGCGCGCCCTCGCGCTGGAGCCCGCGCACATCAGCCATTACCAGCTCACGCTGGAGCCCAACACCCTGTTCTTCGCGAAGCCGCCGCCGGGCATCCCCGAGGACGATGCGGCCTGGGCCATGCAGGAGCGCTGCCAGGCGCAGCTCGCCGCGCACGGCTACGCGCAGTACGAGACCTCGGCCTATGCGCGCGACGGGCGGCAGTGCGCGCACAACCTCAACTACTGGCGCTACGGCGACTACCTCGGCATCGGCGCCGGCGCCCACGGCAAGCTCAGCACGGGCAGCGACGGCCGCATCCTGCGGCGCTGGAAGCAGAAGCACCCGGCGGCGTACCTGCGGGACGCGGCGACGGACGCGCGGATCGGCGGCGACGAGGCCGTCGCTCCCGCGGCGCGGCCGTTCGAGTACATGCTCAACGCGCTGCGCCTGGTGGAGGGTTTCGACCTCGGCGACTTCGAGGTGCGCACCGGCCTGTCGCGGGAGGCCATCGCGGCACCGTTGGCGAAGGCCGTCGTCGCAGGCTACATCCGGCAGGACGGCGCGCGGGTGGTGCCGACCGAGCACGGCCGCCGCTTCGCCAACGACGCGATGACGCTGTTCCTCTGAGCGCATCGCGGCGCGGGCACGGCTCCGCCCGCGATGGCCGAAGCGACCCGCAGGGCGAAGCGGGAAGGCGGCGCGCAGGCGCCGCCCTCCCGCCATGGCACGCGGTTCCTATCGCGTATACAGCAGCCGGTTCGGCGACCCCGAGCCGATGCCGCTGAGCCGGTTGGTCGTCGCGTTGTTGTAGATCGCGGTGCGTACCGTCGCCGGGCTGGCCGAGGGATTGCTGCCGAGATACAGCGCCGCCGCGCCGGCCACGTGCGGCGCGGCCATCGAGGTGCCGTTGATGGTGTTGCTGGCGGTGTTGCTGGTGTGCCAGGCCGAGGTGATCGAACTGCCGGGTGCGAAGATGTTCACGCAGCTGCCGTAGTTGGAGAACGAGGAGCGTGCGTCGCTCGAGGTGGTGGAGCCGACCGTGATCGCCGCGCTCACCCGGGCCGGCGAGTAGTTGCAGGCGTTGGCGTTGTTGTTGCCCGCCGCCACCACCACCGTGACGCCGCTGTTGATCAGGTTGTTGGTGGCGTTGTCGGTCGCGGTCGAGGCGCCTCCGCCCAGGCTCATGTTGGCGACCGCCGGCAGCACGCGGTTGGCGCGCACCCAGTCGATGCCGGCGATGATGGTGGAGTTCGCGCTGCCGCCGCTGCAGCCGAAGACCCGCACCGGCACCAGGCGCACGGCCTTGGCCACGCCCCAGGTCGAGCCGCCGATGGTGCCCGCCACATGCGTGCCGTGGCCGTTGCAGTCGTTGGTGCCACGACCGTCGTTGATCGCGGTCATGCCGGACAGCACGCGCCCGCCGAAGTTGCCGTGACTGGCGCGGATGCCGCTGTCGATGACGTAGGCGCGCACGTTGCTCGCGGTGCCGTCGTAGACGTAGGTGCCGTTGAGCGGACGGTCGCGCTGGTCGACACGGTCGAGGCCCCAGGTGGCGCCGGTCTGGGTGGCATCGAGGTAGACGTGGCCGTCCTCCTCGACGAACTCCACGCGCGGGTCCTGCAGCAGGCGCTGGATCCCGTCTTCCGACGCGCGCACGGCGAGGCCCTGGATGGCGTGGCTGTAGAGCGTCTCCACGGCGAGGTCGAAGCGGCTGGCGAGGTCCACCGCGGCGGTCTCCACCGCAGCGGTGAGCTCGGCCTGGATCGCCGCCTCGTCGGCGCCGCGGGCGGCCGACACGGACGCGCGGTCGCCGAGATGGTGGCTGCGCACCGCGTCCGGGTTGAAGACGACGATGTACTGCCCCTTGATCGGGTTCTCCACGCGACGCAGCTCGGCTCCCTCGACGGGATCGGCGGCACCGACGGCCAGGGCGATGGCAAAGGCAAGCACGGACTTCTTGATCATGGTTCTTCTTCCTTGTCTCTGGGGTGGTCGCTATGCCGCGCAGCGGCGGCTCCATGTCGCCCGCAACAGCTCCGGCACGCACGACGGCCGCGGACGCGGCGGAAGCCGCGCCCCGCCGACATCCACGGGCGACGGCGAAGACCCTTCGCACACCGGAACCCGAGGTCAAACGGGAAGATGTGAGTTCACGACGAACGGCGGCCGCGCGCCCGGATCTGTGGTGGAGCGCACGGATCCGGCGCGGCGCCGTACAGGTTGATGAAGGCGGTGTTCGCGCCGATGCTGCAGCCCCGCTTGTCTCTCCGTGCCAGCCCGGGCGCCCGCAGGGTTCAGGGCGGCAGCGGGCGATCCGCCACCACGATCCCGCTGCCGTCCGCGTAGAGCCAGTCGCCCGGCAGCACGCGCACCCCGGCGAAGGCGACGGGCACGTCGATCTCGCCGAGACCGCGCCTGTCGGTCTTCATGGGGTGCGCGCCGAGGGCGCGGATGCCGAGGTCGAGGGTGGCGAGGATCTCCACGTCGCGGACGCAGCCGTGGATGACCAGGCCCGCCCAGCCGTTGTCGACCGCCGCGCGCGCGAGCCGGTCGCCCAGCAGGGCGCGACGGCGCGAACCGCCGCCGTCCACGACCAGCACGCGCCCTTCGCCCGGCGCCATGACCCGCTCGCGCACCCGCGTGTTGTCCTCGAAGCAGGCGACGGTGACCACCCGGCCGAAGAAGGCGCGACGGCCGCCGAAGTCTGCGAACACCGCATCCATCACGCGCAGCGCGTCGGGATGCGCATCGCACAGGTCGGGCGTGGAGAAGGGCATGGCGGGCTCCGGGCATCGGCGACGACGAATGTCTAGCACGCGCGGGCGGAGGATGCGGCTATCGTTCCGCGTCCTTCCGGTCGGAGCTTCCCGATGTTCCAGCGCATGACCCGGGCCTCGGTGCGCATCGTCGAGCGCTACCTGCCCGACTCCTACGTCTTCGTCCTCGTCTTCACGATGCTGGCCGCGGTCGGCGCGCTGACGGTCCAGCAGACCGCGCCGCTGGACCTGGTGCGGATGTGGGGCGGCGGCTTCTGGAGGCTGCTCGAGTTCTCGATGCAGATGGTGCTGGTGCTGGTCACCGGCTTCATCCTCGCCAAGACGCCGCCGGTGGCCCGCCTGCTGCGCTGGCTGGCGGGCTTCGCCGGCCAGCCGCGCAACGCCGTGGTGCTGGTGACCCTGGTGTCGATCGCGGCGAACTGGATCAACTGGGGCTTCGGCCTGGTGGTGGGCGCCCTGTTCGCGCGCGAGGTCGCGCGCCGGGTCGAGGTGGACTACCGCCTGCTGGTGGCCTCGGCCTACGGCGGCTTCATCGTCTGGCACGGCGGGCTCTCCGGCTCGGTGCCGCTCACCGTCGCCACGCCCGGCCACACCTTCGAGGCCGCGACCGGCCTGATCCCGACCTCGGCGACGCTGTTCTCGGGCTTCAACCTCGCCATCCTCGCGGCGCTCGCCATCGTGGTGCCGCTGCTGACCCGGGCGATGACCCCGCGCCCGGAGGACACGGTGGTGTTCCGCCCGGAGGAGGAGGCGCCCGCCGAACCGGCGCCGCAGGCACCGACGCCGGCGGACTGGATGGAGCACCACTGGATGCTGTCGCTCCCCGTCGGCCTCGCCGGCCTCGCCTTCCTCGCGCTGCACTTCGCCGACGGCGGCGGGCTCAACCTCAACATCGTGAACTTCGCCTTCCTGATGCTCGGCATCCTCCTGCACCGCACCCCGGCGCGCCTGCTCGCGGCGCTGAAGGAAGGCATCTCCGGTGCCGGGGGCATCGTCGTCCAGTTCCCCTTCTATGCCGGGATCATGGCGATCCTGGTGGAGTCGGGGCTGGCCACGACCATCTCGCAGGCGTTCGCGTCGTTCGCGACGGCCGACACGCTGCCGCTGTGGACCTTCCTGTCCGCCGGACTGGTGAACATGTTCATCCCCTCCGGCGGCGGCCAGTGGGCGGTGCAGGCGCCGGTGATGATCCCGACCGCCGAGGCGCTCGGCGCGGACCTGCCCCGGGTGGTCATGGCGATCGCCTGGGGCGACGCCTGGACCAACCTGCTGCAACCCTTCTTCGCCCTGCCCCTGCTCGCCATCGCCGGCCTGCGCATCCGCGACATCATGGGCTACTGCCTGATGCTGCTGGTGGCGACCGGCGCGGTGATCGTGCTCGGGCTGACCTTCGCCTGAGGCCCGCGGCAGGCGCCGCGGGCCGGCTTGCGCTGCAGCGCAGCAATACGCGGAGCGGCGCGCTCAATACACTTCCGGGGCTTTGCCCGGCCCCGCGCCTTCCGCGCGCCCCCGGCGCTTCGCCGACGCGGCCCCCGCCGCGCGCACCCTCCCGACCGGCCGGCCGCGCGCCGGCCCTGCACGAGCCGAGAACCCGGAGACCCCCATGAGCGATTCCCGCCCGACCGACACCCCGACCGTCAAGCTGTTGATCGACGGCGAGTTCGTCGAGTCCAAGACCACCGAATGGCGCGACGTGGTGAACCCGGCGACCCAGGCCGTGCTCGCGCGCGTGCCCTTCGCGACCGCGGAGGAGGTCGACGCCGCCGTCGCCAGCGCGCAGGCCGCCTTCAGGACCTGGCGCAAGACCCCGATCGGCGCGCGCGCCCGCATCTTCCTGAAGTACCAGCAGTTGATCCGCGAGCACATGAAGGAGCTCGCCGCCATCCTCACCGCCGAGCAGGGCAAGACCCTGCCGGACGCCGAGGGCGACGTGTTCCGCGGGCTCGAGGTGGTCGAGCACGCCGCGGCCATCGGCAACCTCCAGCTCGGCGAGCTGGCGAACAACGTCGCCAACGGCGTCGACACCTACACCCTCCTGCAGCCGCTGGGCGTGTGCGCGGGCATCACCCCGTTCAACTTCCCGGCGATGATCCCGCTGTGGATGTTCCCGATGGCCATCGCCACCGGCAACACCTTCGTGCTCAAGCCGTCCGAGCAGGACCCGATGGTCACCATGCGCCTGGTGGAGCTCGCGCTGGAGGCCGGCATCCCGAAGGGCGTGCTCAACGTCGTGCACGGCGGCCCCGACGTGGTCAACGCGATCTGCGACCACCCGGACATCAAGGCCGTCTCCTTCGTCGGCTCGACCAAGGTGGGTACGCACGTCTACAACCGCGCCACCCTGGCCGGGAAGCGCGCGCAGTGCATGATGGGCGCCAAGAACCACGCCGTCGTCATGCCGGACGCGAACAAGGAGCAGACCCTCAACGCCATGGTCGGCGCGGCGTTCGGCGCCGCCGGCCAGCGCTGCATGGCGGCCTCCACCGCGGTGCTGGTGGGCGAGGCGCGCGAATGGATCCCGGAGCTGGTCGAGAAGGCGAAGACGCTCAAGGTCAACGCCGGCACCGAGGCCGGGACCGACGTCGGCCCGGTCATCTCCTGCGCGGCGCACGCGCGCATCAAGGGCCTGATCGAGACCGGCGTGCGCCAGGGCGCGACGCTCGAGCTCGACGGCCGCGACGTCAGCGTCCCCGGCTACGAGAAGGGCAACTTCATCGGCCCGACCATCTTCTCCGGCGTGAAGCCGGGCATGGCGATCTACGACGAGGAGATCTTCGGGCCGGTCCTGGTGCTCCTCGAGGCCGAGACGCTGGACGAGGCCATCGAGATCATCAACGCCAACCCGAACGGCAACGGCACGGCGATCTTCACCCAGTCCGGCGCCGCCGCGCGCCGCTTCCAGGAGGAGATCGACGTCGGCCAGGTGGGCATCAACGTGCCGATCCCGGTGCCGGTGCCGCTGTTCTCCTTCACCGGCTCGCGCGCCTCCAAGCTCGGCGACCTCGGCCCGTACGGCAAGCAGGTGGTCACCTTCTACACCCAGACTAAGACGGTCACCGCGCGCTGGTTCGACGACGAGACGCTCGGCCACGGCGTGAACACCACCATCAGCCTGAAGTAAGGAGCGGGTCTTGGATTTCGAGCTTTCCGAAGAGCAGCGCGCCTTCCAGCAGGCCGCGCGCGACTACGCGCTGGCCGAGCTGGCGCCGCATGCGGCCGAGTGGGACGCCAAGGGCATCTTCCCGGTCGAGACCATCAAGAAGTCCGGCGAGCTGGGCTTCTGCGGCCTGTATGCGGCCGAGGACATCGGCGGCCTCGGCCTGCCCCGCCTCGACGCGGCGCTGGTGTTCGAGGAGATGGCCGCGGTCGACCCGTCCACGGCCGCCTTCATCACCATCCACAACATGGCGACGTGGATGATCGGCAAGTGGGCCACGCAGCCGGTGCGCGAGCACTGGGGGCCGCAGCTCACCGCCGGCGAGAAGCTGGCCTCGTACTGCCTGACCGAGCCGGGTTCGGGGTCCGACGCCGCCTCGCTCAAGACGCGCGCGGACAAGGACGAGGACGGCTACGTCCTCAACGGCTCCAAGGCCTTCATCTCCGGCGCGGGCGCGACCGACGTGCTGGTGGTGATGGCGCGCACCGGCACCGCCGGCGCCGGCGGCATCAGCGCCTTCGTGGTGCCGGCCGACGCCCCGGGCATCACCTACGGCCGCAAGGAAGAGAAGATGGGCTGGAACTCGCAGCCCACCCGCGGCATCACCTTCGAGAACGTGCGCATCCCGCTGGAAAACCTGCTGGGCGAGGAAGGCGACGGCTTCAAGATCGCGATGAAGGGCCTCGACGGCGGCCGCATCAACATCGCCACCTGCTCGGTCGGCGCCGCCCAGGGCGCACTCGACGCGGCGCGCCGCTACATGGGCGAGCGCAAGCAGTTCGGCAAGAACCTCTCCGAGTTCCAGGCGCTGCAGTTCAAGCTGGCCGACATGCAGATCCAGCTCACCGCGGCGCGCCAGATGGTGCGGCTCGCTGCCTCGCGGCTGGACTCGGGCCGGCGCGACGCCACCACCTACTGCGCCATGGCCAAGGCGTTCGCCACCGATGCGGGCTTCAGGATCGTCAACGAGGCGCTGCAGCTGCACGGCGGCTACGGCTACATCCGCGAGTACCCGATCGAGCGCCTGCTGCGCGACGTGCGCGTGCACCAGATCCTGGAAGGCACCAACGAGATCATGCGCGTGATCGTCTCCCGCGCGCTGCTCAAGAACGACGAGGACATCCGATGAGCGACTACCAGAACCTCCGGCTCGAGATCCGCCGCCACACCGCACTCGTCACCATCGACAACCCGCCCGCCAACACCTGGACGCGGGACAGCCTGAAGGCGCTGGCGCGGCTGGTCGCCGACCTCGACGCGAACCGCGAGGTCTACAGCCTGGTGATCACCGGCCAGGGCCAGAAGTTCTTCTCCGCCGGCGCCGACCTCAAGCAGTTCGCCTCCGGCGACAAGGAGGCCGCGCGGCCGGTGGCCGAGGCCTTCGGCGAGGCGTTCGAGGCGCTGTCGGCCTTCCGCGGCGTGTCCATCGCGGCGATCAACGGCTACGCCATGGGCGGCGGCCTGGAGTGCGCCCTGGCCTGCGACATCCGCATCATCGAGGAGCAGGCCCAGGTCGCCCTGCCCGAGGCCACGGTCGGCCTGCTGCCCTGTGGCGGCGGCACCCAGAACCTGACCGCCCTCGTCGGCGAGGGCTGGGCGAAGCGCCTGATCCTCTGCGGCGAGCGCATCGACGCACAGACCGCGCTGCGCATCGGCGTGGTCGAGGAGGTGGTCCCGACCGGCGGCGCGCTGGAGGCGGCGCTGGCGCTGGCGGCCAAGGTCGACCGCCAGAGCCCGTCCTCGGTGGCGGCCAGCAAGAAGCTCATCCAGCACACCCGCGACGGCCATCCGGCACGCGGGCTGGAGCTGGAGCGCGAGTACTTCCTGCAGCTGTTCGACACCCAGGACCAAGTCGAGGGCGTGAACGCCTTCCTCGAGAAGCGTCCGCCGCAGTGGAAGAACGCATGAACGAGGCGACCGAGGCCCCCGTCCTGTTCGAGGAGCGCGCCGCCGGCGGCGGTGCGCGCATCGGCATCGCCACCCTCAACGCGCCGAAGACGCTCAACGGGCTGTCGCTGGCGATGGTGGACCTGCTCGCAGAGCGGCTGGACGCCTGGGCCGCGGACGAGGGCGTCGCGGTGGTGGTGCTGCAGGGCGCCGGCGAGAAGGCCTTCTGCGCCGGCGGCGACCTGCATTCGCTCTACCGCGCGATGCAGGCCCAGCGCGCGGAGCGGCCCGGAGACGTGCTGGCCAACGCGTATGCGCGCGACTTCTTCGAGCGCGAGTACCGGCTCGACTACCGCATCCACACCTACCCCAAGCCCGTGCTCGTGTGGGGCCACGGCATCGTCATGGGCGGCGGCATGGGCCTCATGGCCGGCGCCAGCCACCGCGTGGTGACGGAGGCTTCGCGGCTGGCCATGCCCGAGATCGGCATCGGCCTGTTCCCCGACGTCGGCGGCAGCTGGGTCCTGAGCCGCCTGCCGGCGCGCACCGGCCTGTTCCTCGCGCTCACCGGCGCGCAGGTCAACGCGGCCGACGCGCTGTTCCTGGGGCTGGCCGACCACCTCGTGGAGCAGGCCCGCAAGGACGAGGTGTTCGCGGCCCTCGCCGCCGTGGAGTGGACGCGACGGCCGGATGCCGACGCCGCGCGCCTCACCGGCGTGCTGCGCGCGCATGCGCCGGCCGCGCCCGCGCCGGGCCCGCTGCGCACGCACTTCGACGCCGTGCGCGACGCCTGCCTGCACGCCTCCCTGCACGAGGTCGTCGCGGCCATCCAGGCCCTGCCCGAGGGCGACGCCTGGCTCGACCGGGCCCGTGCCACGCTGGCCAAGGGCGCACCCGGCTCCGCGCGGCTCGCCTGGGAACTGCAGCGCCGCTGCCGCCTGCTGTCGCTGGCCGAGGTGTTCCGGCTGGAGGCGGTGGTGGCCCTGCACTGCGCGGCGCACGGGGACTTCGCCGAGGGCATCCGCGCCCTGCTGGTGGACAAGGACCAGTCGCCGCGCTGGAACCCGGCCACGCTGGATGCCGCGGACGCCGCCTGGGCCGCGCGCTTCTTCGACAGCCCCTGGGGCCAGACCGACCATCCGCTCGCCGACCTCGGCGCGGAGTGACCGCCGGCGGCGTTCCGGCGCCGCCCGCACCCAACCGGAGAGAGCAATGACCCGCATCGCCTTCATCGGCCTCGGCAACATGGGCGGCCCGATGGCCGCCAACCTCGCCAGGGCCGGCCACGACGTCCACGTCTTCGACCTGGTGCAGGCGGCCATCGACGCCGCCGTCGCCGCCGGCGCCACGGCCGCCGGCTCCGCCCACGAGGCCGTCGCCGACGCCGAGGTCGTCATCTCGATGCTGCCGGCCAGCCGCCACGTCGAGGGCCTCTACCTCGGGGACGACGGCATCCTGCCCCGGATCGCCGAGGGCGCGCTGCTGATCGACAGCAGCACCATCGCGCCGGCCTCCGCACGCAAGGTCGCCGAGGCGGCCGCCGCGCGCGGGCTGGCGATGCTCGACGCGCCGGTCTCCGGCGGCGTCGCCGGCGCGACCGCAGGCACCCTCACCTTCATCGTCGGCGGCGACGCCGCGGCGCTGGAGCGCGCGCGCCCCTACCTGCAGGCCATGGGCAGGAACGTCTTCCACGTCGGCGGCAACGGGGCCGGCCAGGTCGCCAAGCTCTGCAACAACATGGCGCTCGGCGTGATCATGGCGGTCACCGGCGAGGCCATCGCCCTCGGCGTCGCCAACGGGCTCGACCCGAAGGTGCTGTCCGACATGATGGCCGTCTCCACCGGCCGCAGCTGGGCCACCGAGGTGTGCAACCCGTGGCCGGGCGTCATCGAGACCGCGCCCGCCACGCGCGGCTACACCGGCGGCTTCGGCAACGACCTCATGCTCAAGGACCTCGGGCTCGCGGTGGAGGCCGCCATGCAGTCGGGAACGCCGGTGCCGCTGGGCGAGCTGGCGCGCAACCTCTACGCCATGAACAGCAAGGCCGGCAACGGCGGGCTGGACTTCTCCAGCGTGGTCAGGCTGGTCGCGCCGAAGGCGTGATCCCCGCGCCGGCTTGTCCTCCGGCCGGCGCGTCCCCAGACACTGCGTGCGGATATCGTCACTCCCGCCCGCGACATCGACGCCTATCATGGCCGGCCACGCCGCTGCGCGGCCGCCACACAAGAAGGAGACTCCCATGGCATACACCCTTCCCGACCTCCCCTACGCCTACGACGCGCTCGAGCCGCACGTCGACGCGCAGACCATGGAGATCCACCACTCCAGGCACCACAAGACCTACGTCGACAAGCTCAACGATGCGGTCAAGGACACCGAGTTCGCCGACCGCCCGATCGAGCAGCTGATCGCCGACATCGACGCCCTGCCCGAGAAGATCCGCACCGCGGTGCGCAACAACGGCGGCGGCCACGCCAACCACAGCCTGTTCTGGCAGGTGATGGCGCCGAACGCCGGCGGCCAGCCGGAGGGCGAGCTGGCCGCGGCCATCGACCGCGACCTGGGCGGCTTCGAGAAGTTCAAGGAAGCCTTCACCGCCGCGGGCGTCGCCCGCTTCGGCAGCGGCTGGGCCTGGCTGGTGACGGATGCCTCCGGCAAGCTCGCCGTCGAGCACACCGGCAACCAGGACAGCCCGCTGATGAAGGGTATCGGTTCCGGCAACACGCCGATCCTCGGCATGGACGTGTGGGAGCACGCCTACTACCTGAAGTACCAGAATCGCCGCCCGGACTACATCGCGGCGTTCTACAACGTCATCGACTGGAAGGAAGTGGCGCGGCGCTACGCGGAGGCCAAGGGCCAGTAAGGCCGCCCTCCCGCAGGACCCCGAGGACGCCGGCCACGTGCCGGCGTCTTCGCATCGGCCTGCGCAGGAGCGGCTCCGCCGCGCGATCCGGTCCGCGCGGCGCGGGCATGGACTGTCACGGTCGCTCCCGCATCCCGGGGCGCAGCCGGCCTCGCGTCTCCGCGGCGTTCAGCGTCGACATGCGCGGCACGGCCGGGTGGCGGATAATCGCCGGCCCCGCTCCACCTTGCGGCGCCCGCGCGCCGCCCGCCGACCCATGACCGAGTTCGTTCGCGAGAAGCTCACCCTGCCCGACGGCCACGACAGGCTGCTGCTGCATTCGTGCTGCGCGCCGTGTTCGGGCGAGGTGATGGAGGCGATCACCGCCTCCGGCATCGACTACACGATCTTCTTCTACAACCCCAACATCCACCCGGTGAAGGAGTACCTCCTGCGCAAGGAGGAGAACATCCGCTTCGCCGAGAAGCACGGGGTGCCCTTCGTCGACGCCGACTACGACACCGACAACTGGTTCGCGCGCGCCCGGGGCATGGAGGACGAGCCGGAACGCGGCATCCGCTGCACCATGTGCTTCGACATGCGCTTCGAGCGCACCGCGCTCTACGCCCACGAGCACGGCTTCAAGGTGATCTCCAGCTCGCTGGGCATCTCGCGCTGGAAGAACATGGCCCAGATCAACGACTGCGGCGTGCGCGCGGCCAGCCGCTACGAGGGCATGACCTACTGGGACTACAACTGGCGCAAGGGTGGCGGCGCGGCGCGCATGATCGAGATCTCCAAGCGCGAGCGCTTCTATCAGCAGGAGTACTGCGGCTGCGTCTACTCGCTGCGCGACACCAACCGGCACCGCCGGGCGCAGGGCCGCGAGCGGATCAAGATCGGGATCAAGTTCTACGGCGACGAAGAGTGAGGCGAGGGCGGGAAACGGAGACGCGTCGCCGCCCCCGCTTCCCGCGCCGTCCGGCTCACGCCTCCGCAGCAGCGGCGGTCCTCCAGGCGAAGACGCACGGCACCGCTCCTGGACGTTGCGCCCGCCCACGCAGGCGGAACGACCGGCCCCGCCCGGCCACGCCGACCGTTGCGCCCGCCCGGCGGCAGCGTCCCAGGCGCGCCGCCCCAGCGCCCCCGCCATGCCCTAAACTCCGCGCCGCCGCAGGTGCTCGGGAAGCCGGTTCGAATCCGGCGCTGCCCCCGCAACGGTAAGTCGCTCCACTCCGGTCGAGATGCCACTGCGCCCCAAGGGCGCGGGAAGGCGGCCGGCGCACCTCCGGGTGCAGGCGGCGAGCCCGGAGACCGGCCTGCGGTACGCCCTGCACGACCGCGGGCGTCACCGGCGCGTCGCGGAGGGCGACCCAGCGGGACCGCAGGCGGCGCGCGTCGGGCGCGCCGGCGCGCCCGTGCGAGCGTTCCTCCGCTGCGCTTCATCGCTCTGGAGAACCGATGCACCACCGCCTGCCCGCCGCCCTGATCGCCCTCGCCTGCCTGCCGCCCGCGCCCCTCGCGCTCGCGACGGACGCGGCCACCCTGGACCGCATCGTGGTCACCGCCGCGCGACGCGCGCAGACGGTCGACGAGGCGCTGGCCTCGGTCACCCTGATCGAGCGCGCCGACATCGAGGCAAGCCAGGCGCCCGACCTCATCGACCTCCTCGGACGGCAGGCGGGCATCGACATCGCCCGGACCGGCGGGCCCGGCTCGGCCAGCACCGTCTTCCTGCGCGGCGGCAACTCCAACCACGCCCTGGTCCTGGTGGACGGGATACGCGTCGCCTCCACCAACAGCGGCGGCTTCGACTTCGCCCACCTGCCGCTGGAGCAGATCGAGCGCATCGAGATCGTGCGCGGCCCGCGCGCCGCGCTCTGGGGCTCCGACGCCATCGGCGGCGTCGTCCACGTCTTCACCCGCGCGCCCGGCCAGCATGCGCGGGTGCACGCCGGCAGCCACGGCCGCGCCGGCGCCAGCGCCGGCTTCGGCATCGGCGACCGCGAACACGGCTTCGGCATCACCGCGGGCTACGACCGCCTGCGGGGCTTCTCGGCCACCCACCCCGGCTTCGGCCCCGGCCACGATCCCGACGACGACGGATACCGCAACCGCAGCCTCGGGCTGCAGGGACGCACGCGGCTGGGCGCGACGCACACGCTCGGCGCGGTCCTGCTGGCCACCGATGCGGACGTCGAGTTCGACCAGGGGGAGACCCGTGCCGAGCATCGCACCGGCGGCCTCACGCTCGCCGGCGCGCCCACCGCGGCCTGGAACCACAGCCTGAGCATCGGCCAGAGCCGCGACGACCTCTCCACGCCCGTCTACGGCAGCCGTTTCGCCAGCCGGCGCGAGAGCCTGGACTGGGTCAACACGCTCGCAGCGACGCCGGACCAGACCGTGAGCGCGGGCCTCGCCTGGCAGCACGAGCACGGAGCCTCGCTCGACGCCTTCAGCGGCACCGTGTTCGACCGCAGCCGCCGCAACGCGGCGGGCTTCCTCGGCTGGAGCGGCACCTTCGGGGCGCACCGGCTCGAGGCCTTCGCGCGCCACGACGACAACGGCCAGTTCGGCGGTGCGACCACCGGCAGCGCCGCCTGGGGCTGGCAGGCGAACGAACGCCTGCGCACGCGGCTGAGCTGGGGCGAAGGCTTCCGTGCGCCGAACTTCAACGAGCTCTACTATCCGGACTTCGGCTACGGCTACGCGGGCAATCCGGACCTGGCGCCGGAGCGTTCGCGCACGGTCGAGGCCGGGGCCGATCTCCTCCTGCCCGCCGGCCAGCGCGTGAGCGCCACGGCCTACCGCAGCCGCGTCGACGACCTCGTCGCCTTCGCGGGCGAGGACTTCCAGGCGGTGAACGTCGCCCGCGCCGAGATCGACGGCGTGGAGCTCGACTACGCGTGGCGGCAGGGCCCGTGGCGGCTCGACGCCAACGCGACCTGGCTGCGGACGGAGGACGCCGCCACCGGCGCGCGCCTGCTGCGCCGCGCCGGTCGGAGCGCGCACGCGAGCATCTCGCGCACCGTGGGGGCGGCATTCGAGTTCGGGTTCGACCTCGACCACACCGGGAATCGCGACGACGTCTCGACCCGCCTCGGCGGCTTCACGCTGGCCCACCTGCGCCTGGCCTGGCGACCGGCGCCCGCATGGACGCTGCAGGCGCGCATCGAGAACCTGACCGACAAGGACTACGCCTGGGCGGCCGGCTACGCCACGCCCGGGCGCAGCGGCCTGCTGAGCCTGCGCTGGACGCCGCAGGCGAACCGCTAGGCGGAGGCTGCTGCACAAGCGGCGGGCCAGCGCCTATGATCGGGGCCGGCCCGCCCCGCGGGCCTCAGGGGAAACACGAAAAACTCATGGCCATGTCGTCTGCATTCCCGAGGCCGTCGGCGGAGCACGGCTCGGCGACGATCGTCTCGCAGTGCCTGCCCGACCGGGTGCGGCGCATCCTGCTGGGCCTGCTGGAGCTGGCGGCCGACGAGGTCGAGCGCGGCCTCAACGCCACGCTGGCCGACTTCGAGCAGCAGTTGTTCAAGCTCGCCGAGCAGTCGCGCAACGCCGCCGAGCAGGCCGCCTACTTCGAGACCCAGCGCATGGTCCGGCGTAACCGCGCCGACCTGCTCCCGCGCTACCTGATCGCGCTGGAGGACGCCCTCGCCACGATCCGCAGCGCGCCCGCCGCGGCGCCCGCGCAGGGCCAGCCGCGCCCGCCGTCGGTCGGGGAGCTCGCGCTGGTGGACACCCGCGAGATCGACGAGAGCACCGTGCTGCGCGAGATCGGCGCGCGCGCCGAGAACCGCGCCGCGCTCCAGGTCTACCTGCTGGGCCAGCGCTTCGGCGTGCTCGCCGCGCGCCCGGCCTACGACGCTGAGACCCTGCCCATCGGGCCGCACCGCCTGTGCCGGATGCTGCACGCCACCAGCGACTGCCTGGGCATCGACGTCGACGCGAGGCTGTTGCTGCTGCGCGTGTTCGAACGCCAGGCCATGCCCGCCTATCCCGCCTTCGTCGAGTCCGCGAACGCCTGGCTGTGCGAACAGGGCGTGCTGCCGACCCTGCGCTTCGTGCCGGTCCGCGCGCGGCCCGCGGCGCGCGACCGCCGGGCGCCGCGCGATGCCGACGCCGCGCCCGGCGCCCGGGTGGCGGAAGCCCCGCCGGCGTGGACGACGGTCCCCGGCGCCAGCGCCAGCTTCGACGTGCTGCGCCAGCTCCTCGCGGGCCGGCGCGCGCTGATCGGCAAGTTCGCCCAGGACCCGGCGCGACAACTGGCGGCCGCGGTCGACCTGCCGCCACCCGCCGCACCGCCGGCAGGCCCCGTCAGCCCGATCCCGGCGCAGACCCTGCAGGCCGCGCTCGCGCGCCTGCAGCGCGAGGCGCCGCCGCCGGGCGGGAGCGGCACCGCGATACCGCGCATCAAGCAGGACGTGCTCGCGCAGCTGCGCGCGGCCGCCGGCGACGCCGCCGCGCCCGTGCTCGAGGACGAGGACAACGACACCATCGACCTGATCGGGCTGCTGTTCGAGCACCTCATGAAGGACGTGCGCCCGAACTCGCCCGCCGCGGGCCTGCTCGCCAGGCTCCAGGTGCCGCTGGTGCGGGTGGCGCTGCGCGACAAGAGCTTCTTCAGCCGCCCCGCGCATCCCGCCCGCGAGATGCTCAACAACATCGCCGAGTCCGGCATGTGGCTGGCCGAGGACGACGCCGACGGCAGCCTGGGTCAGCGCCTCGAATCCGTGGTCGACCGCGCGGTCGCGGAGTACGACGACGACGATGGGCTGTTCCAGACCCTTTCCGACGACCTGAGCGGGCACCTGCAGACCCTCGCGCGCAAGGCCGAGGTCGCGGAGCGACGGCACGTGGACGCGGCGCGCGGCAAGGAGAAGATGGCGCTGTCGCGCCTGCGCGCGGCCGAGACGCTGGAGCAGGTCCTGGAAGGCCGCCGGCTGCCGCGCTTCGTCCGCAGCCTCCTGCGCCAGGCCTGGACCGACGTGATGGCCCTGGCCGCCCTCCGCCACGGCGAGGGCTCGGAGGAGTGGAGACAGAGGATCGGGATCGCCGAGCGGATCGCGGACGCCGCCGATGCCGCCGGCGGCGGGCGCGGCCTCGCCGGCCCGGACGCGGAGGCGCTGCGCGCGCGGATCGAGGACGCGCTAGCGCAGGTCGGCTACCACGACGCCGAGGCGCAGGCCATCGCGCTGCGGCTCACCGACGCCGACGGCGCGAGCGGCGACGACGGCGCCTCGCGCACCGAGCTGGCGATGAAGCTCAAGGCCCGCGCACGCCTGGGCGAGGATCGCGAGGCAGCGAACCAGGCGGACCTCGGCGCGCCGCTCGACGCGCGCGAGCGGGCCTGCCTGGAGCAGCTGCGCGCGCTGCCCTTCGGCACCTGGTTCGAGTTCGCGATCAACCAGCAGGGCGATCGCGTGCGGCGGCGCCTGTCGTGGTTCAGCACGGTCACCGGCAACACCCTCTTCGTGAACCACCGCGGGCAGCGCGTCGGCGAGTACGGCATGGACTGGCTGGCCCGCGCCATGGCCAACGGCCAGGTTCGGCCGGTGACGGCCGAGGACGGCAGCCTGCTCGACCGCGCCTGGGGAGCGGTCGTCTCGGCCCTGCGCTCCTTCGCCGCGCGCGTTCCGGTGGGTGCCGGCGCATGAACGAGTACCGCCGCAGTCGCCGCCGCAGCGCCGCGCATCCCATCGCCGTGCGCGACGCCATGACGGGCGAGGAGGTCGGGCGCATCGGCAACCTGTCCGAGAGCGGCCTGCTCCTCATCGGCGGCGCACCCCTGACCGAGGACGCGCTCTACCAGTTCAGATTCACCCTCGAGGTGGGCGATGTCCGCCGCACGCTCGAGGTGGGCGCCCACCAGCTCTGGTCCGACAGCGCCTCCACGCCGGGTCAGTTCTGGGTCGGCTTCCGCTTCATCGACATCGCCCCGGACGCGGTCGCCCACGTCAGGGCCTGGATCGACGCACCGGGCGGGCAGTACGTGTAGCGGCCGGGCGGCGCGCGGCGCTCCGGATGACGGGCGCCGCCTGCCCCCGGGCTTCCGGCACGGCATCCCCGCGGACACCTTGCGGCACAATCGGCGGCTCCCTTCGTTCGAGGACGCCGTCCATGCCCCAGGAACCCGCAGCCGCCTACCGCGACCACGTCCGCACGCTCGCGGCCCGGTGCGACCGCGCGCTCGAGCGCGGCGGCTTCGATCACCTGCTGATCGCCGCAGGCGTGGAGAAGTACCACTTCCTCGACGACCACGCCTATCCCTTCCGCAGCAACCCGCATTTCCTCCACTGGGCGCCGCTCGTGCATCACCCGCACAGCTGGATCGCCTACACCCCGGGCTCGACGCCGCTGCTGGTCTACTACCAGCCCGACGATTACTGGCACCTGCCGCCCGACGCGCCCAGCGGGTACTGGACCGAGGCCTTCGACATCCGCGTCATCCGCACGCCGGACGAGGCCGCCGCGCTCCTGCCGAAGGGCCGGGCCGCGGTCATCGGCGAGGCCGACGCCGCCCTGCCCGGCATCGAGCCGAACAACCCGCAGGCGGTGCTCGACCACCTGCACTACCACCGCGCCTTCAAGACACCCTACGAGCTGGCATTGATGCGCCAGTCGCAGCGCCGCGCCGTGCCCGGCCACCTCGCCGCCCGCCAGGCCTTCCTGGACGGCGCCTCCGAGGACGCCATCCACCGCGCCTACCTCGCGGCCACCGCGCACAGCGACCTCGACCTGCCGTACGGCAGCATCGTCGGCCTGGACGCGCACGGCGCCACCCTGCACTACCAGTACAAGCAGGCCACGGCACCGGCACGCGCGCGTTCGCTGCTGATCGACGCCGGCGCCGACCACCTCGGCTACGCCACCGACATCACCCGCACCTGGGCGCGCGAGCCCGGCGTCTTCGCCGACCTGGTGGACGCGGTCGAGCGCGAGGAACTCGCGCTCTGCGACGCGGTGCGCGCCGGTGCCGACTACAAGGCCCTGCACCTGGAGGCGCACCTGCGCCTGTCGGGCGTCCTGCGCGCGCTCGACATCGTGCGCATGGACCCGGCCGACATGGTGGCCACCGGCGTCAGCGCGACCTTCTTCCCGCACGGGCTCGGGCACCTGATCGGGCTCCAGGTGCACGACGTCGGCGGCTTCCTCGCCGCCGAGACCGGCGGCAGCATCGCACGTCCCGACGGGCATCCCTTCCTGCGCCTGACCCGGGTGCTGGAGGCCGGCATGGTCGTGACCATCGAACCGGGCCTCTACTTCATCGACACCCTGCTCGCCCGTCTCCGCGAAGGCCCGCATGCCGCCGCGGTGAACTGGGACGCGGTCGACGCCCTGCGTCCCTACGGCGGCGTCAGGATCGAGGACGACGTGGCCTGCACCGAGGCGGCGCCGGAGAACCTCACCCGCGACGCCTTCGCCGAGGTCGCCTGACCCGGGGAGGGTCCACCACCGGAACGCACGGCGGGCCTAGCCCGCCATGGCCGCCTCGATGGCCTCGATCTCGCGCGGCACGGCGTCGGTGAGCACCTCGCAGCCGTCGCCGATCACCAGCACGTCGTCCTCGATGCGGATGCCGATGCCGCGCCACCGCGGCGCGACGCTCCGGTCGTCCGGCGCCACGTAGAGGCCGGGTTCGACGGTGAAGACCATGCCCGGCTCCAGTTCGCGGAACTCGCCGTCGATCCGGTAGTCGCCCACGTCGTGCACGTCCAGGCCGAGCCAGTGCCCGGTCTTGTGCGGGTAGAAGCGCCGGTACGCCGCGGAGCCGAGGTTCTCCTCCAGCCCGCCCTGCAGCAGGCCCAGCCGCAGCAGCCCCTCGGTGACGGTCCGCACGGCGGCCTCGTGCACCGCGTTCCATGGCCGGCCGGGCCGCACCTCGGCCAGCGCCGCGCGCTGCGCCGCCAGCACCAGGGCGTAGAGCGCGGCCTGCGGCCGGGTGAAGCGCCCGGAGGCGGGAAAGGTCCGGGTGATGTCGGCGGCATAGCCCGCGACCTCCGCCCCCGCGTCGACCAGCACCAGGTCCCCGGGCCGCACCGGGCCGTCGTTGGCGACGTGGTGCATGACGCAGGCATTGGCGCCCGCGCCGACGATGGGCGGATAGGCCGCCACCGCGCCCCGGCGCCGGAAGACGTACTGCAGCGCCGCCTCGATCTCGTACTCCCGCTGCGCCGTGCGCGCCGCGCGCATGGCCGCGAGGTGCGCCTCGGCCGAGATCTCCGCCGCACGTCGCAGCAGGCGTACCTCGTCGCGGCTCTTGAACAGGCGGAACTCGTGGAGCAGGTGGCCCAGCTCCAGGAACTCGTGGCTGCCGCCGTCGCGGCGCCGGCCATGGGTACGGATGCGGTTGACCCAGCCGATCAGCTTGAGGTCGAACTCGGTGTCGCGGCCCAGGTGGTAGTAGACCCGCGCCCGTCCCTCGAGCAGCCCCGGCAGGATCTCGTCCAGGTCCTCGAACGGGAACGCGTCGTCCACACCCAGGCGTGCGACCGCGGCGTCCGGCCCCAGCCGCGGACCGTCCCAGGCCTCGCGCTCCGGGTCGCGCTCGCGGCAGAACAGCAGGACCTCGCCGTGCGCGCGGCCGGGCACCAGCACCAGCACCGCGTCCGGCTCGCCGAACCCGCACAGGTACAGGAAATCGCTGTCCTGCCGATACGGGTACAGCGTGTCGTGGCTGCGCACCCGTTCGGGTGCGGCCGGGACGACGACGATGGCGTCGTCGCCGGCCATGCGCATCAGCTGGCGGCGCCGGCGCGCGTACTCCGCCGGACGGATGCCTGCCCCGCTCGCGCCCATGGTCCCGCTAGTTCAGACGCCGCCGGTGCTGCGGCCCCAGGACGCAGTCGCCGTGCAACAGCAGCGCCGCCACCCGGACGAATTCCGTCACCTCCTGCAGCGCGCCCTCGTCGCCCTCGGCGTCCTCGTAGCTGAGCCGCGAGCCGGCGATGCGGCCGAGGTCGTCCAGCGCCTCGCGCGCGTCCTCCGAGAGAAGGTCCGGCGAGGGCGCCGCCAGGCCGAAGCCGCCCAGGAACCCGCGGCACCACCCCAGCAGCGCCTCGGCGCGGCGGTCCAGCGCGTCGCGCTCGTCCGGCAGCAGCAGGACGAACCCGAACTGCGGGTCCTCCAGTTGCGCCACGCTGGCCGCCCGCAGTGCCGCCAGGGCACCGTCGGGCGCGGGCGCGCGCTCGGCCTCCAGCTCGAGCTGGGCCAGCCAGTGGTCCTGCACCCGCCCGCCACCGCACAGGAACCCCGAGAGCGCCCCATGGACCTCTGCGGGCTCGGCGGCCACGCCGAGAAGGGACAGCTCGTCGGCGACGGCACGATGGGAGGGCAGATCGGAATCGGTCACGGTCTGGCGCAGGGACGGGGTCGGGCGGGGGGCGTGCAGTGTAGCAGCGCGGCCGGGCGCCACTTGTTGGGGCCTCCTGCGGCCCCCTACACTGCCCGGCGGGGGATCATCTCGCTTTCGGAGTCGCGTGCGCACATGGCGCGCCCAGCCGGTTCATCGAATCTGACGCACCGGCTCGTCTTCGCGCTGTGTCTCTGCCTGTGCGCCACCGACGCCTCGGCGGCGGACGCCGGCGTCGCCGTCCCGTCGCTCCTCGTCGCCGGCGCGCTGGCCCTGCTGGTGCCGGCCTGGTGGATCCTGCGCACCCGCCGACGCCGCGAGGCGGCCCTGCTCGCCGAACTGCGCCGCCGCGAGGAACGGCACGCGCTGGCGCTGTGGGGTTCGGGCGACGAGTTCTGGAGCTACGACGTGGCGGGCGACGTCCTGCACCGCCAGGGCCGCGACGCGGGCCACGAGGAGGTGCTCCAGGGCAGCGCCTGGCGCGAACTCGTCCATCCGGACGACCGCACCGCGCTCGCCCAGGCGCTGGAGGAGCATCTCGCCGGCAGGCGCGACAGCTTCGAGGCCGAACTGCGCATGGCCAACCGCCGCGGCGAGTGGCTGTGGATCCGCTCGCGCGGCAAGGTGGTGGAGCGCGACGCCGAGGACCGCCCGCTGCGCGTGGCCGGCACCTCGCGCGACATCACCGCCGAGCGCCGCGACGAACGCGAGCGCCGCATCGCCTCGCAGGTGCTGCGCAGCATGAACGAGGCGGTGGCCGTGGTGGACCTGCAGTTCCACTTCGTGGCGATCAATCCCGCCTTCACCCGCATCACCGGCTACGAGGAGGCGCAGACGCTGGGCCACCCGAGCCGCCTGCTCGACAGCCAGCAGCACGACGCCGGCTTCTACCGGCGCATGCACGACGCGCTGGTTCGCCAGGGCCACTGGGCCGGGGAGATGTGGCAGCGGCGCCGCGACGGCGAGGAGTTCCTGTGCTGGCTGCAGGCCTCCGAGGTGTGCGACGAGGCCGGTGCGCGCACCCACTTCGTGATCGTGCTCTCGGACATCACCGACAAGAAGCGCGCCGAGCAGGAGCTGCGCTACCTCGCCAACTACGACACGCTCACGGGCCTGCCCAACCGGGCCCTGCTGTCGGAGCGGCTGGCGCGGGCGATCGTGCGCGCCCGCCGGCGCGGACGGCGGGTGGCGGTGCTGTTCCTCGACCTCGACCGCTTCAAGGACATCAACGACTCGCTCGGCCACGCCGCGGGCGACCGCATCCTGAAGTCGGCCGCGGCGCGCCTGCTGGAGACGGTCGGCACCACCGACACCGTCGCGCGCCTCGGCGGGGACGAGTTCACCGTGGTGATCGAGGACATCGAGGACCTGCCGGGCGCCGAGGCGGTGGCGGCCGACGTGCTGGCGGCCTTCGCGCGCCCGCTGGAGATCGACGACCGGCAGGACGTGACCATCAGCCCGTCGGTCGGCATCAGCCTCTACCCCGACCACGGGCTCGCGCCCACCGAGCTGATCAAGTTCGCCGACACCGCGATGTACCAGGCCAAGGCGCTCGGCCGGAACACCTACCAGTTCTACACCGAGGCCATGGATGCGGAGTCGCGCCGCCGCGCCACCATCGCCAGCGCGCTGCGCAAGGCGCTGGAGCGCGACGAGCTGCGGCTGGTGTTCCAGCCGCGCCTGTCCCTGATCGACGGCCGCATCACCGGCGTGGAGGCGCTGTTGCGCTGGTGCAGCGCGGAGCTGGGGGAGATCCCGCCGACCACCTTCGTCCCGCTGGCCGAGGAGAGCGGGCAGATCCTGCGCATCGGCGAATGGGTGCTGCGCGAGGCCTGCGCCGCGCTGGCGCGCTGGCGCCAGCACGGGCTCACCGACATCGCGATGGCGGTCAACGTGTCGGTCCTGCAGCTGCTGCGCGGCAACCTGCCGGAGGTCATCGCCGAGATCCTGCAGGAAACCGGCGTGCCCGCCTCGCGGCTGGAGCTGGAGGTCACCGAGAGCATGGTGATGGCGAACGCGGCGCAGAGCACCGCGGCCCTGCACGCGCTGCGCAAGATCGGCGTCAGCCTGGCCATCGACGACTTCGGCACCGGCTACTCCTCGCTGATCTACCTCAAGCGCCTGCCGATCGACACGCTCAAGATCGACAAGGAGTTCGTCGGCGACATCACCCACGACCCGGACGACGAGGCCATCACCGCGACCGTGATCACCATGGCGCACTCCCTGGGCCTCAACGTCATCGCCGAGGGCGTCGAGACCGAGGACCAGTTGGCCTACCTGCGCGAGCAGGGCTGCGACGAGATCCAGGGCTTCTGGCTGTCGAAGCCGCTGGACGCGCAGCGCTGCATGGCCTTCGTGCACACCTGGCAACCCTCGACCATCGCCGCGGTGCCGCCGCCCTACTGAGGCTGCGGCCCCGTATTGACCGGCCGCTTCCCCCGCCCCTATCGTCGTCCCGCCATGACCGAGCCGCCCGCCGATCCTCTGCAGACCCTCACCGCCCGCGTCGCGGCGCTCGCGGAGCTGTGCCGGCGCCTCGCCGACGAGAACCGCAGCCTGCGGCACAGCCAGGAGCAGCTGATCGCCGAGCGCGCGCAGCTGGTCAGCAAGAACGAACAGGCGCGCGCACGGGTGGAAGCCATGATCCACCGCCTCAAGGCGCTCGAGGACAACGCATGAGCGATCCCGTCAACGTCCGCATCCTCGACCGCGACTTCCTCGTCGCCTGCCAGCCGGAGGAGCGCGACGGCCTGCTCGCCGCGGCCCAGCTCCTGGATGCACGCATGCGCGAGATCCGCGGCAGCAACCGCATGGTCACCATCGACCGCGTGGCGGTGCTGGCCGCGCTCAACCTCGCGCACGAGTTCATGCAGCTGAAGACCGCCAGCGAGGCCCGCGACCGCGAGATCGCGCGCACCGTCGACGAGGTCGAGCGCACGCTGGAGCAGGTTCTCCCGGGCCGTTGATCGCCGCTTAATCCTGCGGCGCTATACTGCGCACGTATCCTCTGCTGTGCCCGACAGCGTACGCCAACATTTGCCTTGTCCCTTAATGACGACCACGGGATCCCGGTAACCGGCGTTCGTGTGCATGTCCGCCACGTGCGGAAAGCCTGAGCACGCCGGCCGCGTTCCCACCTGATCCTCGGGATCAAGGTCGTTGCGTACGCATCGCCACGGCGGAGGATGCATTGATGCCCGATGCGTCGCGCGGCCCGAACGGCCACGCGGCGCATCATCGTTTCTGGCGGCCGTACCGCCACCGCCGCCGGGGAGCCCGTTGGACCAGACGCCACAGCCCGCACCGTCCGAACGCGACGCGCTCCGGCGCCGTCTCCGCAGCGCCCGCGCCGCCCTTCCGGCCCTGGCCCGCATCGAGGCCGCCCAGGCGGTCGCCGAGCGCCTCCAGGCACACCCCGCCCTTCAGCAGCCCGGCTACGTCGCGGGCTACTGGGCCGTGGCCGGCGAGCTGCCGCTGCATGCGGTCCTCGGCCTCCTGCCGGCGGGGGCGGTGTACTGCCTGCCCCGCCTGCACCCGGAGGGCCGCCTGGTGTTCGCGCCCTGGCGCTTCGGCGACAGCGTCACGCCGAACCGCTTCGGCATCCCGGAGCCGGACCTCGAACTCGCAAGCTGCCTGGAGGCGACCGAACTCCACGCCGTGCTGGTGCCGCTGGTCGGTTTCGACCGCCGCGGCAACCGCCTCGGCACCGGCGGCGGCTGGTACGACCGCACCTTCGCCTTCCGACAGGAGAGCGGCGCCCCGCCCTGGCTGGTGGGCGTCGGCTTCGCCGAGCAGGAGATCGCGGCCGTGCCCGCCGAGGCCTGGGACGTGCGCCTGGATGCCGTGGTCACCGAGCGCGAGCTGATTCTCCCGGCCTGAGGGGCGCATCGGCACGGGCGACGGACCGCGGCTTCACGCGATAATGCGCGCTTCCCTTCCGCCCGGAGACACCATGCCGCGCTACTGGCTGATGAAGTCCGAACCCGACGACTTCTCCATCGACGACCTCGAGCGGGTCGGCGTCGAGCCTTGGACCGGCGTCCGCAACTACCAGGCGCGCAACTTCATGCGCGAGGCGATGCGGCCAGGCGACGGCGTGCTGTTCTACCACTCGAACACGAAGGTGCCCGGGATCGCCGGCGTTGCCGAGGTCGTGGGCGAGGCCTATCCGGATCCGACCCAGTTCGATCCCGCGAGCAAGTACCACGATCCCAAGAGCCGCCCGGACGCACCGCGCTGGTGGCTGGTGGACGTGCGCTTCGTCCGCCGGCTCCGCGGCGTGATCCCGCTGGAGCGCATCCGTGCCGAAGCCGAACGGCTCGGCGAGATCGAACTGCTGCGCAAGGGCAGCCGCCTGTCGGTCGCCCCGGTGAGCGCCGCGCAGTGGAAGCACCTCCTTTCCCTGGAACCCGAAGCCCGATGAGCCTCAGCAAAGACGACGAGAAGCGCCTGTCCGCGGAAGCGGCCATGCAGTACGTGAAGGACGGGGACGTGGTCGGTGTCGGCACCGGCAGCACCGTCGCCTTCTTCATCGACGCCCTGGCGGCGCGACGGCACGACATCGCCGGCGCCGTCTCCAGCTCCGAACAGAGCACCGAGCGGCTGCGGGCGCACGGCATCCACGTCATGGACCTCAATGCCGTCGGTACCGTACCGGTCTACGTCGACGGCGCCGACGAATGCGACCCGCACAACCGGCTGATCAAGGGCGGCGGCGCCGCCCTCACCCGCGAGAAGATCATCGCCGAGGCGGCCGAGCGCTTCGTCTGCGTGATCGACGCCGCCAAGCAGGTGGACGTGCTGGGCCGGTTCCCGCTTCCGATCGAAGTCATCCCGATGGCCCGCAGCCTGGTGGGCCGCGCCATCGTCCGGCTCGGCGGCCAGCCGGCGTGGCGCGAGGGCGTCGTCACCGACAACGGCAACTGGATCATCGACGTGCACAACCTGCGCATCGCCGATCCGGTGGACCTGGAGAACCGCCTCAACCAGATCCCCGGCGTCGTCAGCGTCGGCCTCTTCGCCCGCCGCCCGGCGGACGTGGTGATCGTCGCCGGGAAGACGCGCTGAGCGGACACGCTGTGGACCCCGTCTCGCCCATTTTCGCAGGGGCTCTGGCAGGCGGCTTCGATCACGCGTGATGCGCGTGAGTCCGACAGCGGCCGCTCGCCTCGCAAGGGCGGCCGGCAAGGCCGGCCGACCAGCGCCCGGCGCCCTGAGATCAGGCGTGCAGCACGACCGGAAACGGCGCCTTCGGGCGCCGTTTCTTTTGGGGTACGGGGCGACAGCGGGGATCGGGCCGCGCCAGGCAGGGCGAGCCTCTTGATCGGCGGATGTGGCGGCGGCGGCGGGATGCAGTGCGAGGCCTCCGCGTACGGGGACGCGAGCGCAGGGCGCACGGGCTCGGGGCTCGGGGCTCCGGGCTCCGGGCTCCGGGCTCAGCGACAGCCGCCCATCGCGAGCCCAGCTCGACCTGCTCCGCGCCATCACGTGCGGCCGTGTGTGTCGGGTGGGTGGGTGAGCCGATACGAGACAGTACCCGCACTTCTGGCGCCAGAGGTCACACCGGTCGAGACCGGCACTCCACCGCGTGCCGCACCATGGATCGGCGGATGTGGCGGGGGCGTCGGGATGTCGTGCGAGGTCTCCGCGGACGCGGGCCCAGGGCTCGGGGCTCGGGGCTCCTGCTCCTGCTCCTGCTCCTGCTCCGGCTCCGGCTCCGGGCTCCGGGCTCGGGTCCAGGCTCAGCGACAGCCGCCCGTCGCAAGCCCAGCTCGACCTGCTCCGCGCCATCACGTGCGGCCGTGTGCGTCGGGTGGGCGGGTGAGCCGATACGAGACAGCGCCCGCGCTTCTGGCGCTAGGGGTCACACGGGTCGAGACCGCGCTCCACCGCGTGCCGCACTACCGAGTCGGCCCTGAAGAATCCGCCTCTCATCCCCGTGCGGGTACCGTTGGCTGCGATCCAGC
>NZ_JBHSGG010000021.1:0-13033 GCF_042654365.1 Coralloluteibacterium thermophilum
ACTCCTCATGGCCTTGATCGGCCTTCTCGTAAGTGTCCGTGAAAACGGGGGTGAACCCGGGTGAAGGGGGCGACGCGCAGTCGCACCTCCCCGCGTTTCTCACTCCTCATCTCTCACTTCTTGCAGCAGAAGCGCCCCCTCCCCAACCCTCCCCCGCTGTCCGCGGGGGAGGGAGCTGACGGTCGAGGAGTGAGCGCAGAAGAGTGAGGAGCGAGTGCAAGCAGCGGTGCTGTCGCTCGTTCCTCACTCCTCATCCCCACTTCTCGCCGTAAAGCCCCTTCCCCGCTTGCGGGGGAAGGCTGGGATGGGGGTGCAGCGAGGCGGGCGCCCACACCACACCTCTCGTTTCCCCGCTCTTCATTCCTTGCCCCGCCCGCGCTCACTCCCCGGCGGCGACCCTCAGCCCGCGCGGGCCCGGCCCTTCCGCGGCGGCGGCGTCGCCGGGATTGCGCAGGCGGCAGCGGTTCAGCGAGAGGCACCCGCAGCCGATGCAGTCGTCGAGGGTGTCGCGCAGCAGGGTGAACTGGGCGATGCGTGCGTCGAGCTCCTCGCGCCAGCGCCGCGACAGCCGTGCCCAGTCCGCACGCGTGGGAGTGCGGCCGTCGGGGAGGGTGTCGAGCTGGGCACGGATCGCTTCCAGGGGAATGCCGACGCGCTGCGCGGTGCGGATCACCGCGATCCGGCGCAGCACCTCGCGCGGGTAGCGCCGCTGGTTGCCATGCGTGCGCATGCTGCGGATCAGTCCCTTGCTCTCGTAGAAGTGCAGCGCGGAGACCGCGACGCCGCTGCGCGCCGCGACCTCACCCACGCTGAGCACGTGTGCGGGCATCGCCATGCTTGACCTCAACCAATGTCGAGGTTTCATCGTGCCGCCCTCCCCCTCCGGAACGCAAGCGATGCAGGCTGCGATCCCTCTCCCCAGTCCAGGAACGAGCGTCCGCTCCAGAGCCGTCGTCTACGAGCGCCCGGGCGGCCCGGAGGTGCTGCGCGTGATGCGCGTGGACACGCCCTGGCCACGGGGGCGGGAAGTGCGCGTGCGCGTCGTCGCCGCCGGGCTCCAGCCCTGGGACCTCGCGCAGCGCAGCGGCTGGTTCGCCCTGGGACGGGACGACGACGCCTTCCGCCCGCGGCCGCTCGGCTGCGACTTCGCCGGCATCGTCGAGGCCGTCGGCGACAACGTGCGCGACCTGCTGCCGGGCGACGAAGTACTCGGCTGGAGCGACACCGGCGCGCACCGCGAGCACGTCGTGGTGCCGGAAGCGCAGCTCGTGCGGCGTCCTGCGGGACTCTCCTGGATCCAGGCCGCGGCCCTGGTGGCCTCCGGGCAGAGCGCGCTGGCGGCGCTGGAAGCCCTCGGCGTGGCGCCCGGCGACCGGCTGCTGGTGCACGGCGCGGCCGGCGGCGTCGGCAGCATGGCGGTACAGCTCGCGCGCCTGCGCGGGGCGCAGGTGGTCGGCACCGCCCGCGAGGCCAACCACGACTATCTCCGCGCGCTCGGCGCGACGCCTGTGCGCTATGGCGAGGGCCTGCTGGCGCGCCTCCACGCGCTGCTGCCCTCCGGCGCGGACGCGGCGCTGGACGCGGCGGGCGGCGAGGCCGCGCTGCAGGCTTCGCTCGCCCTGGTGCCCGACCCGGCCCGCATCGGCAGCCTGGTGGACTTCGCGCGGGCCGAGGCGGCGGGTGCGCGCCCGCTCCGTGTCCGCTGCGAGCGCCGGCGCCTGCTCGCGCTCGCCCAGTTCGCGGGCAGCGGTCGCCTGCACGTCCACGTGCGACGCGTGTTCGACCTCGTCGACGCGGCCGCGGCGCACCGGGCGCTGGCGCAGGGCCACGGCTGCGGGAAGATCGTGCTGTGGATGGGCCGTCCGGCAGCGCCCGCGGCGGCCACCCGCCGCCGGCACCGGCGCCTGGCCTGACGCGATCCGCGGGCGGGCGGCGAAGGGGCCCCGGCCTGCAACGCCCGCAGGTTCCCGGCGGCCACGCTCCCGGCGGCGCCGCGCCCCGTACACTTGCGCGATGAACTACCGCCACGCATTCCACGCCGGCAACCATGCCGACGTGCTCAAGCACGTCGTGCTCCTCGGCCTGCTCGACGCCCTGCAGCGCAAGGACACGCCGCTGTTCGTGCTCGACACCCACGCCGGCCGCGGACGCTATGCGCTGGATGCCGGCGACGCGCTGCGGACCGACGAGGCCGCCGGCGGCGTCGCGCGGGTGTTCGAACAGGTCGGCGGCATGCCGCCCGCGGTGGCGCGCTACCGCGCCGCCCTGCAGGCCGCGAACCCCGACGGGCGCCTGCGCGTCTACCCAGGCTCGCCGCTGCTGATCGCGCAGCGGCTGCGTGCGCAGGACCGCCTCGCCTGCTGCGAGGTCCAGGAGCAGGAAGTGACGGCGCTCAAGGCGCTCTTCGCCGAGAACCCCCGGGTGGGCGTGCACGCGCGCGACGGCTACGGCGCGATCCGGGCGCTCACTCCGCCGAAGGAGAAGCGCGGCCTGGTCCTCATCGACCCGCCCTACGAAAGCCAGCTGCGCGAGTTCGACACCATCCGCGAGCACCTCGCCGACGGTCTCGCACGGTGGCCGCAGGGCGTGTTCGCGGTGTGGTATCCGATCAAGACCCGGCGCACGCTCAAGCCCTTCTTCCGCAAGGTCGCGGCGCTGCCGGCGAAGTCCGCGCTGCTGGTCGAACTGCTGGTCCACCCCGACGACTCGCCGCTGCGCATGAACGGCAGCGGCATGCTCGTGCTCAACGTGCCGTGGCAGCTCGACGCAGCGCTGGCGCCGGCGCTCGGCTGGCTCAAGGTCGCCCTGGGCCAGCACCAGCCGGCGACGCGCATGGAGTGGCTGCGCGCGCAGGAGTGAGGCCCGGGCCGGAGCCGCCACGGCCGCCGGCAGGCCCTGTCGCCACCGGATTCCCGTGCCCTGCCGCGGTGGTGCACGGCCACGGTGCAATCCCGGTCGAACCGGGCCGCAGGCCCGTCGGGGCGATACGATCCCGGCCCGCGGCGTCCGGATCAGCGGTACGGGGCGCGGGTGATCTTCATGCGACCGTTGCCGCAGGTGATCTGCATGACCGCATCCGGCGTCCACAGGGTGTCGATCTCGGTCACCGGCGAACGCAGCACCTGCGCCGTCGGATAGTCGGCCGAGGCGGCCTCGAGCACCCGCGCCTTTCCGGCCACGCACGCCTGGAAGGCCATCTCCTCGTCGCGGACGGTCTCCTGCTCGCCCTGCTCGGGGGTGTTCCCGGCCTCGACCATGCGCTTGAGTTCCTCGACCGGATAGCTTTTCGCGACCGCACCGCCACTGACGAGCAGGAGGGCGACGGCGACGACGGAGAGCGGCGAACGGAAGGACATGGGGCACCTCTCGGGGGCGGGCGGTCCATCGTGCCGCGCCTCCGCCGACCCGCAGATAAACGGCGCGCGGCTGACAGGCCGCCGCCGGGGCGCGAAGATGGGCGCTCACGCCGCCCCAGACCGGATTCATGCACAGGACCGGACTCGACGCCCTCTTCCGCCCCCAGTCCATCGCCGTCGTCGGCGGCAGTCCGCGCGAACGCAGCCTGGGGCGCGCCATCGCGGCGAACCTGCGCGCCGGCGGCTTCGCCGGCCGGCTTTCGGTGGTGACGCCGCGCCACCCCGAGATCGACGGCCAGCCGACCGTCCCGCGCCTGCGCGACCTCGACCACGTGCCCGACCTAGTGGTCGTGACCGTGTTCCCCGAACGCGTGCCGAAGGTCGTGGAGGAGGCCGGCAGTCTCGGCGTGCGCGTGGTGGTGGTGATCACCGCCGGGCTGGGCCAGGGGCCGGGCTCGCTGCGCGAGCGGGTGGCCGCCGTGGCGCGGCGCCACCACGTGCGCCTGGTGGGGCCGAACTGCCTCGGCGTGCTGGCCCCCTACGCCAAGGTCAACGCGAGCTTCGCGGCGCATCCGGCCAGGCCGGGCGACCTGGCCCTGCTCGCGCAGTCCGGCGCCATCGTCACCGCCACGGTCGAGTGGGCCAACGCGCGCAACATCGGCTTCAGCGGCATCGTCTCGCTGGGCGACATGGCGGACGTGGACATCGGCGAGCTGCTGGACCATTTCGCGACCGACCCGACCACCCGCGCCATCCTGCTGTACATGGAGACGGTCGGCGAACCGCGCCGCTTCATGTCCGCGGCACGCGCCGCGGCGCGCGCCAAGCCGGTGATCGTGGTCAAGGCCGGCCGGCATGCGGCGGGCGCACGCGCCGCGGCCTCGCACACCGGCGCCCTCGCCGGCCGCGACGCGGTCTACGACGCCGCACTGCGCCGTGCCGGCGTGCTGCGCGTGAACGATCTCGAGGAACTCTTCGCCGCCGCCAACACGCTCTCGCACCTGCGGCCCTTCGACGGCCGTCGCCTCGCCATCCTCACCAACGGCGGCGGCGTCGGCGTGCTGGCGGTGGACCGGCTGATCGATCTCGGCGGCGAGGTGGCCGAACTGTCCTCCGAAACCGTGGCGCGGCTGGATGCCGCGCTGCCCCCCATCTGGTCGCGCGGCAACCCGCTCGACCTGGGCGGCGACGCGGACGCCGGGCGCTACATCGCCGCGCTGGACGCCCTGCTCGACGACGACCAGTGCGACGCGGTGTTCCTGCTGCACACGCCGACCGCGCTGGTCTCGCCGGTCGCGCTGGCCCAGCGCATCGCCGCCCACCTGCGCGCGCGGCGCTCGCCCAAGCCGGTGCTGGCCTGCTGGCTCGGCGAGATCCCGGGTACCCGCGAGCCCTTCGACGCCATCGGCGTGCCCAGCTACCGCACGCTGAGCGGCGCGGTCCGCGGCTTCGTGCACCTGGTGCGCTACCGGCAGTCGCTGGAGCAGTTGATGGCGACGCCGCCCTCGCTGCCCGAGGACTTCACGCCCGACGTGGCACGCGCACGCGCGGTCATCGCGGCCGCACTGGCGCGGGGCGAGCCGTGGCTGGGCCCGGAGGCGGTCGCCGAGCTCTTGGCGGCCTACCGGATCGAGATGCCGCCGGTGGTCCTGGCCCGCGATGCCGACGCCGCCGCGGCCGCCGCCGAACCGCTGTTCCGGCGCTACGCGCACCTGGTCGTCAAGATCAGTTCGCCCGACATCCAGCACAAGTCGGACGTGCGCGGCGTCGCGCTCGACCTCGGGACCGTGGACGAAGTATTCGAGTGCGCGCGCGCCATGCTCGCGCGCGCGGCCGCGCTGCGTCCGGACGCGCGCATCGACGGGGTGGTGCTGCAGCCCATGCTGCGCCACCCGCAGGCGCGCGAACTGATCGCCGGCCTCGGCGAGGACCCGGACTTCGGGCCGGTCGTGCTCTTCGGGACCGGCGGCACCGACGTCGAACTGATGGACGACGCCGCGCTCGCCCTCCCCCCGCTGCACATGGGGCTGGCCCACGACCTGATCCGCCGGACCCGCGTCTCCCGCCTGCTCGACGCCATCCGTGGCCACGACGCGGCGGACCGCGATGCGGTGGCGCTGACGCTGGTCAAGCTGTCGCAGATGTCGGCCGACCTTCCGGAGATCCGCGAGCTCGACATCAACCCGCTGCTGGCCGATGCCGACGGCGTGGTGGCGCTGGACGCGCGCGTGCGCATCGAGGCCGCGCCGTCCCTGCCCGGGCCCAGCGGCGAGGACACCAATCCGCGCTTCGCGATCAAGCCGTACCCGAAGTCGCTGGAGGGCGAGCTGGTGCTGCGCGGCGACCGCCACGTGCGCACGCGCGCGGTCCGGCCCGACGACGAGGACCGCCTGCGTCGCTTCTTCGAGCGGGTCGAGCCGCAGGACATCCGCCAGCGCTACTTCGCACCGGTCAAGCACTTCAGCCGCACCTTCATCGCCCGCCTGACCCAGATCGACTACGCGCGGGTGATCGTCATCATCGCGGTGGACGCCGAGGACGAGGTGCTGGGCGTGGCGCAGATCCATGCCGATCCCGAGCCGGTCGCCGGCGAGCCGCGCGAGGGCGAGTACGCCATCCTGCTGCGCTCCGATCTCAAGGGCCAGGGCCTCGGCTGGCAGCTCATGCGCAAGCTCATCGAGCACGCCCGCCGCGCCGGCCTCACCCGCATCACCGGGCAGGTGCTGCGGGAGAACGAGAACATGCTCGCCATGTGCCGCCAGCTCGGCTTCGAGGTGCAGCCCGACCCGGACGACATCGGCATCGCACTGGTGAGCCTGCCCATCGAGTAGCGCACGACCGCGCGCCGCCTGCGCGGGCGCTGCGTACCATGGGCGCAGGTCCGCGACCGGCGCATCCGATGACCCTGCTGCAAGGCCTTGCCGCGCTCATGCCCGTGCTGAGCGTCTTCGTGTTCCTGGTGCTGCTGCGGATGCCGGCCACGCGCGCGATGCCGCTCAGCCTGCTGATCTCGGCGGCGCTGGCGCTGGCGGTGTGGCGCATGCCTGCGCGCCAGCTCGCGGCGGCCCTGCTCGAAGGGGGCGTGGTCGCGCTGACCATCCTGTGGATCGTGTTCGGCGCCATCCTGCTGTTGAACGTGCTGCGCCGGAGCGGCGGTCTCGACGTGATCCGCGCCGGCTTCGCCGGCATCTCCCCGGACCGGCGGGTGCAGGCCATCGTCATCGCCTGGCTGTTCGGCAGCTTTCTCGAAGGCGCGGCGGGCTTCGGCACGCCGGCCGCCATCGCCGCGCCGCTGCTGGTGGCGCTCGGCTTCCCGCCGCTGGCCGCGGTGGTGCTCGCGCTGGTCTCGGACTCCAGCGCGGTGTCCTTCGGCGCGGTGGGCACGCCGGTCCTGGTCGGCCTCGCCCAGGGGCTGCCCGAGGCGAGCGACGCGCAACTGCGCGAGATCGCGCTCACCGCCATCGGCATCGACCTCTTCGTGGCGTCCCTGCTGCCGCTGATCCTCTGCCTGATCCTGACCCGCTTCTTCGGCGCCGAGCGCAGCTGGCGCCCGGGCTTCGCGGTCGCGCCCTTCGCCATCGTGGGCGGGCTGTCCTTCACCGGCCCGGCCTGGCTGGTGGCGTGGCTGGTCGGCCCGGAGTTCCCTTCCATCCTCGGCGCGATGATCGGACTCGCCATCGTCTGCACCCTCGCGCGGCTGCGCATCCTGGTGCCGGCGACGCCGTGGTTCTTCTCGGAGGCCGACCGCATCCGCGCGACGGCGCACGTCCCGCGCACGCAGGCCCGCATGTCGCTGCTGCGGGCATGGTCGCCCTACGTGCTGGTCGCGGCCCTGCTGGTGCTCACGCGGGTCCCGGCGCTGCCGTTCAAGGACTGGCTGGGCGGCATCGTGATCGCGTGGCCGCGGATCCTGGGTACCGACGTCGCCGCCAGCGTCGCGCCGCTGTACCTGCCGGGCACGCTGTTCGTGCTCGTTGCGCTCGCGACGCTGCGCCTGCACCGCTGCGGCCTCGACACCCTGCGCGGCGCGACGTCCGACAGCCTGCGCCGGCTGCTGCCCGCGACGGTGGCGCTGATGACCTCGGTGCCGATGGTGCGGGTGTTCCTCCGCTCCGACGTCAACGACGCCGATCTCGGCGCCATGCCGATGGAGCTGGCGGGGCTTGCCGCCGCCTCGCTCGCCGACCACTGGGTGTGGGCGGCGCCTGCGATCGGGGCGCTGGGCTCCTTCATCGCCGGCTCGGGCACCTTCTCCAACATGATGTTCGCGGCCTTCCAGCAGTCGCTGGCGGCGCACACCGGCCTGCCCGAGCACCTCGTCCTCGCCCTGCAGATGCTCGGCGCCAACGCGGGGAACATGATCTGCGTGGTCAACGTGGTGGCCGCGGCCAGCGTGGTCGCGCTCGACGGGCGCGAGGGCGAGATCATCCGCTTCACCCTGCTGCCGATGCTCTACTACTGCGCGATGGCCAGCGTGGTCGCATGGCTGGTGTGGCTGTAGCCGCAGGCGCGACCCGCGCAGATCGCGTGCTGCCCCGCAGCAGGAATCACCCCGACTTTCCCTTTCCTTCATGGTGCGTCCACGCCGGCGCGTGACCGAGCGCACGCTTCCGGCATCGGGCAGCGCAGGGACGACAGCGCTGTCATCCGGCGGGTAGTCTCGGCCGCGGCCGACCGCTGGAGGTCCGGCCTCTCCGACACAACGACCACAGGAGCTACGTATGGATCGCGCACGCCTGTTCGCGCTGGGCACCGCCTGCCTCGGTGCCGTCGCGCTCGCGCTGTCGCCGACGGCGCACGCCCAGAACCTGGTCTGGGAAGAGAACTTCGACGGCCCCGGCATCGACGGCGGCACATGGACCTACGACGTCGGCACGGGTTGCCAGATCGGCCTCTGCGGCTGGGGCAACGCCGAGCTGCAGTACTACACCAGCCGCCCCGAGAACGCCCGCATCGAGAACGGCCGCCTCGTCATCGAGGCGCGCCGCGAGACCTTCGAGGGCAGCCCCTTCACCTCCGCGCGCCTCAAGACCGAGGGCCGCCTCCACTTCAAGTACGGCACGCTCGAGGCGCGCATCAGGACGCCCGAGGTCGGCAACGGGCTGTGGCCCGCGTACTGGATGCTCGGCGTGGTCGGCGTGTGGCCGGAGCGCGGCGAGATCGACATCATGGAGGCCGGTTCCGCCGCGGCCATCGCCGAGGGCATGGCCAACCGCCGCATCGGCGGCGCGGTGCACTGGGACTACAACGGCCACAAGGCCGACTACAGCCGCGACTACGACAGCCCCACCGACCTGCACACCGACTTCCGCGTCTACCGGATGACCTGGGACCCGGAGTTCATCCGCATGTACATCGACGACGTCGAGTACTTCGCGTTCGACATCTCGGACCCGGACGGCGCCTCCGTCCACGAGTTCCACCAGCAGCACTACCTGCTCCTGAACGTGGCGGTGGGCGGCACCTACACCGGCATCCTCTCGCCCGATGGCATCACCGCGCCGCTGCCCGGGCGGATGGAGGTCGACTACATCCGCCTCTACCAGGACCACCCGGAGAGCGAGCTCTACATCGGCGGCGATGCGGCGATTCCCGCCGGCCGGTTCGGGGTGTTCACCGAACAGCCTGGCCTCGCCGGCAGCCTCGACTTCGGCGCCGACGCCAACCTCTACCTGTGGAACAACCTGACGCCCATCGACGCCACGCCGTACGAGGGCGGCAACGTGATGGCCTTCCGTGCGAACGCGGGCGAGTGGTTCGGGCTGGGCATCATCGGCGACGTGCGCAACATGAGCGCCTACGCGGGCGGTGCGCTCAGGTTCCACATGCGCACCACCACGCCGGCGACGTTCAAGATCGGCATCAACACCTCGTTCGGCGACAGCTGGGTCGACTTCGTCGACGGCGGCCCGAACTACGGGCTGGTCCGCGACGGCAACTGGCACGAGGTGACCATTCCCTTCGATGCCTTCTACGACCTCGACCTGCACGCGGTGCGGCAGATGTTCATGGTGGTCGCCGATCCCCACGGCGCACCGGTCGAGTTCGCCATCGACAACGTGTACTACGAAAGCCCCTGAGCGCTCCACGCGCACCCGCCCCTTCCCGCTTCCCGGGAAGGGGCTTCGCGGCTACCCGACCGGCCGCGACTTCCTCCACTGCGTGTAGCGGTCGAGGTCCGTGCCGATCGCCTTCAGGCACAGACCGACGATCATCGCGTCGTCCACCAGCCCCAGCACCGGAATGAAATCGGGAATCGCGTCGATGGGGCTGAGCACGTACAGCAGCGTCGCCACCGTCGCCGCGATGCTCGTCCACGGCAGGTCGCGGTACGCGCCCCGGCGGTAGTCGTTGAGCATCGCGAACAGCGTCCGCGCATCGCCGAGGAAGGCCCGCAGCGGCCCCTTCTCGCCGAACTTCGACTGGATCGCCTCGCGCTCGCCGAGCACCCGCTCGATGTCCTCCGGCACCACGCCCCGCGCCCGCCGCATCAGCACCTTCCGCATGCGCCCCAGGATCACCCTGACCATGGCTCCTCCAGATCGATGGAAGGACGACAGCATGCACGTCCCGGCGCCGAAGCGCGCGAAGGCGGCGGTTGGAGGCTGCCGGTCTCGTCCCGCTGGCAATCCCGTCCTCCATTGGCGCACGGGCGCACGCAGCACCGGAAATCCATCGGCCAGCGCCGGAGTCAGGCCGCGCCACCAAGCGGCATCGGCTTGAACGGGTTTCAGCCACCGGGCCCGCCAGCCACATGAAAAGCGACGTTTGCCAGGGCGTGGCCCAGGACGGGTATCAGCAGACTTCGGGTCTTGAAGCGCAGCCAGCCGCCGGCAATGCTGCCAATCATCGGGAACAAGCCTGACATGACCTCGAAGTCGATCGACCCCTGCGAAAAGCTGAGGGCGTGCCAGACACCGAACATCAGGGAGGTCCCAATGATGACGGCCCAGGGGACATCGCTGACGTGAGGCCTGCTGTTGATCAGGCCAAGCAACACCGCCGGAGCGATCCCGCGGTAGACGATCTCTTCGGCAAGTCCAGGCATGGTCGCCTGGAAGGCGAGCGTCTCGGGATCGGCCATACCGGGCTGAAAGATGGCCCCGAGCATCGCACCCCATGCGACGAAACCGGCCAAGGACATCCAGGCGAGCCTGGGATGCTCCTGCCTGAACCTGAAACCCAACGCATCCGGCGACAGCCTCAGGGCGACGATGACCGCGACCGACAGCGCCAGGCTCAAGACCTTCCCGGACCAGTTCCAACGGCCGCCCAGGAAGTCCAGCGCTGGAATGAGATGCGGAAGGCCGGTGACGAAATCGTCCAGGCCCAGATACAACGCGGTTGCTGCCGCAGTTACAGCCGTGACCCGCCTGTCGGCGCGCAGGACGGCAAGCGCCACGACAAGGCAGGTTGCAGCGAAAAGCGCTGAGGAAATTGCAGCGTCCATAGTCCTCCTGGTATCCAACACCAAGCCGCCCCGCCAGAAGGGTTCAGCTCGAACGGACAGTCAGGCTGGCGCATGCAGCATCGTCACGAATCCAGCCGAACCGTGATCACTGCATCGCTCTGCTCGACGCTTGCGCCGCTGAACTCGACGTCCACGCCCGGCGCCTGCAGTCGCACCTCGCCCTCGGGCTTACGCAAGTTGCCGCAGCCATGATGACTCCAGAACGATTACCGCAAGATGTTCATGTGAGGGTTGGAAAAAACGACGCCACGAAGTGGCATCGGCTTGACGAGCTGTCAAGCCCTCCAGCCGACCTGCTGGCCGACCACCTTTCACGCGCCCAAGGAATACTGGCCTAGCAGGAGCCAGGTCATCCCGATCACTGAAACCAGCGTACCGGCTATCCAGAGCTTGGCACCGGTAGGCCTCAGGTACTGAGAAGCCCTCCAGACGGGGCCGGCAGACCAGAACGCCTGGCCTGGGTGGCGAAACCAGATCCAGCTGGCAAAGGACATCGCCAAGCCCACGATGATCACGACGAGAGGTAGGTTCACTGGCTACTTTCCGTGTCGTACAACGCTTGAATTAAGCCGCACCCGCGAAGCGGCGTTGGCCGAATGAATTATCAGGGCTCACCACGCGTACTCCTCGCCCTCATCTCCGACGATGGCTGCGCCAAGCTCCTTTGCGAGTGCAGCGGCAGCCTTGCGAATCGGGTCATGCGCGGAATAACTATTGTCAGGAGAGCGGAAGCTCGCGCGGCCTTGCGAAAAAAAGAACGCGGGCTCCCATTGTCTCTCCTTGCCAAGAGCGCGCGAAAGGAAGCTTTGCGGGAGTGCGATCTCAAGATCGCCTGGAGATCGATCAATCTCTATGATCTCTCCAGTACTTGGATTGACCGTGGCATATGCGGTGGTCCGCAGGCGCAGCGCACCTATGGTTGAAGCAGCGGTGAGCCAGTCCTCAAGCGAGATGTTCGAGCTTGTTCGTTCTATGTGCAGCGAATAAGCCATGATGTTAGCCTTAATATTCTGAATCAGGCCGTGAAGCGGCGTCGACTTTGACGAACTGTCAGACCTCAGCTTACGACGCCGCTGGTCCGAGTGCCGCTTCATGCCTCCGAGTTGAGGAATGCCGCAAGCTCTTCAGGCTGACTGACGAGACTGGCCACATGGTCGTCAATCGCTTCGAGGGCAAGGTAGCTGCCACGCGAGGTAATGAAACGCGCCTCGACTTCAGTAAGCGAGCGACCCAGAGCGTCTTCGCACTTGCCGAGGATGGTGCGTTGCCACTTACGGGCTACAGGATCGCTTCTCATGAGATCTAATGCCTGAACAAGCCGACCGAAGCCCGGCCACCTTGAATGAACTGTGACGCCCGAGCCCGCTTGTACGAGACTTCCGAGCCTTGTTGTCTGCCTGAGTCGCCTCGGCGAGATCGGCCTCAGATGGAACCATGCGTTCAACCAGGACGGTGCCGACACCACAATTTCGATCAGGGCCGCCGCATATTGTGAAACGAGCCGGCAGCCGGCAAGCCCTGCTCCCTTCGAATGGGGCGGCACGCCCCTGCTTTACCGGGCCCAGCGCCTGAGTTAAGCCGCGCCACGAAGCGACATCGGCTTGAATAAACCGTCAGACCTTGCCGCGGACAGCCCCAATAGCAGCCACATATGCTTGACTTCCAACCCCCACCTGGGCCCATACAGGATTGCTCTCGTTGCCAAGACGGTCGTACTGCTCGTCCTCATCCCACAGCGTAATGACCTGATCAGGAAAGCAGTACTCGCAGGGCTCGTAGGTGTGCGCCCCAGACTCTTCCGAAGCAGCAATCAGCGCAAAAAGTTGCGCGGCGGGCAGCGCAAACACGTTCCTGCCCTGGTACCGAACCGTGAAACGCTCATGACAAGACAAGCCAATGAAGGAAATCCGATCATCGGGGCCACATTGTGTCTGAATCGCAGATTCGAAAAAGTAATCCACAGAACCGCGAGACCACTCGAGTGGAAAGCCAAGCGCGAGAAGAGCTTGGCGAGCCTGTACACGCGGGCTGCCAAGCAGGATGGGGCCCGCACCTACGTGCGGCACGAGATCTACGACAACCATCGAATCATCCATGCAAGGTCAAACACCTGAGTCAAGCCGCGTCGCGATGCGGCGTCTTCAATAGTCGGCCCTGAAGAACCCCTCATAGCCAGCAGCCATGCGGCCTGTGGCGCCGAGGGGTC
>NZ_JBHSGG010000022.1:0-100834 GCF_042654365.1 Coralloluteibacterium thermophilum
ATGGCCGAGGAAGTCGCAGCGTTCTCTGCCAGTGTTGCACTTGATTCTTGAGACCAAGCAGCGCCTGTCACTTGAACAGTCTAGTGATGAAACGGAACAACTTTGCACCCCCTGACTCCCAGCCGACGGCACGCTTGGCCCGCCGTTTGGCGTTCTTAGAAGCATTCAGAACTGCTGTAACCTTGTAGATACCGAGGTCGCGCTTGACCTTCTTCTTCGCCGCCGTAAGTCCGAGAACTGTCTTGAGGCTTGGCTTTCGATACCTGATGCGCATTGGCTGCTCCCCAGTAACGTCGAACGCTTGAGTTAAGTCGTGCCGCGAAGCGGCATCGGCTTGAACGAATTGTTAGCCAGCAGACTGTGCCGGCTCCGGGTTGTCAATTTGATTGCTAGAGACAGTTGCGGCAGATGCGTTCCAAGCATTGAGCATCCAGTGTGGAAGCTGGTCATGGCGCTTAACAGAAACGCGAGCGTTCGCGTATGGCATATGAGGAAGCAGGACAGTACGAACGATCATGTTTTCTGGATTGACTTGAACCGGAGCAATTAGATCGGGAGCAAGAGTAATGTCCTCACGGCTCTGCATGTACAAGGGCACCAGGTAGTTCATGCGCCCAAAGTACCAATACGGAAGCTGTAGGTCGCGATTAATTGACCATTGGATTGCACCGGACACCGCGCACATTTGCGATACGGGAGGCGTCCGCTCCAGGAAAGGAACGCGATCGGCGTTGTCTTGAAGGATGTGCTCGTGAAGCATCACGATTTCACCGCCGCGAGGGATGGATGACGGCACGGGCAATTCTGGCGGTGTTGGCAGTGAGGGTGCAGAAATATCGGAGCCGACATGCACGCAGTAGAGCGGCTGCCTGTTAGGTTGATTGTTGCGCTCCAGAACCAAATAAAGCGGCGTTCCGTACCTGGTCTGCAGATGCCCAGCCGTAACTATCAGTTGTGTGTCGGTGGTTGTGTACGCGTCTTGCTCGATGCTCCAAGCAAAATGGACTGCCAAGTACTTTTCTAAGACGTAAAGATCATTTCCCCAGTTCTCCGATAGCGCTGAACGCTGCAGCGTCTCGAGGAGTGGCCGTGGTACATGCACCGTGCGACGAAGCCGAGCAACAACCTCGTTTGTCAGAGATGTACCAAGAGCGTCTTGGATCTCATCCTTGGGTACCGGCATTGTTCCCCCCCTGCTGGCTAACACCTGAGTTAAGCCGCGCCGCGAAGCGGCGTCGGCTTGGACGAATTGTTAGCTGCTTAGGCAGCAGAATCCAGCTCGCCCGAGAACAGATAGGCCTCTGATCCCCGGGATATTCGACCGGAAATTTCAATAGCTTCACCCGGATCCTCGAATTCCACGCACAGCGTGATGGACCATGGCTCCGAGTGAGCGCCATTGCTCATCGTGACATTAGCCGCCAAATACGACCCGTCAGGCTGCAACGTCGCGACCGCGCCACTTAGAGTTTGCCACCGCCCGAACTCGATAACCGAGATCAATGTAAAGCTGATCTCCGACTCTCGGAAGATGAGTGCCGGGACATCAAGATACTCCTCGCTGTCGAGGTAGTGCAGCTTTCCAGCGTAACGTCGACTGTTGTTTGACATGTGATAGCGTTTCCCAAGCAGCTAACACCTATTCGACTGCGAACTGCAGCCTAGTCCCGCAGCCTAACCGATTCAAACTCTGCCGACCAACAGAGGAATCTAGCTAGTTATCAATAGCTTGCACCTTTCCCGCAGCCTAATCCTGCAGCCTAATCCCGCTCGTATTTCTTCCGAGCAGTAGTTGGAGCCATGCGGAGCTAAAGGGCGCGGTTTCGGGAGCGCTCACGGTCGAGAGCGGCCTCCTGCCGCTTCGCCGAGCACCTTCCCCGAGCGACACGCAGGTGGGACCTGGACGCGCATCTGCCTGTTCGCCGAATCACGCACGTCATCCCCCTTCCGCGCATTCGACCGACGCGAACAGCACCCCCGGCGGCCATTCGATCCGTGCGTTTCCGTTCTGCGCGGATACTTCCCGCGCTCAGCAGTAGAACGAAGGCAATCCGATCGCGGCGCGGCGTTCGTCGAGCTGGCGCGGGTTGACGATGCCGTAGAAGGCGACGACGCCCTCGCCCGCGACGAACGACTGCATGCCGTAGACCTGCGGCTGATGATTGAGCCGGCGGTTGCGGTCGACGAGGAGCGCGAGGCGGCGGCTGTCGGCCTCTCCGCGATGCACGGCGTGCTCCATCTGCCGAGCGGCGAGCACCTGGTACTCGGGGTCCATGTCCGCCGTGCTGGGTCAGGAGCCATGCCGCGCGGGCGGCGTCTTCGCCCACGGACGAACGCGTGGGCCAGCCGCAGGCGGCGAGGAGCTCGCGCATGTAGGCGGTGTTGTCGGCATCGACGCGCAGCGCCGCATCGAACGCATCGCGCGACCCGGGCTCGGCCAGAACGGCCCTGCGTGCGGACTGGTCGGCGTCCTGGCGGTGCAGGAGTTCGTCCTTCAGCGCCTCTGGCGCGCAGTCCCGCCCGAGCGTGACGAGCGGCCACGCAAGCATTGCGATCACGACGATCCGGAGCATCCCTGTCCCTCCCCCTGAGGTGACGTCCTTGCCTTCCGGCGCGGGACGCCCGGCACCCGTTGCGGTGCCGTGGAGCGGAGGCTAGCGGCTCAGGCGGGGCTCGGCAAACGGCAGCCGCACATGCGCATGGAACTCAGGCCTGCCCGGCGCTTCCGACGCCTCGGCGCGCGTGCCGTTCGAGTCCCCACAGGGCGCCGGCGAGGGCGAGCCAGAGCAGGAAGAAGGGCCAGCGCGGGCGCGGGATGTCGGCCTGCGCCGGTGCCGCACGGGCGGCAGGCTGGGCGGCGAGCGCGAGGGTGTCGGTGCGCAGGCGCGCGGCATCGAGTGCGCCGGTGCCGCTGTCCGCGCGCACGTGGAGGTCGATGTCCTCCCCGCCCCCGAGCAGCCGATGCCAACCCGCCTCCGCCGGCCACCAGGCCGCGCAGCCGCCCGCGTCCGGCACCAGCGCCGTGTCCGTGCCGGAGGGCGCACGCACCTGCGCGCCGGCACCGATGCCGCACAGGATGCGCCGGATGCCGACGCCGCGGTCCTCGCCGGTGTCGATGGGCGTCGCCTCCGCCGGGCGCGCCAGTGCGGCGACGAGGTCGCTCCACAGGCTGGCGTGCGCGGCGGGCGCATCCTCCAGCGCCAGCCTGAAGCTGTCGGTGAGCCGGCTGACGGCGATGCGGCCCCTGCCCTGCGCGCGCCAGAGCGCGAGGGGCGCGCCGCCGTCCGAGGCCAGCAGCGTGGCGGTGGCGTCGCCCTCGATGCGCAATGGGGCCGAGGTCAGCAGCGGTGCGTCCTCGCCGGCACCGGCGAGCCGCACCGGCAGGGGTTCTTCTGAATCCGGCTCGGGCGCCACGTGCAGGCCGAATTCCGCCAGTGCGGCAGCGCCGGCGTCGTCCAGCGGGCCGGTCGCACACAGCAGCACGCCGAGGCCCTGCTCCACCGCGTCGCGCAGCGCCCGGCGCTGTGCAGGGTCGAAACCGGTCCACACCCGCTCGTCCAGAACGAGGAGATCGGCCTCCGCGAGCGCCTGGGGCTCGAAGGCCGGCGCCGCGCCGAAGTGCAGGTCGCGGCTGATCTGCATGCGGGAATCGAGGGCGATGCCTGCATCCGCGGCCCAGCGGCGCAGTTGCCGCAGCTCGGGATTCGGCGCGCCGGAGAGCAGCAGGACGCGCGCGGCGCGCCCCGGCTCCGCGGCGAGCGGGACGTCGATCCGCTCCACGCGTTCGCCCGTCGCGTCCAGCACGCGCAGCTCGAACAGGATGCGGCCGGGCGCGCGCGCCACCGCATCGAGTGCGAAGGCGCCGTCCTCGCCCAGCGCGGCCTGCGTGGCCAGCGCGCCGGAGGGGTCGCGCAGTTCCACGCGGCCGCCGGGCACGGCCTCCACCCGCCCGCGCAGGGACCACCGTGCGCCGACCACCACGCGCGACGGCAGGTCGAGCGCCACCAGGCCGCGCGGCAGGGGCGGCGGCTCGAAGCGCACGTCGAGGCCGCGGGCGGCGTCGAGGTCGCGCGGCGTGAGGCCCGCGCCGCGCACGTCGAGGGTGCGCGTGTCCGGATGCCGGCGCAGCGCGGTGGCGAGATCGGGCACGCGCTCGCCGCCGCCCGCGGCCTCGGGCAGCGCCACCACGGCGGCGCCGGGCGCCCCGTCTGCCTCGCCGCCGGTGGTGAGCACCGTCAGCGTGCCGCCCGCGTGCGCGGTGGTGGGCGGGAACAGCACCGCGTGCAGGGCGACCGCCGCGGCCGCCTGCAGCACGACGATCCCCAGCGCGTGCATGCCGCGCAGCCGCCTTGCCCGTGCGGCCAGGGCGACGCGCACCGCGCCCAGCACGACGGCCAGCGCGAGCAGCGCCGCCACCAGCCACGCCACCTTGACGCCGGCGATCACGGCGCATCCTCCCGCAGCGCGTCGAGATAGGCCGCGCCCGCCGCGTCGGGCGCCGGACGCGGCAGCACGCCGGCGGCGGGCACCGGGAGGGCCGGCCACAGCGCGGCGCGCAGGCGGTCGCGGCAGGCGGCGCAGCCCGGGTCGCGCTGCACGGCGTCGATGGCCGCGACCAGGGCCAGCGGGTCGTCGAGGCGCTCCTGGTTGTCCAGCACCCAGCGGCTGGCGGCGTCGAGGTCGGCCTCCGCCGGCGCACCGTCGTCCAGGGCCCGCCACAGCGCCGCCAGTTCCGGCGCACCGGCGGTGGATGCGGGCACGCGATCGGGACGGTCGGTCACGCCGTCGAGGTCGCCGCTGAGCCGGCGGCTCTCGTCGATGGGCGGCAGCTCGAGGCCGACGCGGGCGAGGTAGATGCGGTCGGACTGCTGCACCTTCTTGATGAACTCCAGCGCGCGGTACTGATGCGGCAGCGCCGAGACCGGATTGCCCTGGCGCAGGAAGCCCTCGGACTGCCACATCGCCGAGAGTGCCTCGCGCAGTAGTGCCTTGGTTTCCGGATCGAGCAGGGTCGCGGCCTCGGCATGGTCGTGCACGTGCCCGTACTCGGCGAGCACGTTGCCCGCGTCGCCGAAGGCGGGCGCCGGTGCGGGCGCCTCGGGTTCCGGCTCGGCCGGCGCGTCCTCGTGGGCGGCCGCATCGGCGAACAGGGAGTCGTTCGCGGGCCGCCGCGGCGGCGGTGCAGGCGCGGCGCGATGGTGGTGCTCGCCGGGGCCATGGTCGTGTCCGGCATGGTCGTCGTGGTCGTGCCCGTGGCCCTCGCCTCCGCCCTCGGCCTCCTCGCCCATGAACTGGCCGTAGCGCAGGCGCAGCAGGCGCTGGTCGACGCCGATGGCGTCCGAGCGCGTCACGAATTCGTCGTTCGGCATGCGCATGCGCTCGGCACGCAGCGCCTCGGTGTCGATGATGATCTGGCGCTGGCTGCGGAAGTAGGCCGGGAGCGTGCGCTGCACGAGGCCGTCGAAGCCGGTGGCGTCGCCGCCCTGCGGCGGCGGCCAGCGCAGGACCACGGCGGCGCTGCGCGTGGTCTGGCGCTCGGGCGTGCGGGTGTCGTCCACGTCGAGGCGTGCGACCAGGTCGTCGCCCGCACCGAGGCCGAGTTCGGCGAGGTCCAGCGTCAGCGCATAGCGGCGACGGGTGGGCTCGCCCTCGCCTTCGACCACGCGGGCCTGCTCGCTGAAGGCGACGTTCTCGCCGCTGCCCTGGGCGAGCGTCAGGTGCAGGCGCGCCTCGCCGAGGCCGTAGTCGTCGCTGGCCTCGAACAGCAGCGTCCAGGTGGCCTGTCCGGGCTCGGCCATCACCACGTTCTGGTCGGGCTCGATCACGCGCACCTGCGGCGGCTGGTCCGGGACTGCATCGAGCCGGTGCAGGCTGGCGTCGGCCGGCGGCGCGCCCTCCACCTCGACGCGATAGAGCAGCGAGGCGTCGAGCACGTGGCGGCCGCGCCACTCGCCCCCCTCGCGCCGCAGCGGGATGCGCTCGCCCTCGTGGGTCGCCAGGTGCACCGCGGTGGGCTGCGGGTCCAGGCGCAGGCGCCAGTCGAGGGTGGCGCCGGCCGGCGCGCTCGCGTCGAGCGCGGGCTCGGTGCGCGTCGGCAGGCCGGTGTAGGCCGGCGGCGCGATGGCGATGGAGGCCGCGAGGATGCGCGTTTCGGTCGCGGCATCGCGCGCGTCGCCGCCGCTCCGCAGCGCCTCGCCGTCGATGCCGCCCGGCGCCCGCGGCCACAGCAGGACCGCGACCGCCAGCACGGCCCCGGCCGCCCACGCGAGGAGCAGCGCGATGCGCGGCCATGCCGGGCGCAGGTCCGGCAACGCCAGCGTCTCGATGCGGGCGGCGATGCGCGCCCGCTGCAGTGCCGCGAGCCCGCCCCCGGGCGCGTGCAGGAGCAGCGCCGTGCTGTCCTCCAATGCGGGCACGCTCGCATCCAGCCGGCGCGCGACCCAGGGGAGATCGACGACGGCTGCGCGGCGACGGACGAACCAGACGCCCACGGCCACGCCGGCGAGCAGGGCTCCGCTGGCGGCCACCGCGCCCCCGAGCCGGTATGCCAGCACGGCGAGACCGAGCAGGAGCGGCAGCGCGACGAGCGCGTCCGCGGCCATGCGCCGGCGACGCGCCGTCGCACGCAGGACGTGCAGGCGGGCGAGCGCGGCGCTCATGCGCGCCACCGCTGCCGGCGGCTCGCGAGCAGGCGCTCGACGAGCAGGACCAGGCCGATCAGCAACGCCAGCCACGGCTGCAGGCTGCGCGCACCGTCGGCCGCACCGAGCCCCCGGACGGCGGCCTCGGCGCGGGCCGGTGCGACGGCGGGCGCGGGCGCCCGCGCCGGCATCGGCGATGCCTGCAGCAGGGCACGCAACTGGCCCGGAAACGCCGGATCGAGGAGCACGGGAAGCGCCTCCGGCCGCAGCGGCGCCGCCAGGCGCAGCAGGCGTCCGGCACCCAAGGGCTGCTCCTCGGCGAGGACCGCCCCGCCGGCGTCGCGCCACGCCGGTACCGGCATGCCCTCCCCTTCGAGCGCCGCATCCGCCTCGACGACCAGCGTGCGGCCCTCCTCCGCCCATGCGCGGACCGCGGCGGGAACCTCCGCATGCAGCCAGACCAGGGTGTCGCTGTCGCCGCCGGGCACAGCGTCGGACTGGGCCGCGTCGAACGCCCCTTCCGCACCCCAGGCGCGTGCGGCGGCACGCAGGTAGCGCAGGCTGTCGGCCCGGTCCGCCGGGTAGCGCACCGCGAGGCGCGGCGGCTCGCCGGCGGTCTCGCCGCGTGCGGGCGCACCGGGCACCACGTGCCACGCCACCTCGCGCGCAAGCGCGGGGCGTGCGCCGTCGAGACCGTCGAGGATCTCCGGCACCACGACGGTCAGGCGGGCGTCCGCAGGCAGGCGGGCATCCGCCTCACGCAGGAGGCTCGCCACCGGTTGCCGCGCGGCCGGCTGCGGCTCCGACAGCGGCGGGAAGCCCGGCGCCAGCCAGCGCCACTCGGCATCCATCGCCTGCCCGCGCGCCGCCGCGGGGTTCGCCCCGGGCACGACCAGCACCCATGCGCCGCCGCCGGGCGGCTGCACCAGTGCCGGCGCGGCCAGGAAGAGCGCCAGCAGGGCGACGAGGAGAAGGCGCGCGACGAGAAGCGCGCGCTCCTCGAACAGCACCCTGCGCTGCGGCCGCCGACGGACCCGCAGCCAGCGCAGCGCCGCGAAATCCACCACGCGTTCGTCCGCGCGGCGGATGAGGTGGATCAGCAACGGCACCGCGAGCGCGGCAAGCGCTGCGAGTGCGGCGGGCACGAGCAGGGTCGGACTCATGCGCCACCCCGGCGCGCGGACACGCGTCCGCAGCGGCGCTGCGCCCTACGAAGCATCGGCAGCCCCTTCCCCTGCGCACCTTCGAGCAGGAATGAGGGCGAAGAAGTGGGAAACGAGTAGGCCGTCGAGCCCTCGTTGTTCCTCACCTCTCTCCGCCCGCGTCTCGCCGCTCCGCGCTCACCCCCATCCCAGCCTTCCCCCGCAGGCGGGGGAAGGAGTCGGGTGTGTGCGGCGGGAAGCGCTTCGTTCGTAGTTACCGTACCTGCATACCAGCTCCCCCTACGGAGCATCGGCAGCCCCCTCCCCCGCGCAGCGGGGGAGGGCTGGGGTGGGGGCGCTTTGGGCAGGAGTGAGGGAAGAGAAGTGGGAAACGAGTAGGCCGTTGTGCCCTCGTTCCTCGCTTCTCTCCACTCACTCCTCGCCGCTGCGCGCTCACCCCCATCCCAGCCTTCCCCCGCAGGCGGGGGAAGGAGTTGGGGGCGTGCGGCGGGAAGCGCTTCGTTCGTAGTTACCGCACCTGCATGCCAGCTCCCCCTACGAAGCATCGGCAGCCCCCTCCCCTGCGCAGCGGGGGAGGGCTGGGGTGGGGGCGCTTTGAGCAGGAGTGAGGGCGGAGAAGCGGGAAACGAGTGGGCCGTGGAACTCTCATTCCTCACTCTTCTCCAGTGGCCTCTCGCCGCTCCGCGCTCACCCCCATCCCAGCCTTCCCCCGCAAGCGGGGGAAGGAGTTGGGTGCGTGCGGCGGGAAGCGATTCGTTCGTAGTTACCGCGCCTGCACCTCGGCCTCGCCGACAAGGCGCGGGCAGCCCCCTCCCCCGCGCAGCGGGGGAGGGTTGGGGTGGGGGCGCTTTGAACAGCAGTGAGATATGAGAAGTGGGAAACGAGTCGGCCACTGAGCCCTCGCTCCTCACTTCTCTCCACTCACTTCTCGCCGCTCCGCGCTCACCCCCATCCCTGCCTTCCCCCGCAGGCGGGGGAAGGAGTCGGGTGTGTGCGGCGGGAAGCGCTTCGTCCTTGCCTACCGCGCCTGCACGTCGGCCTCGCCGACGAAGCGCCGGCAGCCCCCTCCCCTGCGCAGCGGGGGAGGGCTGGGGTGGGGGCGCTTTGAGCAGGAGTGAGGGCGGAGAAGTGAGAAACGAGTGGGCCGTGGAACCCTCGTTCCTCGCTTCTCTCCACTCACTTCTCGCCGCTCCGCGAGACGGGGGAAGGCGTCGGGGGCGGAGGCATGGAAGTTGCCAGTTCACTCCCCGCCCCTCCCCCGCAGGCCGAACAGGCGCCGCAGCGGTGCGTCCAGTGGTTCGTCGATGAAGCAGGTCGCGTGCGCGATGCCGGCGGCGGCGAGCCGGGCGGCGAGCGCGGTGCGGGCGGCGGCGAACTCGGCGAGGAAGCCGCTCCGCGCCGAGGCGGCGTCGGTGAGCACCTCGGCGCCGCCTTCGACGTCGCGGAAGCGGTGGCCGCCCCTGAACGGAAAGTCGCGCTCCTCGCCGGTGAGGATCTGGATGCTGGACACCTCGCGGCGTGCGGCCGCGAGGCGTTCCGCCACCGCGACGCCGGCTTCGTCGAAATGGTCGCCGAGCAGGAGCAGCAGATCGCCTGCGGCCACCCGCTCCCACAGCGGGCGCAGCGCCGCGTCCTCCGGCCAGCCGCCGCGGGCGTGGAGCGCATGCAGGGCGAGGTGGCAGCGGTCGCGCTGGCGGGGGCCGTCGGCGGCAGGCACCAGGTCGAGGCGGCCGTCGCCCGCGATGGCGAGCCCGAAGCGGTCGCCCTGGCGCAGCGCCACGGCGATGCATGCGGCCGCGAGCGCGCGCGCGGCGTCGAGCCGAGACCGGTCCGGGCGTGCGGCGTCGGCCTGGCCCATCGATGCCGACGCGTCGACCAGCAGCCACAGCGTGAGCGGGCTGTCGCGCTCGGCCTCGCGCACGAAGTAGCGGTCGGAGCGGGCGTAGAGCTTCCAGTCGATGCGGCGCAGTTCGTCGCCGGGCTCGTAGGCGCGGTACTGCGAGAACTCCAGGCCCTCGCCGCGGCTGCGGCTGTGGTGCTGGCCGATGCCGCCGGCGACCGCAGGCCGACGCGGGGCCAGGCGCAGGTCGGGCAGCGCGGCGCGCAGGTCGGGCGGGATGAGATCGATCAAGCGCGCGGCCCCCGCGAACGGCCGAGGACGACGGGCGCCATGCCGCGACCGAGGGCGGTGGTCGCGGCTGAAGCCGCTCCTACAGGAGGCCTGCGCCAGCCAGCGAGTGTAGGAGCGGCTTCAGCCGCGACGGCACGCATTCCCATGGATCAGGCCGGGAACGGCACCGCGCCGAGCAGGGCCGCGACGACGTCGTCCGGGCTCTTCTGCTCGGCCTCCGCCGCGAACGACAGCAGCAGGCGATGACGGAGCACCGGGCCGGCGAGCGCCTGCACGTCCTCGCGGGTGGCAGCGAAGCGGCCGTGCAGCAGGGCGCGGGCGCGCGAGGCAAGCATCAATGCCTGTCCCGCGCGCGGGCCGGCACCCCACTTGACCCATTGCCGCACCGCCTCGGGCGCGTCCGGCCCGGGACGGGTGGCGCGCACCAGGCGCGTGATCCAGGCGACGAGATCCTCGCCGACGTGGACCTCGCGGGTCAGCGCCTGCAGCGCCACGACCTCCTCGGCGCCCATCACCTCCGGCACCGCGGCCTGCGCGCTGCCGGTGGTCTGCACCAGGATCGCGCGCTCCTCCGCCTCGGTCGGGTAGGCCACGCGCACGTGCAGCAGGAAGCGGTCGAGCTGGGCCTCGGGCAGCGGATAGGTGCCCGCCTGCTCGATGGGGTTCTGCGTCGCCAGCACGAAGAAGGGCTTCGGCAGCGCGTGGGTCGCGCCGGCGTAGCTCACGGTGTGTTCCTGCATGGCCTCGAGCAGCGCGGCCTGGGTCTTGGGCGGCGTGCGGTTGAGTTCGTCGGCCAGCAGCAGGCTGGTGAACACCGGCCCGCGCTGGAACTTGAACACGCGCCGCCCGGTGCCGTGGTCCTCCTCAAGGATCTCGGTGCCGATGATGTCGGAGGGCATCAGGTCGGGCGTGAACTGGATGCGCCGGAAGTCCAGCGCCAGCGCCTGGCCCAGCGAGCGCACCAGCAGGGTCTTGCCCAGGCCGGGCACGCCTTCGAGCAGGCAGTGGCCGCCGGCCAGCAGGCCGATCAGCAGCTGCTCGACCACCTCGTCCTGGCCGACCACCGCGCGCGCGATGGCGGCCCGGAGTTCGCCCAGCCGTGCGAGCTGGGCCTGGACGGCGGATTCGGTGCTGGCGGTGTCGGTCATTGCGGGTCCGTGAGGCGGTTCGGTGTGCGGCACGGCGAGGCCGGCCGCGGTTCGGGAGGAAGGCTCAGGCGGTCAGCGCGTACATCACGATGTTGACGGCGAACTTCGTGTTGTCCTCGGCCAGCCAGCGCTTGTTGCGCCAGTCGTAGTCCCACTCGCAGCCGTAGTCCTTGTTGCTGTAGAGCACGCCCAGGCGGCCGTCGATCTCGATGCCCTTGAGGTAGTCGTGCACCAGGTCGTCGCCCCAGCCGTTGAGCTCGAAGGCAGTGGTCGGCGGCCCGTCGAACTCGAAGAAGCTGGAATACAGCGGGTGGTCGTTGGGCAGCTTCTTCAGCGCGTCGTCGCCGAAGATGTCCGCCATCTGCGCCTCGAAGGACTTGGCGAACAGGCCGTCGATGTCGTGGTTGCAGTCGTCCACGAACACGAAGCCGCCGTTGCGCACGTAGCGCTCGAAGTTGCGGCGCTCCTCGGGCGTGAACTGCACCAGCTTGTGCCCGGCCATGTAGCAGAACGGCGCGCCGAGCATCGCCGGGTCCGCCAGCGCGACCACGCGCTCGCGCGGATCGACCCGCAGCGTGGTGTGGTCGATCAGCGTGGTGATGAGATTGGAGGGCATGCGCTGATCGACGTCCCAGTTGCCCGAGTCGTACATCAGGCGGGTGAACCAGAAGTCGTAGGCGCCCTGCCCCCCGGCCTGCGCGCGGGCGGCAAGCGGCCCGAGCGCAAGGCCGGCGGCACCACCGAGCATCAGGCGAAGGCAGGCGCGGCGGTCCATGTCAGGCCCCCGCCCGCGCGGTGCCGCCACCGGCGGCGGACATGCCGCCGGCGCCCACCGCTGCTTTGGAATCGTGATGCGCGCCCTGCGGCATGGGGATCCGGAAGGAACGGGCGGTGCGCGCGCGACGTCGTGCCGTGCGCGCACCGCGAACGGTCACACTGCGTCCGACAGCGAGGTGAAGGTGAAGTCGCGCAGCTTCATCGGCGGGATCATCATGATGTAGCCCGACTCGTCGCCGGCCACGCGGATCGACCGCCCCAGCTCCTCGACGTTGTTGAGCATGATCACCGGCGACTCGTTGAAGCGGAAGTTCTTGATCGGGTACTTGATCTCGCCGTCCTCGATGTAGAACGTGCCGTCGCGGGTCAGGCCGGTCAGCAGCATGGTCTGCGGATCGACCATGCGGATGTACCAGGTGCGGCTGACCAGGATGCCGCGCTGCGTGCCGGCCACCAGTTCCGCGGTGGACTTGGTGCCGCCGGGCACGATCAGGTTGCCCGGACGCGCCGTGGCCTGGGCGCCGTTCCGGTCGGCCCAGTAGCGCGAATAGCGCAACCCGCGCACGACGCCCTTGTCCACGAAGTCGATGCGCTCGCGCGGCAGGCCCTCCTCGTCCCAGGGCAGCACCGGCACGTCGGCGTGCCACGGGTCGGAGTAGATGCTGACCCGCTCGTCGAAGGCGCGCTCGCCGATCTTGTTGCCGCCGCCGCGCTTGGTCAGGAAGCTGCGGCCCTCGTCGGCCTGGCGGGCGTCGAAGCCCGACATCATGAAGGACACCAGCCCCGCCGCCGCCGCGGGCTCCAGGATCACGGTGTACTTGCCCGGCTCCAGCGCGCGCGCGCCGGCCGACCCCTTGGCCTTGCTGATGCCGGTGCGGATCACGCGGCCGGCATCGAACTCCGACACGCGGGCGACGTTGCTGCCGACCCAGCCCGAGCCCTGCCCGTCCTCGGTGCGCACGGTGCAGGTGTAGTTGAAGTTGGTCGAGCGGCCGTAGGCGAAGTTGCCCTTGCTGTTGGCGATCGCCGAGAAGCTGGTGCCGTCGAGCAGGAAGCCCGCCGCGACGAGGTTCTCCGCCTTGCACGGCCCGATCGAGTCGGCGGCGACGCGGGCGCGGTATTCGGGCGTGATGGCCGCAACGCTCTCGTCGAAGGCCGGGCTCGGACGGTAGGTCTGCTTCTCGATGGCCGGCATGAACTCGGGGTTCTCCGGCGCCAGCCGGGCCAGCTCCTCGGCGCGCCGCACCACGCGCTCGAGGGAGGCGTCGTCGAACTGGTTGATGCTGGCCGAGCCGCTGCGCCTGCCGAACGACACCGTCACCAGCAGGTCGACGTCGCTGACGCTGCCGCTGGTGGAGATGTTGTTCAGCGCGAAGCGCACGTTGCCGGCGACCGAGCCGGCCAGCACGGCCGTGGTCTCGTCCGCGGTCGACAGGGCGATCACCTTGTCGAGGATGGCCTTGGATTCCTGTTCGGTCAGGATGCTCATGGGTGTGTTTTCTCCTTAACCGAGGCTGCGAGCCGTATTGATGACGTTGACGCCGTCGAAGCGTGCCGTGGCGGATCCGTGCGAGACCGCCGAGACCTGGCTCGGCTGGCCCTTGCCGTCGAAGAACGAACCGCCGAGGCGGTAGTCGCGTTCGTCGCAGATCGCCGAGCAGGCGTTCCAGAATTCGGGCGTGCGGATCTGGTAGGCGACGTCCTCGATCATGCGCGTGACCTCGCCGTTCTTGATCTCGTAGAAGAGCTGGCCGCCGAACTGTGCGTTGTAGCGCTGCTGGTCGATCGAGAACGAGCCGTTGCCGATGATGTAGACGCCGTTCTCGACGTCCTTGATGAGCTCGGCCGGCGTGAGCGGCGTGCGGCCCGGCGCCAGCGAGACGTTGGCCATGCGCATGAACTGCACGCTCGACCACGAGTCGGCGTAGCTGCAGCCGTGCGACTCCTCCTCGCCGAGGATGTGCACCTCGTCGCGGGTCGCCATGTAGTTGACCAGGACGCCGTCCTTGACCAGGTCCCAGCGCTTGGTCCTGATGCCCTCGTCGTCGTAGCCGACCGCACCGAGGCTGCCGGGCTGGGTCTTGTCGGCGAACAGGGTGACGATGTCGCTGGCGTACTGGAACCCCTCCTCGCGCTTGTCGAGCGTGGCGAAGCTGGTGCCGGCGAAGTTGGCCTCGTAGCCGAGGACGCGGTCGAGTTCGAGCGGATGGCCGACCGACTCGTGGATGGTGAGCCAGGTGTGCGTGGGATCGAGCACGAGGTCGTAGCGGCCCGGGCGCACCGACGGCGCGGCGAGCTTCTCCTGTGCATGCCGGGCGGCGGCGACGGCGTCGGCGCGGAGGTCGTAGGAGTTGCGGTAGACCACCGCGCCGCCGGGCAGCTCGATGCGGTCGGCGGGGTCGGCGTCGAGGTACTCGTAGCCCATGCCCATCGGCGAGGAGAGCCCCGCGCGGGTGCGGAACTTGCCCGAGTCCTTGTCGATGGCGGTCACCTGCATCGGCGTCCAGATGCGATGCACGTCCTGGTCGATGTAGGAGCCCTCGGTCGAGGCGAAGTACTTCTGCTCGTTGACCAGGAAGATGGTCGAGTTGACGAAGCTCGCGCCGGCGGCCAGCGCCGCGGCGTTGACGTCGAGCAGCAGGTCGACCTTCTCCTTGATCGGCACCTCCATCGCGTTCTTGCGGATGGGCGTGCGCCAGCTCACCTCGCCCACGCCCCGGGTCGGCGCCATCTGCACGCGCGTGGTCTGCGTGCGCGAATTGGCCTGGGCGATGGCCGCGGCCTGGCGGGCGGCGGCGGCGACGCTGTCGGGATCCAGGCGGCTGGTCGCGGCGAAGCCCCAGGTGCCGTTGACCAGTGCGCGGATGCCCACGCCGGTGGACTCGGTGTTCACCACGTTCTGGACCTTGTCCTCGCGGGTGACCACGAACTGGCGCAGGTAGCGCCCGATGCGCACGTCGCTGTAGCTCGCGCCGGCCTGGCGCGCCGCGTCCAGCGCCGCGTCGGCCAGGCGCTTCTTGAGCGCCGGCTCCATGGTGGTGACCAGTTCCTCGGCGGCGATGGCGCGGCCGAAGTAGGACGGCAGCAGCATGCCGCCGAGACCGAGCCCGGTGAGGGTCAGGAAGTCGCGTCGTTGCACATCAGTTCTCCACCGGCCGCAGGGGCACGGGCAAGGGTCGGATCGGGATGTCGCGTTGCGCACACCGCACGGCGGGGCGACACCCGATGCTCACCGCGGAGCGGGGGCATGTGCAAATGACTTTAGGCATGGGTGGGGCGTTGGGCGAGAAGCGAGACATGAGGAGTGAGGAACGAGGAAGGCACGATGGCTCGCGTCCGTCCCCCGGCCTCCCCCACAGCGCGCTGCGCGCGCTCACCCCCCAGCCTTCCCCCGCTGGCGGGGAACGGCTTTACCGCGAGAAGTGAGGGTGGATGAGTGAGGAACGAGAAACAGAGCGCTGCCGGCACTCCTTTCCCACTCCTCCTCACGCATTCCCCAAGCCCCACCACCCCCTCCCCCGCGGACAGCGGGCGAGGGTTGGCGAGAGGGCGCTCTGCTGCGAGAAGCGGGACATGAGAAGCGAGACACGAGGGCTGACGGCTGCTCGTACTCGTTTCTCACTCCTCCCACTCACTCCTCAAGCTCACCCCAGGCTCCTCGCCGTGTTGATCACGTTGACGCCATCGAAGCGCGCGGTGCTGGAGCCGTGGGAGACGGCGGACACCTGGGCGGGCTGGCCCTTGCCGTCGAAGAAGGACCCGTTGAGGCGGTAGTCGCGTTCGTCGCAGACGGCCGAGCAGGCGTTCCAGAACTCCGGGGTGCGCATCTGGTAGGCGACGTCCTCCAGCATGCGGGTGATCTTCCCGTTCTTGATCTCGTAGAAGAGCTGGCCACCGAACTGCGCGTTGTAGCGCTGCTGGTCGATGGAGTACGAGCCGCGGCCGTGGATGTAGATGCCGTCGTCCACGCCGGCGATCATCTCCTCCACCGAGAGCGGCGACCTGCCCGGCGCCAGCGAGACGTTGGGCATGCGCTGGAACTGCACGCTCGACCAGGAGTCGGCATAGCTGCAGCCGTGCGAGGCGTCGTGGCCGAGGATGTGCGCCTGGTCGCGCGTGGCCTGGTAGTCGACCAGGATGCCGTCGCGGATCAGGTCCCACTGCCGCGCCGGCACGCCCTCGTCGTCGTAGCCCACCGCGCCCAGGCTGTGCGGCTCGGTGCGGTCGGCGACGAAGGTGACCTGGTCGCTGGCGAAGCGGTAGCCCGCGTCGCGCTTGTCGAGCGTGGCGAAGCTGGTGCCGGCGTAGTTCGCTTCGTAGCCCAGTACGCGATCGAGCTCGAGCGGGTGGCCCACCGACTCGTGGATGGTGAGCGCCAGGTGCGAGGGATCGAGCACGAGGTCGTAGCGACCCGGGCGCACCGACGGCGCGGCGAGCTTCTCCTTCGCCTGTGCGGCCGCGGCGATGGCGTCGGCGCGCATGTCGTAGGCGTTGCGGTAGCCGATCACGCCGGCCGGCAGGGCGAAGGCCTCGGCCGGGTCCGGCGTGAGGTACTCGTAGCCCATGCCCATGGGGGCGGACAGGCCGTTGCGGCTGCGGAAGCGCCCGGAATCGCTGTCCACCGCCGTCACCGTCATCGGCGCCCAGATGCGGTGGATGTCCTGGTCGATGTAGGAGCCGTCGGTGGAGGCGAAGTACTTCTGCTCGTTGACCAGGAAGATCGTCGAGTTGACGAAGCTCGCGCCGGCGGCCAGCGCCGCGGCGTTGACGTCGAGCAGCAGGTCCACCTTCTCGCGGATCGGCACCGCCATGCCGTTGACGCGCAGCGGCGTCGCCCAGCGCACCTCGCCGACGCCGCGCACCGGCGCGAGCTCGACGCGCGCATCGCCCACCTGCGCGTTCGCGCGGGCGATGGCCGCCGCCTCCCGTGCCGCGGCGGCCACGCTGTCGGCGTCCAGCCGGCTCGTCGCGGCGAAGCCCCAGGTGCCGTCGCGCAGCACGCGGATGCCGACGCCAGTCGACTCCAGGTTCACCACGTTCTGCACGCGCGTCTCGCGGGTGACGACGTGCTGCTGCAGGTAGCGCCCGATGCGCACGTCGCAGTAGCTCGCGCCCGCCGCGCGGGCCGCGGCCAGCGCGGCGTCGGCCAGCCGCTTCTTGAGCGCGGGATCGAGCGGCGAGAGCAGTTCCTCGGCGGCGATGGCGCGCGAGAACGGCATGGGCAGCATCAGGCCGGCGAGGCCGGCGGCGGACAGGCTCAGGAAGTCGCGGCGTTGCACGGGGTCAGGATCTCCGGCGGGCGCAGGTGCGCGGGACGCGGATGCCGGTGCGGCATCCGAAGGCCGGTCGATGCTGTTCGCGCCTCGTCCGGGGCGTCAACCGCCATCGGTCACGGCGGCGCGCGGCGCACCGGCCGCCGCCGCGCCGTGCTGCGGCCGGCATTCCGCGCTGCCGTCGAAGCGGAACTCCTCCACCGGCACGGGCCGTCCCAGCAGGTAGCCCTGCAGCGCATCGCAGCCCAGCTCGCTCAGCACTTCGAGCTGGGCGCGCGTCTCCACGCCCTCGCCCACCACGGTGAGTTCGAGCGCGTCGCCCAGCGCGACGATGGCGCTGACGATGGCCGCATCCTCGCTGCCGCGGGCCAGCTCGCTGACGAAGCCGCGGTCGATCTTGAGTTCGTTGGCCGGCAGGCGCTTCAGGTACAGCAGGCTCGAGTAGCCGGTCCCGAAGTCGTCGATCGACAGGCGCACGCCGAGCGCGGAGAGGGCCTCCAGCACCGCGTGGCTCGCCTCGACGTCCTGCATCGCGGTGGATTCGGTGATCTCCAGGATGAGCTGCTCCGGCGGGACGTCATGGGCGCGCAGCGCCCTGCCCACCGTCGCCACCAGTTCGGGGTGCGAGAACTGGAGCGCGGACAGGTTCACCGCCACCGCCAGCGGGGGACGGCCCTGCTCGCGCCACGCGCGGAGCTGCCGGCAGGCCTCGTCCAGCACCCACTCGCCGATCTGCAGGATGAGCCCGGTGCGCTCGGCGAGGTCGATGAAGTCCGCCGGCGCGAGCAGGCCGCGCTCGGGATGGTTCCAGCGCAGCAGCGCCTCGGCGCCGGCGAGCACGCCGCTGCCCGCCTCGAACTTGGGCTGGTAGTGCAGCACGAACTCGCGCCTGCCCAGGGCCTGCCCCAGTTCGTGGATCAACTGGAGCTGGGCGCGGGCGTCGGCGGTCATCGACGGCGCGAAGTAGCTGTAGGTCCCGCGACCGCTGCCCTTGGCGTGGTACATCGCGGCGTCGGCGGCCGCCAGCAGCGCGGGCATGTCGTCGCCGTCGTGCGGGAACAGCGCGATGCCGACGCTGGCGCCGACCGAGACCGGGGTGCCCTCGACCTGGCGCGGCAGGCGCAGCTCGGCGAGCACGCGCTCGGCGAGCGCGGCCGCATCGCTCGGCGTGTCGATCCGCGCGAGCAGGACGAACTCGTCGCCGCCGAGGCGCGCGAGCGTGTCTTCGGCGCGCACGCATGCGGCCAGGCCGCCGGCGACCTCGACGAGGAGGCGGTCCCCGCCGTGATGGCCGAAGGCGTCGTTGACCGCCTTGAAGCCGTCGAGGTCGATGAAGAGCAGCGCCAGCTGCGCGCCCTCGCGGCGCGCCGCCGCCATCGCCTTGCTCGCGCGGTCCTCCAGCAGCACGCGGTTCGGCAGCCGGGTCAGCGGGTCCTGCATCGCGAGCTGGGTGAGTTCGGCATTGGCCGCGGCGAGCGAATCCGCCAGCACCGCGGTGCGCTGCTCCATGCGCGCGTCGAGCACCGAGGTGAGCAGCGCCACCGCGAGCACCGCCAGCGCGATCACGATGACCAGCCCGGCGATGCCGTCCTGCCCGAGCCCGTTCAGCGCGCCGCCGCAGAGGCTGCCCTCCGGGAATCCGGCGGCCGCCATTCCGGTGTAGTGCATGCCGGCGATGGCCGCGCCCATCAGCGCCGCCGCGGCCAGTCTGCGCAGGCGCACGCGCGGGATGCCCCGCCGCAGGCGGAAGGCGATCCACAGTGCGGCGCCCGACGCCCCGACCGCGATGACCAGGGACGCGAGCACCAGCAGCGGGTCGTAGACGATGCCCGGCTGCAGCTTCATCGCGGCCATGCCGGTGTAGTGCATGCCGGCGATGCCGCCGCCCATGACTACCATGCCGACGATCAGCCGCCGCCGCGGAAGGCCCTCCCCCGACACCAGGCCGAGCGCGAGCGCGGAGGCGGCCAGCGCCAGCAGCAGGGACAGCGCGGTGAGCGGAATGTCGTAGCCGACCTCGATGGGCAGGCGGAAGGCCAGCATGCCGATGAAGTGCATGGACCAGATGCCGAAGCCCATCGCCACGGTCCCGCCGCCCAGCCACCACAGGCGCGCGCTGCCGCGGGCGGCGGACACGCGGCCGGCCATGTCCAGCGCCGTGTAGGCGGCGAGCACGGCGATGGCGATGGAGATCAGGACGAGGGGACGGTCGTAGGCACTCGCGAGCATGTGGGGTCCGGGGGGCGGGTGAAGCGCGGGCCGCTCACGGAGCTCGCTCGCGGGAGGACAGATCGGCCGGTGCGCCCGGGGCTTGAGCCCACGCCCGCACGGCGGTTCAGCCGGCCTTCCTGCGGGGCCGGCACGCAGCGTTGCGGAAACGGCGGGTCAGCCGGCCGTCGGCGCGGCGGCGGGCGCGAGGTCCGGGCCCAGCGCGACCCGCTCGTCGAACACGAAGCAGGCGCCGTCGTAGCCCTGCCCGCCCACGCGCTCGAAGTACCCGAGGATGCCGCCGTCGAGCTGGAGCACGTTCTCCATGCCGGTCGCGCGCATCCACAGCGCGGCCTTCTCGCAGCGGATGCCGCCGGTGCAGAAGCTGACGACCGTGGCGTCGGTCAGCGATTCGCGGTGCGGGGCCAGCGCCTCGGGGAGGTCGGTGAAGTTGTCGATCGGCAGCGTGAGCGCCCCGGCGAAGGTGCCGTAGGCGACCTCCTCGCGGTTGCGGGTGTCGAGCAGGACCAGCCTGCGCCCCGCGTCGTCGCGGCCCTGCGCGAGCCAGCGCGCCAGCGTCTCCGGTGCCACCTCCGGCGCGCGCCCGGCGAGCGGCGAGGCGTTCTCGCGGCGGAAGGCGATGATCTCGCGCTTGACCTTGACCTTCAGCCGCGCGAACGGCGGCGTGGCGCTGCGGCTGTACTTCGCGCGCAGGTCGCCGAAGCCCGGTTCCGCACGGACCAGCTCGACGTGCGCGCGGACCGCGGCCTCCGCGCCGGCGAGGAACAGGTTCACGCCCTCGGGCGCGACGAGCACGGTGCCGCGCAGGCCGGCATCGGCGGCATGCGCGCGCAGGCGCGCTGCCAGCGCGGCGGGCGCCTCGACGGGAGCGAAGTGATAGGCGGCGACGTTCAGGACCATCGCGGAAGTGTAGAGCCTGCCGCGCGCTTTGCGGCCGGGTGGGTGGGCCCTCGGGCGCGGAGGCGGCCCGCGGGAGCGGCGTCGGCGACGCGTGCCCGGTCGCGGCGCGACCGCGCGGCCCGCACTGCTGCAACACGCACGTCACGGCGCCGGGTTCTGATGGCGGATTTACCCATCGCCCAGGAGCCACGCCTCACCATGAGCGCCCCGCACGCCGCCCTCCCCTCCGCTTCCCGGCGAACCCGCGCCCGCCGCGGCCTGACCGTCCTCGCCGCCGCGCTCTGCGCCCTGGCCGCCGGCACGGCCCTGGCCGACGACCGCGAGTGGCTGGCCGGCGACCACCACGTCCACAGCGAGTGGAGCGTGACCTGGGACTGGAGCACCTATCCGCCCAAGCCGATCCGCGGCGGCGACTCGGAGCACGCCATCCTCGACAACGCGCGCCAGGCGCACGCGCACGGACTGAGCTGGATGGTCTCCACCGACCACGGCGGCCCGGGCCACTCGCGGGTCAACGCGCAGAAGGCCTACCCCGCCCTGCTGGAGGCGCGCGCGGCGGTGCCGGAGCTGATGATCTTCTACGGGATGGAATTCGACGTGCCCGCCGCCGAGCACGCCTCGCTGATCATCCCGATCCACGACGACGAGCGCGACCAGCTGTTCCGGATCGAGTCCGGCTACAACCGCCGCGAGGTGCACGAGGATCCCTCGCGCAACACCGAGGCCTTCATGCTGGAGGCGCTGGCCTTCATGCGCGCGCTCGATCCCACGCCGGTGCTGTTCGTCAACCATCCCTCGCGCACCGCCACGGCGCACGGCGCCTGGGGCGACGTGACCCCGCGCGAGCTGCGTGCCTGGCAGGACGCGGCACCCGAGGTGCTGGTCGGCATGGAAGGCGCGCCGGGCCACCAGGCCAGCCGCGAGACCCGCGGCCTCTACCGCAACGCCGCAGCGCCGACCTACGGCGGCTTCGACCAGATGACCGCGACCGTCGGCGGCGTCTGGGACGGCATGCTCGCCGAAGGCCGCCGGTTCTGGATCACGGCGACCTCCGACTCGCACGTGCATGCGAGCCGCGGCGGCGCCGACTTCCATCCGGGCGAATACAGCAAGACCTGGATCCATGCGCGCCGCGACCCGGCGGGCGTCCTCGACGCCCTGCGCGCCGGCCGCATGTTCGTCGCCACCGGCGACCTCGTGGACCGGCTCGAACTGGAGGTGAGCGTCGCCGGCGAGCCTGCGCGCATGGCGACGCTGGGCGAACGCCTGGAGGTGCCGGCCGGCGCGGACGTGCACGTCCGCCTCGCGCTGCGCCAACCGGCCAGGAACGCCAACGGCCCGGTGCCGCCCCTGCACCACGTCGAGCTGATCGAGGGACGCGCGGGCGAGACCGCCCCGGTCATGCACCGGATGGCGCTGGACGCCGGCGGCTGGGAGCGCGACGGCGAGTGGATCCGCATGGAGTGGCGCCTGGAGGACGTGCGCGAGGCCCGCTTCGTCCGCGTCCGCGGCACCAACACCGACGAGATGGAGCCGCAGCCCGACGTCGCCGGCGAGGACCCTTGGGAGGATCTCTGGTTCTACTCGAACCCCGTGTTCATCGCGCCCGCCGACGCGGGCGCCTGAGGCTCAGAACGGCCAGGGCAGTCCGAGCAGCGGCGCGGCCAGCCAGTAGATGCCGAGCCCGATCAGCACCCACAGCACCAGCCGGAGCAGGGCTCCGGCGATCTTCAGCGCAACCACGATCGCCACGACCAGCAGCAGGACGACGACCGGCTCCATGGGCGACTCCGGATGGGAAGCCCGGGATTATGCGACTTGGGAAGTGAGAGGTCAGGATGTTGAGGAACGAGGGAAGGCACGCGGCCACGGCCCGCCTCCCACGCATTCCTCACCCTCGCCGCACGCACCCAGCAACGCGCTGCGCGCGCTCACCCCCATCCCAGCCTTCCCCCGCAGGCGGGGGAAGGAGCTTTGCAGCGAGAGATGAGGAGGCAGAAACGAGAGGAGGCGCACGCACTGGCACCAGCCATCGTTCCCCGCTCCTCCGCACCCACTCCTCAAACCCCACCCGCCCCCTCCCCCGCGGACAGCGGGGGAGGGTTGGGGAGGGGGCGCTTCTGCTGCGGGATGTGAGACAGGAGGAGTGAGAAAAGAGGAGAGGTGGCTGTCTGGACTTGCTTCACTCCGCTCCGTGCATTCCTCGAAGCAGCGCGCTGCGCGCGCTCGCCCCCATCCCGGCCTTTCCCCCCGCAGGCGGGGGAAGGCGCTTTGCGGCGAAGGAGCGAGAAACGAGGAGCACGCCCGCTCCTGCTCGCTCCTCACTCCTCCTCACTCTTCCTCCTCAGAACCGTCACTGGATCAGGTCCACCTGCCGCGCCGCGGTGTATTCCAGCAGGCCGAAGTGCCCGTACACGTAGGTGTCGCTGCCGTCCTCGCCGTCGATGCGGGAACTGTGGACGCCGCCGACGGTACAGACGCCGGTCAGGCAGACCACCTGGTCGGCGTAGGACTTGATCGAGTACATGCGCGCGCCAAAGGAGCGGTTGGCGAGCGAATTGACCAGCGGGCTGTTCATCGACAGCCCCTGGGCGCCGCAGGTGGTGGTGGCGACGTTCCAGGGATAGGTGCCGCAGGAACGCAGCCCGCGGAAGGCGCCGGCGATGCCGACGAAGGCGTCCACGTAGCCCTGCATGCCCAGCGCCTGGATGCGGCTGGCCGCCAGCGTGGCGCCCATGGAGTGGCCGATCACGTCGATCCGCCCCGTGCAGGAGGCGGCGGCGGCGTCCACCAGCGCGGCATCGACCGGCACCGTCTCGCTGCCGGCGTGGTCGTTGCAGGCCGCGCAGATCTTGCTGCCCCAGTCGGGGCGGAAGATCTGCCCGGGCGACCAGCCGCGCCGGAGCAGCTCCTGGTAGGTGTTGTCGAACTGCGACGGCGTGCCGGTGTTGCCGTGCACCAGCACCACCGCGTCGCGGCAGGCCTGGGCGAAGGCCAGCCCCGGCGCCAGCGCGAGCAGAGCGATCGTCACGAGCGCCCAGGGCGCCCCGCGGAATCGAGCCATGTCATCCCTCCCGGCCGCCGCGCGCACCTGGATGGCACGTCTGTGGACGACGGCGGCCCGACCCTAGCGCGACCGACGCCGGCAGCCACCTGTACCAAGGGGCATGTGCCGGTGGCTCCGGCCGCGCGCCGCCGCGCCGGGCGCGCGCATGCGCTACCCTCCCCGCCCCTCGTCGAGCGCCCCGCCATGCGTCCCATCGCCGCCCTCCTCTGCCTGCTCCTCGTCGCCGCACTCGCGGCGTGCACCGATCCCGGCCCGCCGCCGGGCGGCAGCGTGGACGAACTCACGCGCATCGACGAAGCGAGCGGCGAAGGCCCCGTGGCGACCCCGGGCAGCACGGTGACCGTGCACTACACCGGCTGGCTCTACGACGAGGACGCGCCGCGGCAGCGCGGGGCGAAGTTCGACAGCTCGCACGACCGCGGCGAGCCCTTCTCCTTCCTGCTCGGCGCAGGACGCGTGATCCGCGGCTGGGACGACGGCGTCGCCGGCATGCGCGTCGGCGGCCGCCGGGTGCTGCTCATTCCGGCCGAGGAGGCCTATGGCCGGCGCGGCGCCGGGCGGGCCATCCCGCCCAACGCCTCGCTCGTGTTCGAGGTCGAACTGCTCGGCGTCGAAACGCCCTGATGCCGGCCGATGCGGTGCACGCGCCCGGGGCCGTCGTCGTCGGCGGGGGCCCGGCCGGGCTGATGGCGGCCGAGGTGCTGCGCGCCGCGGGCATCGAGGTCGACCTGTACGAGGCCAAGGGTTCGGTCGGCCGCAAGTTCCTCATCGCCGGCAAGGGCGGCCTCAACCTCACCCACTCGGACCCGTTCGGGACCTTCGTGGGGCGCTACCGCGAGCGCGCGGACGCCGTGGCGGACTGGCTGCGCGACTTCGATGCCGACGCGCTGCGCGCCTGGGCCCGCGGGCTGGGGGTGGAGACCTACGTCGGCAGCTCGGGCCGCGTGTTCCCGCTCGACCGCAAGGCGGCGCCCCTGCTGCGCGGCTGGGTCCGGCGGCTCAAGGACAGCGGCGTGCGCATCCACGTCAACCACCGCTGGCGCGGCTGGAGCGAGGACGGCCTGCTGTGCTTCGACACGCCCGACGGCTCACGCCGGGTCCGTGCCGAGGCCACCCTGCTGGCCCTGGGCGGCGGGAGCTGGCCGCAGCTCGGCTCGGACGGCGCGTGGCAGGCGCTGCTGCGCGCCCAGGGCGTCGAGGTCGCGCCGCTGGCGCCCGCCAACTGCGGCTTCGACGTGGGCTGGAGCGCGCACCTCGCGGAACGCCACGCGGGGGCGCCGCTGAAGCCCGTGGTGGCCCACTGGCTCGGCGCCGACGGCACGGAACGGGCGCTGCAGGGCGAATGCGTCCTCACCGCGACCGGCATCGAGGGCAGCCTGGTGTACGCCATCGGCGCCGACCTGCGCGCGGCGATCGCGCGCGAGGGCGAGGCCGTGCTGCATCTCGACCTCGCGCCGGGCCGGCCGCTCGCGCGCCTGGCCACGGCGCTGTCCCAGCCCCGCCGCGGCCGCTCGCTCGGCGAGCACCTCCGCCGCCACACCGGCCTGGACGGGGCCAAGCTCGCGCTCGTGCACGAGAGCATCGACCGCGCGCGGCCGCCGGAACCGGACGCGCTGGCCGCGCTGGTCAAGCGCCTGCCGCTGCGCCTGCGCGCGCCGCGCCCGCTGCCCGAGGCCATCAGCAGCGCCGGCGGCGTGCGCCTGGAGGCGACGACCGCCGGGCTCGAACTGCGCACCCTGCCCGGCGTGTTCTGCGCCGGCGAGATGCTCGACTGGGAAGCGCCGACCGGCGGCTACCTGCTGGCCGCCTGCTTCGCCAGCGGTCGCCATGCCGGCCTGGCGATGGCGCGCCGGCTGCAGCGCGGCGCACCCTGAGCGGGCGTCGCCACCGCAGGATGCATGACGCGGCACGCCCGGCTCGGCGACAATCGTCGGCTGCCCTCGGGCAGCAGGTTCGTATCGGCACGGGGGATCGGCGGTGAACGCGGGACGCAGCAAGAGGACATCCTCGGGGACGGGCGCCGCCGCGGCCTGGCTGATCGCCGGCGTGCTCGCGGCGTGTGCCGCCCTCCTCGGTCCGTCCTGGGCGCTGGCGCAGCTCGACGCTACGCCCGCCGCACTGGTCGCCGCGCATGCCTACCGCCTGCCACTGGCCGTCGGGCTGTTCTCGCTGGCGCTGCTGGCGGCGGTCACCGTCCTGTGGCGCCGACACGGCTTCCGCACCGCCCCGCCCGTGGTGCGCGCGCTCGCAGCGCTGCCGGCACACGAGGTCGAGGCACTGGTGGCCGAGGCCCATCGCCAGCGCGGTTTCCTCGTCCACCGCACCGCGCTGGGCGGCGCGGACGGCGCCAACCTCGTCCTCCGCCGCGACCGGCAGGTCGCACTGCTGCAATGCGCGCACTGGCGCCGCAGGATCCGCCTCGCGCACCTGCAGAAACTCTGGCAGCTCGTGCAGGACCACCGCGCCGACCGCCTCGTGGTGCTCGGCCTGCGCGACGTCGCCCCCGACGCCCTCGCCTTCGCGCGCGGCCACGCCATCGAACTGGTCGTCGACGACGCATTGCTCGCCCTGGTCGAGACCATTCCGAAGGACGACGCGGTCCTGCCGCCGCCCGAGGACACGACGCCGCCCCCGAAGGTGGTCGGCTGCTCCACGGTCTCGACCGCGCCGGCCTGCCCGCTGTGCCAGGCGCCGACGCGCCTGGTGCGGCGACACGACACGCAGCGTCCCTACTGGCGCTGCGTGCGCGCCCCGGACTGCGACGGCACGCACGCCGCCTGAACCGCCGGGCGCGCTCTCGACGCGCCGCGAATGTCCTTGCCGCTAGCGTCGGGTGCTGCAGCCGTCGGGCTGCATCGACCCGAACAGGACAGCGCATGCACATCCAGACCAACACCGACAACCACATCGAAGGCCGCGATTCGCTGGCGGAGCACGTCGAGCACGTGGTGGAGACCCAGCTCGCCCGCTTCCGGGACCGGATCACGCGCGTGGAGGTCCACCTCGGCGACGTGAACGGCGGCAAGTCGGGCAGCGGCGACAAGCGCTGCATGATGGAGGTACGGCCGGCGGGGTTGCCGCCGATCAGCGTCACCGCACACGCCGACAACCTGCGCGACGCCATCCGCGGCGCCGCCGCGAAGCTGCAGAGCGCGCTGGGCTCGGCGCTGGGCAAGCGCGCCGACCAGGGCCGCGCCCCGGGTGCGCCCGCACCGCAGTCCGAACAGGCGGGGGCGGACGAGGAGATCGACGAGGCGCCGCACCAGGCCGGCGCGGGCGGCTAGAGCGGCCGCAACGCGCCCAGCAGGATGCCGAGCTCGCGCAGTCCGTCCACCGCGAGCCCGGCCATCTGCTGGGCGCCCTCGGGGGAGAAATGGGTGTCGTCCTGCACCCCGTCCGGATGGTTCGGATGCCCCGCGGGCACCCACAGGAACAGGCGCCGCGAGGCGACCTCACCCAGGTCGGCGAGGAGCTCCGCGCTCTCGCGCTGCATGTCCACCAGGGGGACGTCGAGTTCGGCCGCGACCTCGCGCACCAGCCCCGGGTAGGCGCCGTGAGTGTCGACCAGCCTGCCGTCGACGAAGTGCCGTCGGGCCGCCGGCGTGAACAGCACGGGCAGGGCCTGGCGCGCGCGCACCTCGGCCACGAACCGGCGCAGGTTGGCGGCGTAGGCCTCGGGCGGGGTGTGGCGGTCCGCGCGCGACGAGGCGTCGTTGTGGCCGAACTGGATGAAGACCGCATCGCCCGGCTGCAGGGCGTCGAGCAGGGCCTGCCACCGGCCCTCCTCGACGAAGGTGCGGGTGCTGCGGCCGTCGGCCGCATGGTTCACGACGCGCGCCTGGGCCGGATCGAGATAGGCCGGCAGCGCCTCGCCCCAGCCGGTCTCGGGACGCCGGTCCGCGGACTTCTCCGCCATCGTGGAGTCGCCCGCCAGATGGATGGCGAGCGGCGCCGCCACGGCCGGCTGCAGGACGGCGGCGAGCAGGACGACGGCGAGGCGGAGGGAAACCATGCGGGACCGGACCGGGATCAACGTGCGGCCACGCGCAGGTTCTCGATGGCGCGCATCGCCGCCTCGACGTGGCGGCGCGAGGGGTCGGCGAGGTCCTGGGCATGCAGCACCACCAGGCGGTCGCCGACGATCAGCGCGTACATGGTGCCGCGCATCGCCACCTCGCCGTGGTTGCCGGTCCAGTTGGCGCGCGCCATGCGGTGGCCATCGACCTCCAGCATCATCGGCTGCGAGGCGGCGAAGCCGCTGCGGCGCCGCTCGATGCCGCCGAGGAACTCGCGCAGGTAGGTGATGGCGGCGCGGTCCGGGTCCATCCCGGCCGCGGGCGACGAGGAGAAGGTCTGGGTGGTCACCTGCAGCAGCGCCCCGACCGGGCTTCCCGGATCGCGGCGGACGAAGGCCGCGGTCTCCGCGCCCGGCGCGGGCGTCTCGACGGTCGGGCCTTCGAAGCCCTCCGGCACCTCCAGCGCGACCGCGGGGTTCCGGTAGGTCGCCGCGCCGGCGGCGAAGGCGACGGCCAGCAGGGCCGCGCCCGCGGCAAGACGGAGGATGGTGGACATGGCGGTCCTCGCTCGGGGGGAAGGCGCCACTTTTCCACGAAACGCGGCGCCCGGCGAGAGGTCGACGCAGAGCGTGAAGGACGCGTCAAGGTAGCGGCGCCGGCCCGGCATGCGGACAATGCGCCACCTCACCGCAGGGGCATGTCGCCCGCTGCGCCGATCAAGGAACGGTTCCCATGCCCTCCCCCTCCTCCGCCCGGCCGTCCACGGGCAAGCGGATGTTCTGGATGCTGCTCGCGGTCGCGATCGTCTTCGGCGGCATCTTCTTCGTGAAGTGGTTCGGCAACCGCGCCATGAACCAGTTCCTGGACAACATGCCGCAGCCGCCCGCGACCATCTCCGCGGCGGAGGCGGTGCGCGAGACCTGGAGCGAGGCGGTGCAGGCGGTCGGCACCCTGGAGGCCGTCAACGGCGCCAACGTGACCACCGAGGCCGGCGGCGTGGTCAGCGCCATCCACTTCGAGGCGGGCCAGGAGGTCGCTGCCGGCGACGTCCTGCTGCACCTCAACGCCTCGACCGAGATCGCCACGCTGCGCGCGCTGGAGGCCTCCGCCGAGCTGGCGCGCACCCAGGCCGAGCGCTACCGCGAGCTGGGCGAGCGCCAGCTGGTGTCGCGGGCCGAGATCGACCAGCGCGCCAGCGAGGCGGCGAGCACCCTGGCGCAGGCCGAGGCGCAGCGCGCCCTGATCGCGCAGAAGACCATCCGCGCGCCCTTCTCCGGCGTGCTCGGCATCCGCCGGGTCAACCTCGGCCAGTACATCGGCCCGGGCGACGCCATCGTCAGCCTGCAGTCGCTGGACCCGATCTTCCTCAACTTCACCCTGCCGCAGCAGCGCCTGGCCGAGGTACGCACCGGCCAGCGCGTGGTGGCGAGCGTGGACGCGCAGGACGGGCGCAGCTTCGAGGGCGAGATCACCGCCATCGAGCCGGAGGTCGATCCCGACACCCGCAACTTCATGGTGCAGGCCACTCTGCGCAATCCCGACCGCAGCCTGCGCCCCGGCACCTTCGCGCGGGTGAGCTTCGATCTGGGCGAGCCGACCGAGGTGGTGGTGATCCCGCAGACCGCGATCAGCTTCAATCCCTACGGCAACTCGGTGTACGTCATCACCGAGGCGGCGCCGGAGGACGGCGAGGCCGCCGGGCAGGCGCCGACGCTGGTGGTCAACCAGCGCTTCGTGCGCACCGGCGCCACCCGCGGCGACTTCATCGCCGTGCTCGAGGGCCTGCAGCCCGGCGAGCGGGTCGCGAGCAGCGGCCTGCTCAAGCTGCGCAACGGCGCGGCGGTGGTGATCGGCGAGGACGCTCCGGAGGCGCAGGCGCGCCCCGAGGTCGATAACCGTTGACGGACCGGGCGCCGCCTCCGGCGGCGCGACCGGCTTCGCCCGCGCGAGCGGGCTGGCGTGACCGAGACCACGCGATGAAATTCACCGACATCTTCGTCAACAAACCGGTACTGGCGGTCGTCGTCAGCCTGTTCATCCTGCTGCTCGGCCTGCGTGCCGGCGCCGAACTCAACGTGCGCCAGTACCCGGAGCTGCAGAACGCGGTCATCAACGTCAGCACGACCTACTTCGGCGCCGACGCGGACCTGATGCAGGGCTTCATCACCACGCCGCTGGAGCGCGAGGTCGCCAGCGCGGAGGGCATCGACTACCTGGTGTCCACCAGCGCCGCCGGCATCAGCACCATCCAGGCCTACCTGCGCCTGGACGTGGATCCCAACGAGGCGCTCACCCAGGTGGCGGCCAAGGTCAACAAGCTGCGCGGCGAACTGCCGGCGGAGTCCGAGGACCCGGTGGTCGAGCTGCAACAGGGCGAGACCACGGCGGCGATGTACCTGTCGTTCTCCAGCGACGTGCTCGACAACAGCCAGATCACCGACTACGTGGTGCGCGCGGTGGAGCCGCGGCTGGCGACCATCCCCGGCGTGCAGCGCGCGGAGATCATGGGCAGCGGCACCTTCGCGATGCGCGTCTGGCTCAAGCCCGACCGCATGACCGCGCTGGGCGTCACCGCCTCCGACGTCAACGCCGCCCTGCAGGCGAACAACGTGCTGTCGGCGGTGGGCTCGACCAAGGGACACCTGGTCTCGATCGACCTCACCGCGCGGACCGACCTGCGCACGCCCGAGGAATTCCGCCAGCTGGTGGTCCGCTCCGCCAACGGCGCCATCGTGCGCCTGGGCGACGTCGCCGACGTGGTACTGGGCTCGGAGAGCTACGCGACCTCGGTGGCCTTCAACGGCGAGAGCGCGACCTTCATCGGCGTGTTCGTCGCGCCGGACGCGAACTCGCTGGACGTGATCCGCGAGGTCCGCCGGGTGTGGGACGGCGAGATCCTGCCCCAGCTCCCCGAGGGCATGCGCGCCGACGTGCCCTACGACAGCACCGAGTACATCGAGGACGCCATCGCCGAGGTGATGCGCACCATCATCGAGGCGGTGATCATCGTCATCGTCGTGATCTACCTGTTCCTCGGCTCGCTGCGCAGCGTGCTGATCCCGGCGATCGCGGTGCCGCTGTCGCTCATCGGCGCGCTGTTCCTGATGCTGCTGATGGGCTTCACCATCAACCTGCTCACCCTGCTGGCGATGGTGCTGGCGATCGGCATCGTGGTGGACGACGCCATCATCGTGCTGGAGAACGTGCACCGCCACATCGAGGAGGGCCTGAGCCCCTACGCCGCGGCGATCAAGGGCGCGCGCGAGCTGGCCTGGCCGGTGGTGGCGATGACCACGACCCTGGTCGCGGTGTACCTGCCGATCGGCTTCCAGGGCGGGCTGACAGGCGTGCTGTTCGTGGAGTTCGCCTTCACCCTGGCGGGCGCGGTGCTGCTCTCCGGCGTCATCGCGCTCACGCTGACGCCGATGATGTGCGCGAAGATCCTCAAGCCCCACCGCGGCGAGAAGGGCCGGCTGGAGGCATGGCTGGACGCGCGCTTCGAGCGCCTGCGCCTGGCCTACCAGCGCCGGCTGTCCTCGGCCCTCGACACCCGCTCGGTCGTGCTGGTGTTCGGCGCCATCGTGTTCGCGCTGATCTTCCCGCTCTACATGACGATGCCCGCGGAGCAGGCGCCGCAGGAGGACCAGGGCTTCGTGTTCTCGCTCGGCACCGCCGACCCGTACACCACCCTGGACAGCCTCGAACGCTCCACCGCGGAACTCACCCGCATCGCCGAGGAGACGCCGGAGGTCAGCAACTTCTTCCTCATCAACGGCGGCATGGGCGGTGCCGGCGGCGGCGCCACGACGAACGCGATCGCGGGCTTCGTGCTCGAGCCCTGGGGCCAGCGCGAGCGCACCACCCAGCAGGTGCTCGACCAGGACATCACGCCCCGCATCGGCGCGATCAGCGGGCTCAACACCTTCGCGGCCATCCCCCCGGCGCTGCCCACGGCGGGCGGCGGCGGCACGCCGATCAACTTCGTGGTCGGCGGCATCGGCCCGCTGGAGAACCTGCAGGAACTCGCCGACGAGATCCTCCAGCGCGCGCAGGCCAGCGGCCGCTTCATCTTCCTCGACACCGACCTCAAGATCGACAAGCCGCGCATCGACGTGGTGGTGGACCGCGAGAAGGCCGCGCTGCTCGGCATCGACATGCGCACCCTGGGCGCGGACCTGGCGTCCATGCTCGCCGGCGGCTACACCAACCGCTTCGCCCTGGACAACCGCTCCTACCGGGTGATCCCGCAGGTGCAGCGCAGCGACCGCCTCAACGCCGACCAGCTCGCGAACTACTACACCCGCACCCGCGAGGGGCAGCTGATCCCGATGTCCACGCTGATCTCCTTCGAGGAGAGCGTGCAGCCGCAGCAGCTCAACCGTTTCCAGCAGCTCAACGCGGTGACCATCTCCGGCGTGCCGCGCCCCGGCGTGACCCTGGGCGACGCGCTCGGCGTGCTGGACCGCGCCGCGGCCGAGGTGCTGCCGCAGGGCTACAGCGTCGACTACGGCGGCGAGTCGCGGCAGTTCAAGCAGGAGGGCTCGGCCTTCCTGCTGACCCTGCTGCTGGCCCTGATCGTGATCTACCTGGTGCTCGCGGCGCAGTTCGAGAGCTTCCGCGATGCGCTGATCATGATGCTCACGGTGCCGATGGCGATCTCCGGCGCGCTGCTGACGCTGACGGTCGTGAGCCTCCTCAACGGCATGCAGCTCACCAACCTGCCGGGCGCGACCATCAACATCTACACCCTGGTCGGGCTGATGACCCTGGTGGGCGTGATCGCCAAGCACGGCATCCTGATCGTCGAGTTCGCCAACACGCTGCAGGTCGAGCGCGGCCTGTCCCGGCGCGAGGCGGTCGAGGAGGCCTCGGGCATCCGCCTGCGCCCGGTGCTGATGACCACCGCCGCCCTGGTGTTCGCGATGTTCCCGCTGCTGACCGCGAGCGGCCCCGGCGCCGCCTCGCGCTTCGCGATGGGCCTGGTGATCGCCAGCGGCATGTCGATCGGCACGCTGTTCACCCTGTTCGTGCTGCCGGCGGTCTACCTGCTGCTCGCCCGCGACCACGCCGCGGATGCGCGGCGCGAGACCGGCGGCGACCGCGAGATCGAGCTCGCCGAGCCGGCCCAGTAGCCGCCCCGACGCCGGCCGCCGCGCGCGGCCGGCGTCGTCAGCGGATCAGGCGGCTGACCGTCCTGAACGCCGGGTGGGCGCTGGTGTGCAGCCACTCGAACAGCACCATCTCGGTGCCGACGACGTCGGCGCCGTAGTCGCGCAGGCGCTGCAGCGCCAGGTCGCGGTTGCGCGGATCCCGCGAACCCACCGCGTCGGCGACCAGCTTGACCTCGATGTCGTGCTCGAGCAGGCCGATGGCGGTCTGCAGCACGCACACGTGCGCCTCGCAGCCGGCGAGCACGACGCTGCGGCAGGCCGGCAGCCAGTCGAGGAAGCCCGGTTCCGCCGTCGCCGCGAAGTGGCGCTTCGTGAAGGTGTCCGCGCACAGCGCGCGCAGCGCGGGGACGTTCGGCCCCAGTCCCTGCGGATACTGCTCGGTGCCCAGCACGGGCACCCCGAGCGTCCCCGCGGCGGTCGCCAGCCGCAGGCAACGGTCGACGACGGCCTCGCCGTCGTGGATCGCGGGCAGCAGACGTTCCTGGACGTCGACGATGAGGAGCACCGTGTCGTCGGTGCGGCAGAGGGCGTTGGACATGGCGGTGCCGTCGGGGGCGGCAGGCCAGCGTAGCGCATGGGGTGCCGGCGGGCGCCGTGCCGGGGGATCTGCGGAGGCAGGCCGTCCGGCCTCCGCTCCCGCCTGCGATGCTCGGCTCGATCGGGCGCAGGATCTGCATGCAGCGCTCCCTACCTCGTCATCCCGGCGATCGAAGGGATGCGGCTCTGCATCCAGGCAGGTCCAGAGCTTCCGCGCCTGCGGCGCGGGTTCCTTTTGTCTTGGCAAAAGGAACCAAAACCGCCTTCGCCCGGCCGCTCGCCGGCGCTGACGCGCCGGTGCCCTGTGCTCCTCGGTCGAGGCGGCGGCGGGCGAACTCGCTTCGCTCGGACAACGCCCGCCTGTTCTCCGCCTCGCCCTGCGGTGCTCGGCTCGCTCTAAGGGCGAAGAAGGTCACGAGCAACGGCAACGGCAACGGCAACAGCTAAGGCAACGGCAACGACACGCACGCTCCTGCCTTGGCCTTGGCCTTGGCTTTGGTTTTGCCGTTGGCTCTGGCTCTGGCCGTTGCTCTGCCATCCCGCGTTAGAGCGAGCCGAGCATCGCAGGCGGGCGCGGAAGGAAGGCGGCCGTTGTCCGAGCGAAGCGAGTTCGGCCGCCGCCGCGCCCGGCGAGACGCGCAGGGCACCGACGCGAAGCGTCGGCGAGCGGCCCGCGGGAGCGGTTTTGCCTACTTTTGCCAAGACAAAAGTAGGCCGCGCCGCAGGCGCGGAAGCTCTGCACTTGCAGTTGCTCTGCGCGTGGATGCAGAGCCGCATCCCTTCGATCGCCGGGATGACGAGGTAGGAGCGCTGCATGCAGATCCCGCGCCCGATCGAGCCGAGCATCGCAGGCTGGCGCGGAAGACAGGCGGCCGCTGTCCGAGCGAAGCGAGTTCGGCCGCCGCAGCGCCCGGCGAGAAACGCAGGGCACCGGCGCGTCAGCGCCGGCGAGCGGCCGGGCGAAGGCGGTTTTGGTTCCTTTTGCCAAGACAAAAGGGACCCGCGCCGCAGGCGCGGAAGCTCTGCACCTGTCGTTGTTCGGCCGGCGGCCTTACTCCGCGGCCGCTGCCGGGGTAAAGGGTGCTGGTCCGTCACCGCCAATGGACCCAACCGACGGCACTCCCGTCGCCCTCGCCGAATCCGGAAGATCGCGCGGTTCGCCTCCCGCAGGAAATTCCATGTTCCGACCCGTCGTCCTCGGCATCGCCCTGGCGCTCGCCGCCCCTGCCCTCGCCGACTCGCCCAGCAAGCTGCTGCGCTTCCCCGACATCCACGGCGAGCGCATCGCCTTCGTGCATGCGGGCGACATCTACGTGGTGAACGCGGCCGGCGGTACCGCGCAGCGGCTGACCTCGCACCCGGGCCAGGAGCTGTATCCGAAGTTCTCGCCGGACGGCAGCCAGATCGCGTTCTCCGCCGAGTACAACGGCACCCGCCAGGTCTACGTCATGCCGGCGGCGGGCGGGCCGCCGCGCCAGCTCACCTGGTACAACGACATCGGGCCGCAGCCGCCGCGCGGTGGCACCGACTACCGCGTGCTGGACTGGACGCCGGACGGCAGCCACGTCGTGGTGCGCACCAACCGCAACCCGAGCAGCAACCGCGACGGGCGGCCCTACCTCGTGCCGGTCGACGGCGGCATGGAACGGCCGATGCCCATCCCCGAAAGCGGCGGCGGCATGCTCTCGCCGGACGGCAGCCGGTTCGTCTACACGCCCATCGACCGCGACTTCCGCACCTGGAAGCGCTACCGCGGCGGCCGCGCGCAGGACGTCTGGGTCTACGACCTCACGGCCGACACCTCGCTGCGCCTGACCGACGACCGGGCCACCGACCACCAGCCGATGTGGGTGGGCGACACGGTCTACTTCGTCTCCGACCGCAACGACAGCACGCTCAACCTGTACGCGATCGCCCCCACCGGCGGCGAGCCGCGCAAGCTCACCGACTTCTCCGACTACGACGTGCTGTGGCCCTCGGCCGGTCCGGAGGCCATCGTGTTCGAGAACGGCGGCGCGATCTGGCGCTTCGATCCCGGCAGCGGCGAGGCGGCCCAGGTGCCGATCCGCGTGACCGGCGACTTCCCCGAGACCCAGCCGCGCCACGTCAAGGCCGCGGAGTTCGTCGAGAGCTTCGACATCGCGCCGGACGGGCGGCGCGCGGCCTTCGCCGCGCGCGGCGAGCTGTTCACGCTCCCGGCGAAGGAAGGCGAGCCGCGCAACGTCAGCAACACGCCGGATGCGCGCGAGCACAGCGTCGCCTGGTCGCCCGACGGCCGCTGGATCGCCTACTACTCCGACGCCTCGGGCGAGTACGAGCTCTACATCCGCGCCCAGGACGGCAGCGGCGAACCGCGGCGGATCACCCACGACGGCGACATCTGGCGCTTCACGCCCGTGTGGTCGCCGGACTCGGCGCGCCTGGCCTTCGGCGACAAGCGCCAGCGGCTGCGCGTGGTCGAGGTCGCCAGCGGGCGCATCGTCGAGGTGGATCGCAGCACCCGCGAGGACATCACCGACTACACCTGGTCGCCGGACTCGCGCTGGCTCGCCTACGTCAAGACCGGCCCCGGCCGGAATCCGTCGATCTGGGTGCACGACCTCGCCAGCGGGCGTTCCAGCGCCCTGACCGACGGCACCGCCCCGGTCAGCAGCCCGGCGTTCGACCCCGAGGGGCGCTGGCTCTACTTCCTCTCCGACCGCGACTACAACCTCGCCTTCAGCAGCTACGAGTTCAACTGGCTGTACAACAGGTCCACGCGCATCTACGCGGCGGCGCTGCAGGCCGACGGCCCGGCGCTGTTCCTGCCCAGGAGCGACGAGACCGCCATCGAGGGCGCAGGCGAGGCGGCGCCGGCCGAGCCGGCGAGGCAGGTGCGCATCGACATCGAGGGCTTCGCCGAGCGCGTGCAGCCGCTCAAGGCCGAGGCGGGCTCCTACTCGAACCTCAAGGCCAACGCCAAGGGCGTGTTCTTCCTCACCGGCGGCGACCGCCCGGGCGAGCCCGGCACCCTGCGTTTCCTGGAGACCGAGGGCGAGCGTCCGGCGAACGTCGCCGCCGGCGTGCGCAACTACGCGCTCTCGGCCAACGGCGAGAAGGTGCTCGTCCAGCAGGGCCGCAACTTCTCCATCGTCGACGCGACCGGCGCCGAGGGAGACGCCCTGGCCTCGCGCGCCGAACAGAACCGCCTCAAGACCGACGCCTGGGAACTGCGCATCGATCCGCGCCGCGAGTGGAACCAGATGTTCGTCGACGCCTGGCGGATCATGCGCGACTGGTTCTACGACCCCGGCATGCACGGCCAGGACTGGCCGGCGATCCGCGCCCGGTACGAGGTGCTGCTGCCCCACGTCAACGCGCGCGCCGACCTGGACTACCTGCTCTCCGAGCTCGCGGGCGAAGCCAACGCCGGCCACGTCTACGTCGAGTCCGGCGACCAGCCCAAGGTCGAACGCCGGCCGGGCGGCCTGCTCGGCGCGGAGATCGAGGCCCATGCCTCGGGCTATTTCCGCATCGCGCGCATCTTCCCCGAGGACGCCAGCGACGTCGCCGCGCGCTCGCCGCTTTCGGCGCCGGGCGTGGACGTGCGCGACGGCGACTACATCCTGGCGGTCAACGGCGTGGATGCCCGCAGCGTGGGCAACGTCTACCGGTTGCTGGAGAACACCGGCGGCAAGGTGGTGACCCTGCGCGTCAACGGCAGCCCGAGCGAGCGCGGCGCGCGCGAGGTACGGGTACGGACGATCGAGTCGGAGCAGGAACTGCGCTACGCCGACTGGGTACAGCAGCGCCGGGCCCTGGTGGACCGGCTCTCCGGCGGCCGCATCGGCTACATCCACGTGCCCAACACCGCGGTCGAGGGCAGCCGCGAGATGTTCAAGGGCCTGGTCGCCTACGCGGACAAGGAGGCGCTGATCATCGACGACCGCTACAACGGCGGCGGCTTCATCCCCGACCGGCTGGTCGAGCTGCTCGCGCGGGAACCGCTCAACTACTGGAAGCGGCGCGGCCTCGACCCCAACGCCACGCCGCTGCTGTCGCACCGCGGGCCCAAGGCCATGCTCATCAACGGCCTGTCCAGCTCCGGCGGCGACGCCCTGCCCTACTACTTCCGCAAGCTGGGCCTGGGCACCCTCATCGGCACCCGCACCTGGGGCGGCCTGATCGGCCTCTCGGGCACGCCGCGCCTGGCGGACAACGGCGCGGTGCTGACGCCGACCTTCAGCTTCATGGACACCGAGGGCAACTGGGCGGTGGAGAACGAAGGCGTGGCCCCGGACATCGAGGTGATCGACCGCCCGGAACTCGTCGCAGCCGGCCGCGACCCGAGCATCGAGCAGGCCGTGCAGGTCCTGCTGCGCGAGCTCGAGGCCAACCCGGTACGCCCCGTCGTCGCCCCGCCCGCGCCGACGGTGTTCCCGCCGCCGACGCGCTGAGGGACCGCCAGGCCGCGGCACCGTGCCGCGGCCTGGCCCGGCGGCCCGAAGATTCCCGGCCCCCCGACCGCAGGCGAAGCGCGTCCTGCCTCGCCCCGGCGCGCGCGGGCGCCCTACAGCCCCTGCAGGAAGCGCCCGAACTCCTCGGCGCAGAACTCCACGTGCGCGGCGAGGCGGTGGCTGTCGGCGACCAGCACGAGACCGTCGCGGCGCGGGTAGGCCCAGTCGATCACCGCCTGCGCGGGGATGAGTTCGTCGTCCCAGCCGTGGACGATGCGAGTCGGCACGCGCGCGGCGTCGAAGCGCCGCGGGAAGCCGTCGATCGCGATCGGCGGCGCCATCAGGAACAGCCCGGCCGTGGGCAGTTCCTGCGAGACGAAGCCCGAGACGAAGGCGCCCATGCTGGAGCCGGCCAGCACCACCGGGCCCTTGCCGCAGGCGGCTTCCGCGCGTTCGCGCAGGCGCGCGATGCGCAGGTCGATGTCGGCGACCCGGCGGCCTGCGTCGATGTCGGAATAGTCCGGTCGCTCGTGGCTCCAGCCCAGCCGTTCGGCGACCGCCGCGAGCGCGCTCACCTTGGTGGCGTTGGGGCTGCTCTCGAGCCCGTGCGACAGGATGACGTGGCCTTTCATGCGTCGGTCTCTCCGGCTGATCAGAACAGGGCGTGCTGGGCGATGTCCGAGGGCAGCGGGCGCTCGTCCACCGGGCACAGCGCGTCGCCCAGACGGATGAGGCCGCTCTCGACCACGCGCGCGGTGATGCCGCCATGCCCGCGCATGGCGTTGTAGCCGCCGCGCCCGAGCGCGGCCTCCATCTTCGAGCAGGGATCGCAGGGACCGGTCCCCTCCAGCAGCGCCGTGCCGATGCGGAAGCGGCGCCCGCCCAGCGCGACCAGGGGGATGCGGCTCACCACCAGATTGCGCCGCAGCAGCTCCGGCGGCAGCGCGTCGAGTCCGGCCAGGGCGGCGATCACCGGCAGGTGCTCCGCCTGGATGAGGGTGACCTCGCGCGTGCCGCTGCGGCCCTCATAGCGGTCGCCGTCGAGGCCGGCGCCCACCACCGCCACGACGGCATCGACGACGCGCATCGGCGCCTCGCGCGCCGGGCGCAGGCCGATCCACTCCACGCGGCCGGGCCGCGGCAACGTCGCGAGCAGGCGGCCGAGCGGGGAATCGGGATGGGGGCGGGTCTTGCGCATGAGGGCGGCGATGATAGGGCCTCGCGCGCGCGATGTACTTCTCACCTCGACGCAAATGCGAAGCGCGGCGGACCCGGGGCCGCTCCCCGCCAGCCCGCACGGTCGCGCCGTCGCGACGACGGAAGCGCCCGTTGATGGGCGGACAGCCGTCTCGACGGGCAGGACACGCCCGACGGCGTGCGCGGCGCGCCGATCTGCGACACCATCTCCGGCATGCCTGCCGACCTGCCGCCCGCCGACGTCCTCGCCACAGCCCACGTCGCCCCCCTGCCCTACGAACTGCGCCTGGCCGAGCGCCCGCGCAGCGCCATCGACCTGGTGATCGTCCACTGCACCGAGACCCCCGACCTCGCCAGCGCGCGGCGCTTCGGCGAGGCCGTGCTGTACCCGGGCAGCGGCACGGGCAACAGCGGGCACTACTACATCGACCGCGACGGCACCCTGCACGTCTACGTGCGCCCGGAGCGCATCGCCCACCACACCCGCGGCTACAACGAGCGCTCGGTCGGCATCGAGCTGGTCAACAGCGGGCGCTATCCGCACTGGCTGGACTCGCGCCACCAGGACATGGACGAGCCCTACACCGAAGCGCAGATCCGGACCCTGATCGACCTGCTGGCGGCGCTGCGCCGCGAGCTGCCGGCCCTGAGCGGCATCGCCGGCCATGAGGATCTCGACACCCGCACGGAGCCGGCCAGCGACGACCCCACCCGACGCGTCTTCCGCAAGCGCGACCCGGGCCCGCGGTTTCCCTGGCCGCGGGTGCTCGCGGCCAGCGGGCTGCAGCGCCTGCCCGCCGGGATCGACCGCGCCGACGGGGACTGAACCGCGGCGTCCGTCCCCACCGGGCCGCCGCAGGGCCCCCGGTATACTGGTGGGCCGCATTCCGCCCGTCCCCGCCGTCCATGACCGACTCCGTCGTCGCCGAACTGACCGACCTGCTCGCGCTCGAGCGCCTCGAGGACAACCTGTTCCGCGGCCAGAGCCGCGACATCGGCACCAAGTACGTGTTCGGCGGGCAGGTGCTGGGCCAGGCGCTGGCGGCGGCGCAGCGCACGCTGACCGACACCGCCCGCTGCGTGCACTCGCTGCACGCCTACTTCCTGCGCGCCGGCGACATCGAGCATCCCATCGTCTACACGGTGGAGCGCACGCGCGACGGCGGCAGCTTCTCGGTGCGGCGCATGACCGCCATCCAGCACGGGCAGCCGATCTTCGTCATGACCTGCTCGTTCCAGCAGCCCGAGCCCGGCGCCGAGCACCAGACCTCGATGCCCGAGGTCCCCGCCCCTGAGGACCTGGAGTCCGGCCCCGGCATTCCCGAGGAACTCATCGCCAGGCTGCCGGCCAAGATCCAGCGCTGGCTGACCAAGGAAGGCCCCTTCGACTTCCGCCACGTCTATCCGCGCGACCCGCTCAGGCCGCCGAAGCGGCCGCCCTTCCAGCAGGTGTGGTTCCGCCTGACCGAGCGGGTGGACGACAACCCCCTGCTGCACCAGGCCCTGCTGGCCTACGCGTCGGATTTCCAGCTGCTCGGCACGGCGACCTTCCCGCACGGCATCAGCTACTACCAGCCGGGCGTGCAGATGGCCTCGCTCGACCACGCGCTGTGGTTCCACCGCCCCTTCCGCGTCGACGAGTGGCTGCTCTACGCCTGCGACAGCCCCAGCGCCTCGGGCGCGCGCGGGCTGGCGCGCGGGCAGATCTTCGACCGCAACGGCCGGCTGGTCGCCTCCACCGCCCAGGAAGGGCTGATCCGCGTGATCGACCGCACCGCGAAGGCCTGAAATGCGTCAGATCTTCTCCTCTCTCCGCCTCGAGAACGTCGAGGGCGTCGCCCGCCTCCTCAACGACAACGGCATCGAGACCTGGATCAGCCAGGGCCGCTCCTACAAGGGCGGCCGCCGCAGCCAGTTCAGCTACCGGGAGAGCCCCGGCGGCAAGCCGCAGCCGGCGGTCTGGGTGGTGCACACCGGCGACCAGGTCCGCGCCCGCGAGCTGCTGCGCGAGGCGGGGCTGATCGACACCACGCGCCCCGACAGCTTCCTGCCCAACTCCTTCACGCCGCCGCCGGCGCCGGGCATCGGCGACTCCAACCGCCGCCGCCGCGCCATGACCCAGCGCATCAAGATCGCCCTGCTCATCGTGACCGCGGCGATCATCGCCGGCGGCATGTACCAGGTGTTCGGCGGCCAGCAGCCGGAGGAGGCGCCCGCCGAGGCCGTGGAGACCGGCACCTTCCAGCTGCAGGGCGCCGGCTGACGCGCACCGCGCACGCAGGGAGGCACCGATGTCGCTGTCCGGGCCGATGCGGCTCTACCTGACCGGGACGCATCCCTGCGGCTACTTCGACGACCGGGAGGCGCGCGACCTGGTGCTGGACCCCGCCGACCCGCGCCTGCCGCGGGCCTATCCGTCCGCGCTCGCCCAGGGCTATCGCCGCTCCGGCGCCCACGTGTACCGGCCGCACTGCCGGCAGTGCCGCGCCTGCGTGCCGGTCCGGGTGCCCGTGGCCGCCTTCGCGCCCGACCGCGCACAGCGTCGCTGCCTGGCGCGCAATGCGGACATCGCGATGACCGACTGCGCCCCCGGCCATACCGGGGAGCGCTTCGCCCTCTACGAACGCTACCTCGCCGCGCGCCACGCCGGCGGCGGCATGGACGCACCGGCGCCGGAGGATTTCGACGGCTTCCTCGCGGGCACATGGAGCCCGACCCGCTTCTACGAGTTCCGGCTGGACGGGCGACTGGTCGCGGTCGCGGTCACCGACGTGGCCCGGGACGCGCTGTCGGCGGTGTACACCTTCTTCGAGCCGACCCTGGCCGCGCGCGGCCTCGGCACCCTGGCGATCCTGCGCCAGATCCTGCATGCCCGCGGGACCGGCCGCGGCCACCTCTACCTGGGCTTCTGGATCGCCGGCCACCCGAAGATGGACTACAAGCGCCGCTACCGGCCGCTGGAGGCGCTCATCGACGGCACGTGGCGGGCGCTCGATCCCGGCAAGGAAGGCTGAAGCGCATCGAGGCGCGTGCCACGACTGGATGAGGCACGTAGTGGTGTGGGAGCGGCTTCAGCCGCGACCGACGAGGCGGATCGTGCCGGAATGGACCGGCCGCGGCCGAAGCCGCTCCTGCCGGAAGCCGCCCCATCCGGGGGCCGCTCCCGGCCCCGGCGACCGCTCAGCGCAGGGCGATGTCGATGGCGGCGGCCGCCTCGCGCGCGCGGGCGCGGGCGGTGTCGATGTCGTCGGCGCGGGCCAGGGCGACACCGACGCGCCTGCGGCCCTCCACGCGCGGCTTGCCGAACAGGCGCAGCGCCGTGTCCGGCGCCGACAGCGCCCGCTCCAGCCCGCCGAACACAGGCACGCCCTGTCCTTCGGCCAGCAGCGCGCAGGAGGCCGAGGGCCCCTGCTGGCGGACGACCGGCACCGGCAGGCCGAGGATGGCGCGGGCGTGCAGGGCGAACTCGGAGAGTTCCTGCGAGACCAGGGTCACCAGGCCGGTGTCGTGCGGGCGCGGGGAGACCTCGGAGAACCACACCGCATCGCCCTTCACGAACAGCTCGACACCGAACAGCCCCCAGCCGCCGAGGGCCTCGGTGACGGCGCGCGCGATCGCCTCCGAAGCCGCCAGCGCCGCGTCGCTCATGGGCTGCGGCTGCCAGCTCTCGCGGTAGTCGCCGTCGACCTGGGTGTGGCCGATCGGCGCGCAGAACGCGGTGCCGTCGCGGTGGCGCACGGTCAGCAGGGTGATCTCGTAGTCGAAGTCGATGAAGCCCTCGACGATCACCCGACCCCGCCCCGCGCGGCCGCCGGTCTGCGCGTAGTCCCAGGCGGCGTCGATGTCGGCCTCGCTGCGCAGCGTGCTCTGGCCCTTGCCGGAGGAGCTCATCACCGGCTTGGCCACGCAGGGCAGGCCGATCTCGCGCACCGCGGCGCGGAAGTCCTCCAGGCTGTCGACGAAGCGATAGGGCGAGGTCGGCAGCCCGAGCGTCTCCGCGGCGAGGCGGCGGATGCCCTCGCGGTCCATGGTGAGCCGGGCCGCGCGCGCGGTCGGGATCACCCGCAGGCCCTCGTCGCGTTCGAGCTCCACCAGGGTCTCGGTGTGCAGGGCCTCGATCTCCGGGACCACCAGGTCCGGCATCTCCTCGGCGATCAGCGCGCGCAGCGCCTCGGGATCGAGCATGTCGAGCACGTGGCTGCGGTGCGCCACCTGCATGGCCGGCGCGTCCGCGTAGCGGTCGGCGGCGATCACCTCCACGCCCAGCCGCTGCAGCTCGATGGCGACCTCCTTGCCCAGCTCGCCCGACCCCAGCAGCAGGACGCGGGTGGCATCGGCGGTGAGCGGGGTGCCGAGACTGACGGACGGGGACGGGCTGGACGACACGGCGACTCCTGATCGATGCGGATGCGCGAGTGTACGCGGCGCCTTCACGCCTGCCAGCCCGATGGGGCACTTGCGGGGGAGATATCAATTGGATATCAATCATCCGGGGGCGGTGATCGAACTCCCCGCCGCACGCCGGTCCTGCCCCTCCCGTCCGCCCCTCCCGGCCCCGTCCACCCACGAAGGTCCATCGCCATGAAAGAGGCTCCCATCCGTTCGGTTTCCGGCATTCCCGTCCTCGTGTGCATCCTCGGCGCCATCGCGCTCGCCGTCTGGCTGCTGGTGGCCGCCCTGCAGCGCGGCGACGGGCTCGGCATCGGCATCGCCGTGCTCGCCATCCTCCTGCTGCTGGTCGCCTGCGGCGGCTTCTACATGGTCGAGCCCAACCAGGCTGCCGTGCAGAGCCTGTTCGGCAAGTACGTGGGCACGGTCAAGGACCAGGGCCTGCGCTGGAACAACCCCTTCTACTCGCAGCGCAAGGTGTCGCTGCGCGTGCGCAACTTCGAGAGCGGCCGGCTCAAGGTCAACGAGCTGGACGGCAGCCCGATCGAGATCGCCGCGGTGATCGTGTGGCAGGTGGTGGACTCGGCCGAGGCGGTCTACAACGTCGACGACTACGAGAGCTTCGTGCACATCCAGTCCGAGGCCGCCCTGCGCGCCATGGCCTCGAGCTATCCCTACGACCAGCACGAGGACGGGCAGATCTCGCTGCGCAGCCACCCGGCCGAGGTCTCCCTCCACCTGCAGGAGCAGATCCAGGAGCGCCTGGCCAAGGCCGGCGTGGACGTGATCGAGGCGCGCATCAGCCACCTCGCCTACGCGCAGGAGATCGCCCAGGCCATGCTCCAGCGCCAGCAGGCCAATGCCGTGGTCGCCGCGCGCACGCGCATCGTGTTCGGCGCGGTCAGCATGGTGCAGATGGCGCTCGAGGAGCTGCAGAAGTCGGGGGCCGTGGAGCTCGACGAGGAGCGGCGCGCCGCCATGGTCAGCAACCTGCTGGTGGTGCTCTGCTCCGACCGCGCGCCGCAGCCGGTGGTCAACACGGGCTCGCTGTACTGATGGACGACGCAGGGGCGGTACCGCGATGAGCGCGAAGAAGGCCTATCCGCTGCGCATCAACGCCGAGGTGCTGGCGGCGATGCAGCGCTGGGCCGACGATGAGCTGCGCTCGGTCAACGCGCAGATCGAATACGTGCTGCGCGACGCCCTGCGCCGCGACGGGCGGCTGAAGCCGCCACCGCATTCCGACGACCAAAGAGGGGAGGACCACGCATGAACGACCGTTGGGAGTACAAGGTGCTCGCGCCCAGGAACCGCTGGGGCATGGGCGAGACCAAGCCGGACAGGCTCGCCGAGCTGCTCAACCGCGAGGGCGCCCAAGGCTGGGAACTGGTGTCCTCGGTGTGGATGGGCGCGGCGCTGAAGTTCTTCCTAAAGCGTCGGCGCTGAGGGGGACGACGATGCGCCGCACGCTGCTGTTCTCGATCGCCGCCCTCGTCTGCCTGCTGATCGGCGCGGGGTTCTGGTTCGGTCTGCGCAGCCTGACGACGGCGGCCACGCCGGCCGAGCTGGATCCGGACACCGCCGCGGTCGCCCGCACCTTCGTCGACCACCTCGACGCCGGCCGCTGGGACGACGCGCACGCCATGCTCGCGCCGGCCGTCGCGTCCGCCCTGACCGCGAGCAGGCTGGCGGAGGTGTGGGACACCCTTCCGGAGCGCCTCGGCGCGCCCGGCGCGCGCGGTCCCTGGCGCGGCGAACGGATCGGCAGCCGCCTCGTCACCACGGCGACCCAGGACTTCGCGATGACGCCCATCGACATCCGCGTCGCGGTGGACGCGGACGGCCACATCGACGGCTTCCGCGTCGTTCCGGCCGCCGTGCGCGTGGACGCCGGAACCCTCGCCCCGGCGCCGGCGGGCGCGGTCGAGCATGCGGTGTCGCTCGGCGCACACGCCCTGCCCGGCACCCTCCTCCTGCCGGCCGGCGAGGCGCCCTTTCCTGCCGTCGTCCTGGTGCACGGCTCCGGGCCGCAGGATCGCGACGGAACCGTCGGACCCAACCGTCCGCTGCGCGACATCGCCCACGGGCTCGCGGAGCGCGGCATCGCCAGCCTGCGCTACGACAAGCGCAGTCGCAGCGCGCCGGACGCCTTCGGCGGCAGCTTCACGGTGGACGACGAGGTCGTGGACGACGCGCTGGCGGCCGTCGCCCTGCTGCGCGCGCACGAGGCCATCGACCCGGCGCGCGTGTTCGTGCTCGGCCACAGCCTCGGCGCGCAGATGGCGCCGCGCATCGGCGCGCGGGCGCCGGAGGTCGCCGGCCTGATCCTGGCCGCGGCGCCGGCACGGCCGCTGCAGGACGTGTACGTCGCGCAGATCGCCCTGCTCGCCGGCCTCGACGGCGAGACCAGCGCCGAGGAACAGGCCGCCATCGACGACGCGCGCGCCAGGGCGGCCGCGGTGGCCGACCTGACCGCGGACAGCCCCGCCGGCGAGAACCTCCTCGGGCTGCCCGGCGCGTACTGGGTCGACCTGCGCGACTACGATCCCGTGGAGACCGCGCGCGGCCTCCCGCAGCCGCTGCTGGTCCTGCAGGGCGGCCGCGACTACCAGGTCACCCCCGACGACGACTACGCGCGCTGGCAGGCGGCCTTCGGCGACGACCCGCGCGCGACCCTGCGCCTCCATCCGGCGCTCAACCACCTGCTCATCGCCGGCGAGGGCCCGCCCGGCCCTGCCGAGTACGCGCAGGCCGGCACCGTGGATGGGGCTCTCCTGGACGACGTTGCGGCATGGATCGGGGACGTGAGGGTGTCGGGGAGCGAGCGATCCGGGGAGTGAGCGAAGAACAACGAGCGAATCGGGTCGAGGAACGGACGGCTCCCATTCCCGATTCCGAGTCCCTGTTGCCCATTCCCCGTTCCCGCTCCTCCCCCCTGCTACCCTTCCGCCGATGCGCAGCGCCCCGCGGTTCCTCGTCAACACCCCCGACATCGAGCTCTGGCCGGCGGGCCTGCTGCGTGCGCGCGGCAACCGCGACGCACGCCTGCTCGCGGGCGCGGACTGGCTGCTCCGGCGCAAGGTCGACGGGCGCTATCTCGCCGCGGCACGGCCCGACGGCGTGGTGCCGCTGCTGCCGCACTGGCTGCGCGGAGCGGGCGCCGAGGCGGCGCTCGATGCGCTGGATCTCCTGCACGCCGGCGGCACGCCGTCGGACGCCCCGCTCACGCTCGACCGGCTGCACGCCCACCTCGATGCGCTCGCGCTCGACGCCGGCGCCTATGCCGCGCGCACGGGCCTGGCGGAAGTGCCCGAGCCGGGCCGCCTCGCCTACGCGGGACGCGACCGCTTCCGGCGACCGCTGTGGCTGCTCGCACCCGCGGCACGCGCCTGGCGCCGCCTGCGCGAGGCGGCGCTGCGCGACGGCGTGGTGCTGCAGGCCATCTCGGGCTACCGCAGCCACGCCTACCAGCTCGGCATCGTGCAGCGGAAGCGCGCGCGCGGACTGTCGATGGACGCGATCCTCGCGGTCAACGCCGCACCGGGCTACAGCGAGCACCACAGCGGCCGCGCGCTGGACATCGGCACGCCCGGCGAGCCGCCGGCCGAGGAGAGCTTCGAGGCCACGCCCGCCTTCGCATGGCTGCAGGCGAACGCGGGGCGCATCGGCTTCCGCCTGAGCTACCCGCGGGACAACCCGCACGGCATCGTCTACGAGCCGTGGCACTGGTGCTGGGCGCAGGGAGGCGCCGACCCGGCGAAGTGAGGCGCCGGGAGGTCCTCGACGTCTTCCTGGCGGTACGAGGTCGCGCTGCGTGCGGTGGCCTCCCCCGCACGCGCTCCCCTACTCCTTCGCCGCCGACGCGGCGACCGCCCACAGCAGCCAGCCGACCATCAGGGCGCTGCCGCCGGTGGGCGCAAGACGGGTCCCGGTCCCGAGCAGCACCGAGGCCGCCAGGGTGCCCGCGAAGAGCAGGACCCCCAGCAGCACCACGCACAGCGCGAGCCGCCCCAGCGGGCGGCGCGCATGCGGCGCCAGCGCGGCCAGCGCCAGCCCATGACCGAAGGCGAACAGGGCGGCCGTACCGAGCCGCTGCTGGGCCAGGCCATCGACGCCGTGCGAGGCGTAGGCGGCGAGGCCGACGGCGAGCGCGCACAGCACCGCACCGGCGGCGGCCAGCGCCCGCTGCGGAAGGGCCGGGCTTCCGTGGGATCCGGACATGCGTTCCTCCAGACGATCGCGAAGCCGCGGCGCGGCTTCCTGAAACGAGAAGGCCCCGGACCGTCGGTCCGGGGCCTCGTTGGATCGGGCGTCCAGCCTGCGGCTGCCGTCAGCGGGAGCCGCCGGCCGCCTCCTCGCCGTTCTCACCGTTCTCGTCGGCCTGCTCGCCGCCGACCGGCGTCGGCGCGACCCAGTCCGGACGATCCGCGGTCTTGATCGGCCAGTACACGACGAACTCGGCGTCCGCCGCGAAGCTGTCCTGCGGACCGCGCAGGTACTCGTCGAACGGACGGTCCTGGGTCTCCTCGCCGTGCACCAGCAGCCATGCGCGGATCTGGTCGCGCACCGCCGGCAGGCCCGCCGGGTGGCCGATGGCGACCGTGTAGGCGGCGCGGCCACCGTAGCTCTGGGTGTACTGCACCGGGCCCTCGAGGTCGATCTCGAGCTGCGGCAGCGGCGCGCCGTCGCCCTCTGCACCCGCCCAGTTCTCGGGCAGCCTGACCAGGCGCGGCACGTCGCCGTCGGCGGCATCGGCCGCGTCGTCCTCGTCCGACTCGGCACGCTGGCCGGCGGCCGGGGCGGCGGAACCCGTGCCCTGGCGCTCGCGCACCGGCTGGACCAGGTCGAACGCGTAGTTCTCGGCGCCGTACTCGGTGGTGACCAGGCGCAGCGGGCCGTCGGCCTCCAGGCGGTTCTTCTCCATCACCTGGCGGATCCACTGCATGTTGTTGTTGATCGCCAGGGTGATGCCCTCGGTCGTGCGCGGCGCGTTGGTCGGCACCAGCAGCACGTTCTTCGAGGCGATCTCGGCGATCTGCACCGGGCGCTCGAGCGTGCTGTAGTCGAAGCGCGGGATGGTCGACAGCAGGTTGCTGAGGTTGCCCAGGCCGCGCTTCATGTCGTTGCCGACGGTGCGGTTGAGGTACAGCCCCGCGTAGCGGCCGAGCAGGTCGTAGCCGTACTTGACGTTGTAGGTCTGGGTCAGCTCGACGTTGCGCGCGTTGCGGCCCACCGGGCGCAGCTCGAAGGTCATCGTCTTCTCGCGGCCGCGGGCATCGTTCTCGAGGCGATAGACCACGCGCTGGCGCGGCTCGGACTCGACGATCTCCCAGGCGCCGCTGCCGACGCCGCGGCGGTTCGGCGAGGAGTACTCGAGACGGGCGCCTTCGCCGGAGACCGGGCCGGAGGTGGTGTAGCGCACCTGCGGGTCGTTCTGGCGCAACGGATTCCAGTCCTTGAAGCGGCTGAAGCTGTTCAGGACGTCGAACACGATCTGCTGCGGACGATTGCTCTCCGCCCTGTGGCTAAGGCTGCGCTCCGCGGGCAGCAGCAGGCCCACCACTACGAAAAGCACTGCCACGAGCAGCAGCGCGAGGACGAACTCGAGAAAACGGGTCATTCGGGGTCTCCAGAAGACGGCCTGCGCGCCCGGACTTCGGACGGGCGCACAGGGCCCCACATGCTAGCAGGGATGTAGCTGTCGTCGCACCGTCCGGTGCGGGGATCGGGAAGGTCGGGGATCGAAGGAGCGGACACCTCTCAGACCAGCTTGAGCTCGAAGGCCTTGAGCACCGCGCGGGTGCGGTCGCGGACGCCGAGCTTGGAGAGGATGTTGGAGACGTGGTTCTTCACGGTTCCCTCCGCCACGCCGAGGGAGTTCGCGATCTCCTTGTTGCTGAAGCCGCCGGCCATCAGGCGGAGGATCTCGGTCTCCCGCTCCGTCAGCGGGTCCGGCCGGTCCAGGCTCACGAACTCGTTCTGCATGTGCTCCAGGCCGGAAAGCAGGCGCTGGGTCACCGCCGGCTGGACCAGGGAGCCGCCCTGGGCCACGGTCTGGATGGCGTCGACGAGCTGCTCCAGGGAGACGTCCTTCAGCAGGTAGCCCTTGGCGCCCGCCTTGATGCCCGCCAGGACGAGCTGGTCGTCGTCGAAGGTGGTGAGGATGATCGTCGGCGGCAGGCGGCCGCTGCCGCCGAGCGCCTGCAGCGCCTCGAGCCCGGACATGACCGGCATGCGCATGTCCATCAGCACCACGTCCGGGCGCACCTGCGGGATCAGCTCGACTGCCTGGCGGCCGTCGCCGGCCTCCGCCACCACCTCGATGTCGTTCGCCAGTTCGAGCAGGGAACGGATGCCCTGGCGGACCAGGGTCTGATCGTCGACCAGACACACGCGGATCATGCTCACCTCGACTGCGATGGATCGGCGCCGGCGGCCCCTGCCGCGGCGTCCGTGGACCCGGACGGGTCCGGGGAATGCTGGGCCACGGCGTCGAATCCCGCCAGCGGCAGGCGCAGGTCGAGGCCGAAGCCCGTCCCCTGCGTGTCCACCACTTCGAGGTCGCCGCCGTGGGCGCGCAGGCGTTCGCGCATGCCGCGCAGGCCGTTGCCCGGCGAGAAGCCCTGGGCGGCGCCGCGGCCGTCGTCGCGGGCCTGCACGTGCAGGGCATCGTTGCGGCGCTCGAAGCGCAGCCACAGGGTCCGCGCCTCGGCATGCCGCACCGCGTTGGTGATGATCTCCTGGGTGCAGCGCAGCAGCACGTGCGCGCGCTCCGGGTCGTCCAGGGCGAAGTGCTCGGGCAGTTCGAGCCGGACGTCCAGCCCCGGCACGCCCTCGGCCAGGGTCCGCAGCGCCATGGTGAGCTCGATCGCCCCGCTGCCGCGCAGGTGGCTGACGGCCTCGCGCACGTCGGTCAGCAGCAGGCGCGCCAGGGTGTGCGACTTGCGCACGTGCTCCTGCACCTTGCCGGTCGAGAGATGCCCGGCCACCTCCAGGTTGAGGCTGAGCGCGGTCAGGTGGTGGCCGAGCAGGTCGTGCAGCTCGCGCGAGATGCGGGTGCGCTCGTTCAGGCGGGTGCTTTCCGCGAGCAGCGCCCGGGTCGCACGCAGCTCCGCGTTGAGCCGGCGCTGCTCGTCGCGGGCCTCGGCCTGCTGCTTGGCGACCCAGCCCGTCACGAAGATGAAGCCCGAGAAGCCCAGGTAGAGCAGCGACTGCATCGCCGCCTCGAACAGCGGCAGGGCCAGGAGCTTCTCGAACAGCAGCAGTACCGCCAGGTGCGCCATGATCAGCGAGACCATGCCGATGGTCAGCGGCAGCAGCCAGGGCAGCACGCAGGCCACCACCATGAGCAGCACCGCGCCCAGGCCGGACACGCTGAGGTAGGTCACCGCCAGCGCCGAGACCGTGAGCGCGATCAGGAACAGGTCGTCCGACCAGCCCGGGCGCCGGGTGCCCAGGCCCCGGGTCACCCACCAGTAGATCGCGCCGAACGGCAGGTAGGCCGCCAGCAGCCAGCCGTCGTGGGGCCGCGCCGGCAGGGTGGACTGCTCCGGGAAGTACCAGCTGTAGACCAGCGGCAGCCCCACCATCGCCCACGTGAACAGGCCGGCGAAGCGCAGCAGCTGGATGTGGCTAAGGCGCTGGTACATCGACCAAGCATAGGTCGGCGGCCCCGCCGCGGCACGGGACGCAAGTCATGCCCGGCATGCCAAGGCCGCGCCCGGGCGTGCGATACTTGCCCCGCCGCGGCCGCAAGGACTGGCCGGGCCGTCTCGCAAGCAGGCTGGAGCCCCCCATGACGATCCTCGTCCGCGACGTGCGCGAGCACGAACTGGATTCGGTACTCGCGCTCAACAACACCGCCGGACCCTCGATCCTCGCTCTCGATGCACCTGCCCTGCACCGCCTCTGGTCGATCGCGGACTACTTCCGCGTGGCCGAGGTGGACGGCCTGCTCGCCGGCTTCCTGATCGCCATGGACCGCTCGGCCGACTACGACAGCCCGAACTTCCGCTGGTTCCGCGAGCGCTACGACGCCTTCCTCTACGTGGACCGCATCGTCGTGGCCACCACCCGCCGCGGTGCGGGCGTGGGCCGCGTGTTCTACGCGGACGTGCAGAGCTACGCGGAAGTGCGGGTGCCCATGCTGACCTCCGAGGTCTTCCTCGACGAGGGCAGCGACGCGGCCCTGCTCTTCCACGGCACCTTCGGGTACGGCGAGGTCGGGCAGCAGGTGATGGAGGGTCCGGGCCGGCGCGTCAGCCTGCTGGCCAAGACCCTGTGCAGTTACGAATGGGTGCGCGAGACCTACGGCGACGAACTGCCGGACGTGCCCTGGCTGGCCGGCCGCCGCCGGCCTGCGGGCGGCGCCTCGCGCGCGACGGGAACCTGAAGAGACATGGGTGCAGCTTTACCGGATTACGAACAGGCCGGCGAACTGAAGATCGGCCAGGTCGGCATCGCCAACCTGCGCGTGCGTCTGCTCGACGTGCCGCGCCTGGTGCAGGAGATGCGCGAACGGGTGGAACGGGCGCCCAAGCTCTTCGCCCGGGCCGCGGTCATCGTGGATTTCGGCGGGCTTCCGCGCCTGCCCAGCCCGGCGCAGGCGCGCGAACTCATCGACGGCCTGACCGGCGCCGGCGTGCTGCCGGTGGCCCTGGCCTACGGCAGCAGCGAGAGCGAGGCGCTCGCCGCCGCCCTCGGCCTGCCGGTCCTGGCCAAGTTCCGCGCGCAGTACGAGTCGGCCTCGGCTCCGCCCGCGCCCGCCCCTCCGCCACCGCCGGCGCCCGCACCCGCGCCGCCCCCGGCCGCGCCCGCGGGCGGGCCGCGCATGCACCTGGCGCCGGTGCGCTCGGGCCAGCAGATCTACGCCCAGGGCGGCGACCTCACCGTCTGCGCAACGGTCGGGGCCGGCTCGGAGGTCATCGCCGACGGGTCCGTCCACGTCTACGGCGTGCTGCGCGGCCGTGCGCTGGCGGGCGCGCAGGGCAACGAGCAGGCCCGCATCTTCTGCCGCGAGTTCCACGCCGAGCTGGTCGCCATCGCCGGGCACTACAAGGTGCTCGAGGAGATCCCGCAGGCGCTGCACGGCAAGGCCGTGCAGGTGTGGCTCGACAACGGCAATCTCCGCATCGAAGAACTCAACTAGCTAGACCCCGCCGCACGCGCCCCCTCCCCCCGCGCGACGGCAAGACCCCCCTGGAGAATCGATCAGTGACAGAAATCATCGTGGTGACGTCCGGCAAGGGCGGCGTGGGCAAGACCACCTCCAGCGCGAGCATCGCCAACGGCCTCGCCAAGCGCGGCAAGAAGGTCGCGGTGATCGACTTCGACGTCGGCCTGCGCAATCTCGACCTCATCATGGGCTGCGAGCGTCGCGTCGTGTACGACTTCGTCAACGTCGTGCAGGGCGAGGCGACGCTGCGCCAGGCGCTCATCAAGGACAAGCGCTTCGAGAACCTCTTCGTGCTCGCCGCCTCGCAGACGCGCGACAAGGACGCGCTGACGATGGAGGGCGTGGAGAAGGTGCTCAAGGAGCTCGCCGAGGAGGGCTTCGAGTACGTCATCTGCGACTCGCCGGCCGGCATCGAGAAGGGTGCCTACCTCGCGATGTACTTCGCCGACCGCGCGGTCGTCGTGGTCAACCCGGAGGTGTCCTCCGTGCGCGACTCCGACCGCATCCTGGGCCTGCTCGCGTCCAAGACGCGCAAGGCGGAGAGCGGCGGCCGCGTGACCGAGCACCTGCTGCTGACCCGCTACAGCCCGGAGCGCGTCGAGGCGGGCGAGATGATGAGCATCGCGGATGTCGAGGAAGTGCTCGGGCTGAAGGCCATCGGCGTCATCCCGGAATCGGCGGAGGTGCTCTCCGCGTCCAACTCCGGCGTGCCGGTGATCCTCGCCGAGGACGCCAAGGCCGGCCAGGCGTACGACGACGCCGTGGCGCGCCTGCTCGGCGAGGACCGCCCCATGCGCTTCACCAGCGCCGACAAGAAGGGCTTCTTCTCCAAGCTGTTCGGGAGCTGACGCATGGGCATTCTCGATTTCCTGCGCACCCGCCCGAAGACCCCGTCCGCCAACGTCGCCAAGGAGCGCCTGCGCATCATCGTCGCGCAGGAGCGCAGCTCGCGCGGTGGCCCGGACTATCTGCCGCTGCTGCAGCGCGAACTGCTGGAGGTCATCCAGAAGTACGTCTCGGTGGACGTCGATGCGGTCAAGGTCGACCTGGTGAAGGACGGCGACCACGACGTGCTCGACATCTCGGTCTCGCTGCCGGACAGCGACGACCGCCGCCCCGCGGCCTCGCCCCGGGCCTGAGCCGACGCGCACGATGGACTCCCCCCGCGCCGTGCTGACGCTGGGCGAGTTCGGCTGGGCGCCCGTCGCGGCCCTGCTCCGGCGCTACGGCCTGGACCTCGAACGGGTCCCGGCCGGAGCGCCGATCCCCGGCAGCTACTGGGGCGAGCCCGAGGCCGGCATCATCGGCAGCCGCGTGTACGCGCGCGACGACACGCCGATGCACTCGCTCCTGCACGAAAGCTGCCACCTCATCGTGCTGCCGCCGGAGCGGCGCGCCCGGGTGCATACGGACGCGACCGACTCCGTGGCCGAGGAGGACGCGGTCTGCGTGCTGCAGGTCCTGCTGGCCGAGGCCCTGGGCGTCGGCCGCGACCACGCCTGCGCCGACCTCGACGCCTGGGGCTACACCTTCCGCCTGGGCAGCGCCCGCGCCTACGTCGAGCAGGACGCGCAGGAGGCCTTCGCCTGGCTGCGCGCACACGGACTGGTGGACGCCCGGAACGGATTGGTGGTACCTGCTGCGCAGGAGGGAGCGGAGGCATGAGGAACGAGCGGCGAAGAAGCCCCCGACGCCCCTTTCCTGAGCCCTGAGCCCTGAGCCCTAGTAAGCCCCGAGCCCCGAGCCCAAACCCAAAACCCAAAACCCAAACCCCAAACCCCAAACCCCAACCCCACACTCCCGCCATGCGCCGCCTCGTCGCCCTCGCCCTTCTCTCCGCCGCGCCCGCCGTGGCGGCGCAGAACCTGCAGCAGTCCGGGACCTATCTGCTGCACTACAACGCGATGCCGAGCACGCAACTGCCCCGCGAAGTCGCGCGTCGCTACGCCATCGTGCAGTCCCCGTCCAACGTGGTGCTGACGGTCTCGCTCCAGAAGCGCGAGCGTCCCGGCTACCCGACCCCGGTTCCGGCCGAGGTCCGGGTGACGGCCACCGGCGACACCGGCCGCAGCCAGACGCTGCAGATGCGCGCGATCGACGAAGCCGGCGCGGTGTCCTATCTCGGCCAGGCCCGCCTCGGCGAAGGACGCCAGCCCAGCCTCACCTTCGACATCGAAGCGCGCCCGCACGCCCCCGACGCCGAACCCATCCGCACACGCTACGTCCAGCAGTTCTTCGCCCCCGTCCGGTGATGCTGCAGGAGTGAGTGGAGAGGAACGAGAAACAGAGGAAGCGGTTGCTCGTACCTGTTCCTCACTCCTCTTCACCCGCTCCTCAAGCAGCGCTGCGCGCTCACCCCCATCCCAGCCTTCCCCCGCAGGCGGGGGAAGGAGCGGGCTTGCGTAGGCGTGTGGTGCGGCATCCGCCGTGGAGCCGTTCCTGTCCACCGTGGACACCGTCGCCTCGCATGGCGACGCGCCTCCCGCGCAGCGCGTCGGCTCCCTCCCCCGCGATGCGGGGGAGGGCTGGGGTGGGGGCGCTTTTGCTCTGCTGCTGTCTCCAGCGCCGCGGACGCACGCGCTGGGCGCGCTCACCCCCATCCCGGCCTTCCCCTCGCAGCGGGGGAAGGGGCTGTCTTGCGTGACGTGTGGTGCGGGCATCCGCCGTGGAGCCGTTCCTGTCCACTGTGGACACCGTCGCCTCGCATGGCGAGGCGCCTCCCGCGCAGCGCGTCGGCTCCCTCCCCCGCGATGCGGAGGAGGGCTGGGGTGGAGGCGCCTTTGCGCTGCTGTTGGCTCCAGCGCCGCGACGCACGCGCTTCGCGCGCTCACCCCCATCCCGGCCTTCCCCTCGCAGGCGGGGGAAGGGGCGGGCTTGCGGAGGCGTGTGGTGCGGCATCCGCCGTGGAGCCGTTGCTGTCCACGCGGGCGCCTTTGCCTCGCATGGCGACGCGCCTCCCGCGCAGCGCGTCGGCTCCCTCCCCCGCGATGCGGGGGAGGGCTGGGGTGGGGGCGCTTTTGCGCTGCTGTTGGCTCCAGCGCCGCGACGCACGCGCTTCGCGCGCTCATCCCTATCCCGGCCTTTCCCCGCAAGCGGGGGAAGGGGTCGGCCTGCGTGGCGTGTGGTGCGGCATCCGCCGTGGAGCCGTTCCTGTCCACGTGGGCGCCGTCGCCTCGCATGGCGACGCGCCTCCCGCGCAGCGCGTCGGCTCCCTCCCCCGCGATGCGGGGGAGGGCTGGGGTGGGGGCGCTTTTGCTCTGCTGTTGGCTCCAGCGCCGCGGAGGCACGCGCTGCGCGCGCTCATCCCCATCCCGGCCTCCCCCTCGCAGGCGGGGAAGGAGCGGGCTTGCGTAGGCGTGTGGTGCGGCATCCGCCGTGGAGCCCTTCCTGTCCACCATGTCCCCGAACACCTGTCCACCATGTGTCCGGTCCATACACCCGCAGGCGGGGGAAAGGGGCGCTGTGGCGAGGAGCAGGTACGAGGAGCGAGAGCAAGCAGCCGGCCGCCCCGGGAGCGATGACACGACGGAGACGAAGATGGCTCTCGCCCTAGCCCCCAAGCCCTGAGCCCTCGCTCTAACCCCTGGGCCCCAAGCCCCAAGCCCCAAGCCCCAAGCCCCAAGCCCTAAGCCCTAAGCCCTAAGCCCTAAAACCAAGCCCCACGCCCTTCCCGCTCCCGCCTCCCGCTCCCCGCATCACGGATACAACATCCGCACCGTCCAGCCATCCTCCCCGCCCTCGTGGACGTGGCGCTCGTGGAGCCGGAACTCGGCGCCGTACCAGAACTCGACGCGGGAAGGCACGACGCGGAAGCCGGTCCAGCGGGGCGGCCGCGGCACCGCGACGCCCTCGAACCGCGCCTCGACCTCGGCCAGGCGCGCCTCGAAGGCCGCGCGGTCCGGCAGCGTCTGCGACTGCAGCGAGGCCCAGGCGCCGATCTGGCTGCCGCGCGGGCGCGTGGCGAAGTAGGCGTCGGCCTCGGCGTCGTCGACCTGCTCCACCCGGCCTTCGACGCGGACCTGCACCGGACCGGGAAGGGCCTTCCACAGGAACAGCAGCGCCGCGTGCGGATTGGCCTGCAGTTCGTCGCCCTTGCGGCTCTCGAGGTGCGTGTAGAACACGAAGCCGCGGGTGTCGTAGGCCTTGAGCAGCACGGTTCGGGCGGAAGGTCGTCCCTCGGCGTCAGCCGTCGCGACCGTCATCGCGGTGGGCTCAGGCTCGCCCGCGGCGCGGGCGCGTTCGAGCAGGTCGTGGAAGGTGGCGAGGACGGCGTCGGGGAGTGCGGGCATCGTGGCGGCAGCGGCAAGGGGACTGGAGCGTGTCGTGCCCTTTGGGTGCGAAGCGGCCCGATCGGCGGGACAGGGTGCATGCGTATCGGCATGTCCCACCGCGTCCCCTCCGGGTGAAACGCATTCCATCCCGGTGCACGACACGCTCTATTGTGAGGGGCATGCCTTCCCACCACCAATCGACGACGCACGGCTGGCCACAGCCCCTGGTCGAGCGCCTGCTGGACGAGGGCCTCGCCGCGGCGGCGGCCACGCCCGTGATCGGCGTCAGCGGCCTGCAGGGCACCGGCAAGTCGACCCTCGCCGCGCAGCTCTCGCAGGCGGGTGCGGCGCGCGGGCTCTGCGTGGCGACGCTGTCGATCGACGACGTCTACCTCGACCGCCCCGAACGCGAGCGGCTCGCCGCCGAGGTCCACCCCCTCCTGGCCACGCGCGGGCCGCCGGGCACGCACGACCTCGCGCTGGCGGCCGACGTCCTCGACGGCCTGCGGGCGTCCGCGACGCCGCCCGCGATCCCGCGCTTCGACAAGCTGCGCGACCGACGGCTCCCGGCCTCGGCGTGGACGCGGCTTCCGGCGAGGCCGGACGTGGTGGTGTTCGAGGGCTGGTTCCTCGGCACGCCACCGGAACCGCCCGAGGCGCTGGGGCCGCCGGTGAACGCGCTCGAACGCGACGAGGATCCGGACGGCCGCTGGCGCCGCTACTGCAACGCCGCGCTCGCCCGGTACCAGCCCTTGTGGCGCCGCATCGACCGTCTCGTGTTCCTCGCGCCGCCGGGCTTCGAGGTCGTCCCGCGCTGGCGCATGCAGCAGGAGCGCGCGCTCGCCGCGGCGGACCCCGGGGCCCGCCCCATGGACGAGGCCGCCCTGCTGCGCTTCGTCCAGCACTACGAGCGCGTGAGCCGGCAGGCCCTGCGCACGCTGCCGGCCCTCGCGGACCGCGTGATCCGCATCGACGTACATCGAGAAGTGAGGGAGGAGGAGTGAGAAACGAGGGGAGCCGATCGCCCTCCTTCCACCTCATGCCTCACTCCTCCTCACTCACGTCTGCGATCCGCACTACCATGCCCGGATGCAGCGCGCCGCCAACCTCATCCTCGTAGGCCCCATGGGGTCCGGCAAGAGCGCGCTCGGGCGCCTGGTCGCCGCGCGCCTGGGGCTGGAGTTCGCGGACACCGACCGCCGCATCGAGAAGCGCACCGGCGTCAGCATCGCGACCATCTTCGAGCACGAGGGCGAGGCCGGCTTCCGCGCACGCGAACGGCAGGTCGTGGCCGAACTCTGCGCCGGCCGCGACCGCGTGATCGCGACCGGCGGGGGCGTGGTGCTGGATGCGGCCAACCGCGCCTGCCTGCGCGCCAGCGGCGTGGTGGTGCACCTGCACGTGGACGTGGAGACCCAGCTTGCGCGGCTGGCGCGCGACCGCAGCCGCCCGCTGCTCGAGGATCCCGACCGCCGCGGCGTGCTCGAACGACTCGCCGCCGAACGCGCGCCGCTCTACGCCGAGGTGGCCGACCTGCAGATCGACGTGGCCGCCTGCAGCGTCGAACGCGCCTGCGAACGGCTGTTCCACCTGCTCCCCCCCGGCTGGCTGCCGGCTTCCACCTCCACATCCGCATGACCCAGCACTCGGTCGACGTCGCGCTCGGTGCGCGCAGCTACTCCATCCGCATCGGCCCGGGCCTGCTCCGCGACGCCGAGGCGCTCGCGGCGGCCGCCCCCGGCCGCCACGTCCTGCTGGTGACCGACGCCAACGTGGCACGGCATCACCTCGCACCGGTGCAGGCGGCCTTCGGCGAGCGGCGCCTCGAAACCTGCGTGCTGCCGCCGGGCGAACAGGAGAAGACCCTGGCCCGCTTCGGCGAACTGATCGGACGCCTGGCCGACATGGGCGCGAGCCGCGACGCCACGGTGGTCGCGCTCGGCGGCGGCGTGGTCGGCGACCTCGCCGGCTTCGCCGCCGCGACGTGGATGCGCGGCATCCGCTTCGTGCAGGTGCCGACGACGCTGCTGGCCATGGTCGACTCCTCGGTCGGCGGCAAGACCGCGGTCGACCTGCCGCAGGGCAAGAACCTCGTCGGCGCCTTCCACCAGCCGGCCGCGGTTTTCGCCGACACCGACGTGCTCGCCACCCTGCCCGCCCGCGAGCTGGCCGCAGGGCTCGCGGAGGTGCTCAAGTACGGAGCGATCGGCGATGCCGGCTTCTTCGCGTGGCTGGAGCGCCACATGGAGGCGCTCCTCGCCCGCGAGCCGACCGCCGTCGCCGAGGCCATCGCGCGCAGCTGCGCGCACAAGGCCGGCGTGGTCGTGCGCGATGAGACCGAGCAGGGCGAGCGGGCGCTGCTCAACTTCGGCCACACCTTCGGGCACGCCATCGAGACCGAGCAGGGCTACGGCGGCCTGCTGCACGGAGAGGCGGTCGCGGTCGGGATGCTGCTCGCGGCCGAGCTGTCCGCGCGGCTCGGCCTCGCCCCCGCAGCGGACCGGACGCGGCTGGAGGCCCTGGTGGCAGGCTTCGGCCTGCCGGTGCGCATTCCGCCCGGCCTCGATCCCGACGCCCTGCTCCGGCACATGCGGCTGGACAAGAAGAACCGCTCCGGCGCGCTCCGGCTGGTCCTGTGGCGCGGGCTGGGCCGCGCCGAGGTGGTCGAAGGCGTCGAGGACGCGGCGGTGCGCGCGGTGCTCGCCGCCGGCTGAGGCCGCCTTCATCCGCGCGTGCGGCGCAGCCTCGGGGGGCGGTTTCGCCCGCGCCGAACGGGCACGCGATGCCGCGGAACCCCCGCGGCCGCCCGGCTCCGCCATGCCGCCCCGGCGCATGCCGGGCGACCGCGCACGCGCGTCCCGGCAGGGCAGGCTCCCCTCGGATGCCTCGTCCTGCCACGGACGGGCCGGCTACAATCGGCGGATGCGCGTCCTGCTCCAGCATCCTCCCGTCGCCAGCGAGCCGGCCCGGTTCGTCCAGCTCAGCCTCGAGCAGGACCTGCTCGGCGGCTGGGCGCTGGTGCGCGAAGCCGGCCAGCTCGGCGGCCGCAGCCAGCTCAGGCGCGAGCAGTTCCTCGAACGCGACGAAGCCGTCGCCGCCTTCGAGAAGGCGCGCGAGCAGCAGGTCCGGCGCGGCTTCCAGCCCGTCGCCGACGCCCCTTGAGCGCCACGCGCTCCTCGACCCATTCCGGAAGGATCACCGTGTCCGCAGCACTGAAGAACGACCGTTTCCTGCGCGCCCTGCGCCGCGAGCCCGTGGACACCACGCCCGTGTGGCTGATGCGCCAGGCGGGCCGCTACCTGCCCGAGTACCGCGCGACCCGCGCACGCGCCGGTAGCTTCATGGGCCTGGCGACCAACCCGGAGCTGGCCTGCGAGGTCACCCTGCAGCCGCTCGAACGGTTCGAGCTGGACGCCGCCATCCTGTTCTCCGACATCCTCACCGTGCCCGACGCCATGGGCCTGGGCCTCTACTTCGCCGAGGGCGAGGGCCCGAAGTTCGAGCGCCCGGTGCGCAGCGCCGAGGACGTGGCGAAGCTCGCGGTGCCCGACGTCGACGCGCGCCTGCGCTACGTCACCGATGCGGTGCGCCTGATCCGGCGCGAGCTCGACGGCCGGGTGCCGCTGATCGGCTTCTCCGGCAGCCCCTGGACCCTCGCCTGCTACATGGTCGAGGGCGGTGGCAGCAAGGACTTCGCACGCATCAAGGCGATGGCCTACGACGCGCCCGCCACCCTGCACCGCCTGCTCGAAACGGTGACCGACGCGGTGATCGCCTACCTCGACGCGCAGCGCCAGGCCGGCGCCCAGGCCCTGCAGGTGTTCGACACCTGGGGCGGCGTGCTCGCACCGCACCTCTACCGCGAGTTCTCGCTGCGCTACCTCACCCGCATCGCGCAGGAACTCCCGCGCGGCGCCGGCGCCGAGCGCGCGCCGCTGATCCTGTTCGGCAAGGGCAACGCGCCCTACCTGGAGGATCTCGCCGCCAGCGGCGCCGAAGGCGTGGGCGTGGACTGGCTGGTGTCCCTCGACGAGGCGCGCCGCCGCACCGGCGGGCGCGTCGCGCTCCAGGGCAACCTCGACCCGGCGACGCTGTACGCGCAGCCCGAGGTCATCCGCGCCGAGGTCCGGCGCGCGCTCGACGCCTTCGGCACCGGCCCGGGGCACGTGTTCAACCTGGGCCACGGCATGGCGCCGGACATGGACCCGGAGCACGTGCGCGTGCTGGTCGATGCCGTGCACGAGTTCGGGCGCCGCGGCGCCTGAAGCCGCCTCAGCCGCCGGCGCCGTCCGGCGGCCCCGCCAGCGCGGCGGCGACCGCGTCGGCCAGCATCGCGCTGGTCACCGGCTTGCGCACGAACAGCTGCATCCCGGCCTGACGCGCCTCCGGCTCGGCCTCGGGGTCGGCGCGGGCGGTCAGGGCCACCAGCGGAAGTCCCGGCGCGTGCGCGCGCAGCAGGCCGGCCAGCTGCTGGCCGCTGACGCCGGGCAGGTCCAGGTCCACGAAGGCCAGGTCGATCCCGCGCTCCTCTCCCAGCAGGGCCAGAGCGGCCATGGCATGCGGCGCATGCAGGACACGATGCCCCTGCGCCTCCAGCAGTCCGCCCACCACCTGCGCGACGACCGGATCGTCCTCCACCAGCAGGATCGTGCATGCCGCCGCCGGCGCGGCGTGGGCCGGCGCGTCCGCGACCGCGGGCGCATCGATCGCCGGCAACGGCAGGTGCACGTGGAAGCAGGTGCCCGCGCCGGGCGCGCTGTCGACGTCGATCGTCCCGCCCATGGCGTGCACCAGCTCCTGCGCGATCGACAGGCCCAGGCCGCTGCCGCCGTGGTGGGCTGCGGTGCGCGCATCCTCGAGCTGGCTGAAGCGCTCGAACAGGCGCGCGCGCCGCTCGGCGTCGAGGCCGGGCCCGGTGTCGCGCACGCGCAGGTAGAGGCCGTCCACGCCGCTCCCCGCCTCGATGCCGACGCGCCCCTCCTCGGTGAACTTGACCGCGTTGTGTCCGAGATTGAGCAGCACCTGCCGCAGGCGGTGCGCGTCGCCGAGGTAGGTCGGCGCCAGCGAGGCGTAGATGTCGCAGGTGAGCGCGATCCCCTTGTGCGCCGCCTGCGGCCGCAGCAGCGCGGCCACCTCCTCCACCACCGCGCGCAGGTCGAAGGGCTCGGAGGCCAGGGGCAGCTTGCCGGCCTCGATGCGCGCGAGGTCGAGGCTGTCGTTGACCAGCCGCAGCAGGTGGGTGCCGGCGCCGTGGATGGCCTCGGCGTAGCCGTGCTCCCGCGGCGGCAGGCCGCTGCCGAGCAGCAGTTCGCTCATGCCCAGCACGCCGGTGAGCGGCGTGCGGATCTCGTGCCCCATGGTGGCGAGGAAGCGGCTCTTGGCCTGCGACGCCTCGACCGCCAGGCGGTGTTCCTGCTCGGCCAGGGCGAGCGCGTTGCGGCGCCGCAGCCGGTTGCGGTACGCGAGGGCCGCCATCGCGAGCAGCAGGCCCGCGAGCAGCACGTAGCCCGCGACCGCCGCGTGGGTGCGCCACCACGGCGGCAGGACCTCGACCTCGAACACCCGCGCCGGCGACCACGCCCCTCCCGCCGGCGCGGCCTCCACGTGCAGCCGGTAGGCGCCCGGACGCAGCGACGAGAACACGCGCTCGCCGACGCCCTGCTGCTCCACCCAGCCGGTGTCGTAGTCCTCCAGCAGGAACCGGTAGCGGTGCGTGCGCGCGTCGGCGAAGGACAGCAGGCGCACGCCCACGCGGAGGTCGCGGTCCTCCGGACCGAGGCGCAGCGGCGCGTCCGGATCGAGATCGAGCAGGGCGTCGCCGCGGCGCACCGAGACCGCGTCCACCGCGAGCGGCGGGCGCGGCGGTGCGGGCGCAGGCGCGTCCGCCTCGAACATCACCACGCCCGTGGAGGACAGCACCACCGCGACGCCGTCGGGATTGAGCACGGGCGGCCCGAACGCGAAGCGCGCGTCCGGCAGGTTGTCGCCGGTGCCGTAGTTGCGCACGCTGCCCTGCTCCGGGTCGATCCGGACCAGGCCGCGCCGGGTGGCCACCCACACCACGCCGCCGGGCGTCGCCAGCAGGCCGCCCGGCCGCACGGCGGGCAGCCCGTCGTTGTGGTCGAAGCGGCGTCCGCGGCGCAGGCGCTCGCCGGTCCATTCCGTCTCCTCCACGTAGCCGTCGCCGGCCAGCCAGAGTCGACCGTCCGCGGCGTAGGCGGCATCGACCACCTGCCGCTCCGGCGCGCCCTCGACCGGCACGAAGCCCTCCCCGTCGAAGCGCAGCAGGCCGCCGGGACTGCCCCACCAGGGCGCGCCGTCCGGCCCCGCGAAGACCCGCCCCACCTGGGTCATGTCATGGCCGGGCAGCGCGTAGCGCCACTCCAGCGCGCCGTCCGGGCCGCGCCGCTCGATGCCGCCGTTCCAGACGCTCATCCACAGGCGACCGTCGGGCGTCTCGAGCATGCTCTCGACGTCGACCGCCTCCTCGCCCTCGCCGAGCGGCCAGGCGGCGAGCATGCCGCGGGCGAAGTCGTACAGCCCGTAGCCGCGCGAGTAGCCCACCCACAGGGTGCCGTCCGCGCGCGGGAGCACGGTCGAGAGCCAGCTGGTGCCCATCGCGTCGCCGGAGCGGACCTGCTCCAGCGCGAGATCGCGGCCGATGCGGTACAGGGCGTCGGCCCCGACCAGCCAGACCGCGCCGTCGGTGCCCGGCACCGCGCGGCGGAGGTCGAGCACCTCCAGCGGCTCGCCGCCGAGGGTCTTCAGGCTGGAGAAGCGCTGCCACTCCGGCGGCAGGTAGGCGACGCCGTGCGGGAAGATCGCGAACCACATCCCGCCCTCGTGGTCCTGGTACAGCTGCCAGATGCCGGTGCGCTCGTTGAGCAGCCCGTCGCCGCGGTCGCCGCTCAAGAGCGCCAGGCCGCCTGCGTCCCGGTAGAGGCCGTTCATGGTGGCGATCCACCGCCGCCCCGAGACGTCCAGCAGGCTGGCGTTGACGTCCAGGCCGGCGAGCGCCTGGTAGGCCACGCGCGGACGGCCGTCGCTCCCGATGCGGAAGAGGCCGGGGTGGGCGCTGATCCAGACCGAGCCGTCCGGCTCCTCGTCGATGCCCAGCACGGAGCGGCCGTCGAAGACGTCGGGGGCGACCCGCGCCACGCCGGCGGAGGTGCGCAGCGACAGCCCCTCCTGCGTGCCGATCCACAGCCGCCCGGCGGCGTCCGCGTGCAGGGTGAGGATGGCGCCGGGGGCGAGCCCGGGATCGTCCGCCGCGGTCGTCCGCGTCAGCCGCCCCTCGCGGTCGAGCCCGCACAGCTCGCCGGAATAGGTCCCGAACCAGAGCGTGCCGTCGGCGTCCTCGCTCAGCGCCACCACGGAATGGGCGCAGGTCGCGTCGCGGCCCGGGACGCGGATGCGGGTGAAGCGCGTGCGGTCGTGCTCCAGGCGTGCGAGGCCGAAGGCGCCGCCGACCCAGATCCGGTCCGCGCGGTCGACGTGCACGACGTCGATGAGGTTGCTCGGGATCGAGTCCGGCCGGTCCGGCTCGTGCCGCAGGAAGCGGAACTCCAGCCCGTCGTAGCGCGCGAGGCCGTCGGAGGTGCCGACCCAGAGGAAGCCGTCGCGGTCCTGCGCGAAGTCCGTGGCGGTCGAGAGATCGGTCCCATCGAAGCGCTTGAAGCGCGCGGTCTCCGGCAGCGTGGCGGCGGACGCCACGCCCGCGGCGAACGCCGCCGCCAGCAGCATGGCGCGGATCGTCCGGTGCATGGCCCTCCCCTTCCTGGTTTCCCCCGGGGCGGCATCCTCGCAACGGGCCGTTGCGCGGGCAAGCAGCGGCCGCGCCTCCGGCGATGCGTAGCATGGAGGGCGGTTCCCCCTGGAGCATGTCGTGCGCGTGGAAACGGACGTCCCCGGATCGCCGGCCGAGCGGGCGTGCGTCGTTCCCGCGCGCCGGGCCGCTCCGGACTCGCCACGGACGCGTGCGACACGCTCTAATGTCGCGCGCATGCGCGGACTCCTCCTCCTGTTGCTGCTGACCACCGTGTCGCCCCTGCGGGCGGAGGCCCGCTATGCCATCGACCCGGTGCACACGCGCATCGCGGTGCTGGTCGGCCACTCCCACTTCTCCCGCGCCATCGGCACGCTGTCCGGCACCCAGGGCAGCATCCGCTACGACGCCCGGCACCCGGAGCGGGCGCAGGTCGACGCGCGGATCCCGCTCGCGCGGCTGGACTTCGGCGACGCGGACTGGAACGCCGCCGTGGCCGCGCGGGGCCTGCTGGACGTCGAGCGCGCGCCGGTCGCGCGCTTCGTCTCGACGGCCGTCGAGATCCTCGACGGGGAGCGGCTGCGCATCCACGGCGACCTCACCCTCGCCGGCACCACCCGGCCGACCGTGCTGGAGGCCCGGATCAATGCGCTGCGCCGGCACCCGATGCCGCCGTTCCGCCGCACCCTCGGCGTCTCCGCGCGCACGGTGCTGGACCGGCGGGACTTCGGCGTCGCCGGATTCCCGCGTACCGTTGGGCACGAGGTCGAGGTGCTCATCGAACTCGAGGCCGCGCGCACCGGCGACGACGGCGACGACATCCACGCAGAGGAGACGCAATGAGCCGCATCAACCGCGACCGCTGGGGCGGCGTCAGCCAGGCGCTGCACTGGCTGGTGGCCATCGGCATCCTGGGCATCGCCGCGCTCGGCCTGATCATGACCGACCTGCCGCGCAGTCCGCGCTGGTTCTGGGTCTACGACCTGCACAAGTCGCTCGGCCTCACCGTGCTGGCGCTGATGGTGGTGCGCCTGGCGTGGCGGCTGTACGCCGGCGCGCCGCCGGACGTGCCCATGCCGACCTGGCAGCACCGGCTGGCCTCGATCAGCCACTGGCTGCTGTACCTGTTCGCCTTCGCGATGCCGCTGTCCGGCTGGCTGTACGACTCCGCCAGCGGCCTGCGCCCGCTGCGCTGGTTCGGCCTGGCCGAGGTGCCCAAGCTGGTCGCGCCCGACCCCACGCTCAGGAGCATCGCGCTGGCCGTGCACGAATACGGGTTCTGGATCCTCGCCGGCCTCGTGCTGGTGCACGCCGGCGCTGCGCTCTGGCATCACTTCGTGCTGCGCGACGTCACCCTCGCCCGCATGCTCCCGCGCGCCCTCATCGATGCCCCGACACCCAAGGACCGCTCGCCATGACCCACCTGCCCCGCCTCCTCGCCGCCGCCCTCGCCGTGGTCGCCCTGCCCGCGTTGGCCGGCCGCTATGCGCCGGTGCCGGACGAATCCAGCCTGCGCTTCGCCTCCAGCTACGAGGGCGAGACCTTCGAGGGCCGCTTCGCGCGCTTCGACGCCAGCATCGTGTTCGACCCCGAGGATCTCGACACCGCCCGCTTCGACGTCAGCATTCCGCTGTCGGAGGCAGGCACCGGCAACACCGACCGCGACGAGACCCTGCACGGCCGCGACTTCTTCGACGTCGCGCGCTTCCCCATCGCCACCTTCGTGGCCGAGCGCTTCCGCCCGCTGGGCGGGGACCGCTACGCGGCCGACGGCATGCTGAGCCTGCGCGGCAGCGGCGCGCCCGTGACCCTGGAGTTCACCTGGAGCGGCGGCGACCGCCCGGTCCTGCGCGGTGAGGCGACGGTGAACCGTCTGGAGTTCGACGTCGGCGGCGGCGACTGGGGCGACACCGCGCTGATCCCCGACGCCGTGCGGGTCACCACCCACCTCATGCTTGAGCCACAGGGCTGAGGCGAGGCCGGACCCGCCCATGCGCCGCCCCTCGCAGCCGCTGCGCTGGCTGATCGCCGCGCTGATCGTGCTGATCGCGGCCGCCCTGGCCTACCTGCTGATCGGCGCGGCCGACGCCGCGCTCGGCCTGTGGGGACGGCTCGCGCCGCTGCCCGCATGGGTGCGCGGCGCGTTCCTTGTCGCCCTGGCCGCGCTCGGCGTCGGCGCGGGCTTCGCGGTGTGGCGCGTGCTGCGGCCCGGCCCGCCGCGTGCGGCGCGGGCGGAGCCCATCGTCCGCGAGCGCGTGGAGGCACGCATCGCGGCCCTGCCCGAGGACCATGCGGCCGCGCTCGCTGACGAGCTGGCCGAAAGCGACCGCAGGCAGGCGTCCGGCCAGCTGCACGTCGCGGTCTTCGGCGACATCAGCACCGGCAAGAGCGCCCTGATCGGCGCGCTGGCCCCGCAGGCCGCGCCCGCCGTGGACGTGATCGGCGGCACCACCCACGCGGTCGAACTGGTCCGCGCGACGCTGCCCGGCGGGCTCGAACTGGTGCTCGCCGACGTGCCCGGCAGCAACGAGGTCGCCGGCGAGACCTGGGCCGCCATGGCGCACGCCGAGGCGGCCCGTTCCCACGCCCTGGTCTACGTCGCCGACGGCGACCTCACCCGCAGCCAGGATGCCGACCTGCGGCGCATCGGCGCCTTCGGCAAGCCGCTGCTGCTCGCGCTGAACAAGTCCGACCGCTATTCGGACGCCGAACGCGCGACCCTGGTCCGCACGCTGGCGTCGCGCTACCGCGGGACGATCACCACGGTGGTCCCGGTGCAGGCCGGCGGCACCGAGCGGCTGGTGCGCGAATCCGACGGCGCCGCGATCGAGCGCCCGCGCCCGCCGCAGGTCGGCGACCTCCTCGCGACCCTCCGCGCGGTGGCCCGCAAGGGACCGGAGGCCTTCGAGGCGGCGCGCGGGCAGGCGGTGCTGGCCTCGGTGGACGAACGCCTCGGGACGCTGGAGGACAGCCTCCGCAGCGAACGCGCCGACCAGGTGGTGCGGACCTACACCCGGCGCGCCGTCGTCGGCGCGCTGGCCGCCATCGCGCCGGGCAGCGACCTCGTCATCCAGGGCGCACTGGCCACCGCCATGCTGCGTCGGCTGGCCGAGCTGTACGGCCTGCGCGTGCGCGACCTCGACCTCGACCGCCTCGTGGAGGAAGCCAGCGGCGTGGTGCGCACCAGCGCCTCGATCACCCTGGCCATCGTCGGCAACGGGCTCAAGGCCTTCCCCGGCCTCGGCACCCTGGGCGGCGGGCTGGTGCATGCGGTCGCCTACGGGCTGATCTTCGACAGTCTCGGGCGCGCGGTCGCGCGGACCCTGGCCGGCACCGCCGCACTCGACCGCGCCGCCACCCTGGAGGCTTTCGCCGAGGAACTGCGGCGCCCGAACCACGAACGCCTGAGCGCACTCGTGGCGATGGCGCGCGAGGCGCTGACCGAACGCGACGACGCGGGGCGGACACCATGAACTGGTGGCGCCGTCTGCGCGGTGGCGGCCCCCCGGGCCCGCGCGGCGCGACCGGCGGCGACGCGCATCTGGCGCGTGCGGCCGACAGCCTGCGCGCGCTGATCGACGATCCGGCCATCCCGCGCGCGGTGCGCGACGCCCTGGCCGAGGACTACGCCGAGATCCAGGCCCAGCTCGACAAGCTCGAACAGGCGCAACTGCACGTCGCGGTGTTCGGGCGCGTCTCGGTAGGCAAGTCGGCCCTGCTGAACGCGCTCGCCGGCCGCGACGCCTTCGGCACCGGCGTCCTGCACGGCACCACGGTCCGCCAGCAGCGCGTGAGCTGGGACAGCGCGGCCGCCGAGGCGCCGGGACTCGGCCCCCTGATCCTGATCGACACACCGGGCATCGACGAGCTCGACGGCGAGGCCCGCGACGCGCTCGCGCACGAGGTCGCCGAGCGCGCCGACCTCGTGCTGTTCGTGGTGGACGCGGACATGACCGCGGTCGAACACCGTGCGCTGCTGCGCATCGCCGTGCCCGGCCGACCGCTGCTGCTGGTCCTCAACAAGGCGGACCGCTACACCCCGCAGGAGCGCGACGCCCTGCTCCGGCGCCTGACCGAGCACGCCGAGGGCCGCCTGCGCCCCGCGCAGGTGGTGGCAGCGATGGCCGCACCGGCGCCGCAGCGGGTGCTGCGCGAGCTGCCCGGCGGCGGCGAGGAGATCGTCGAACGCCCGCGCGTGCCCGACGTGGCCGCCCTGCGCGCGGCCATCCTCGACCTGATGGCGCGCGAGGGACGCACCTTCTCCGCGCTCAACGCGGCCCTGGCGGCGAGCCGTCTCAGCGATGCCGTCGGCGAGCGCCTGACCGGGCTGCGCCGCGAGGCCGCCGACCGCATCGTGCACGCCTACTGCCTCGCCAAGGGCGCGACCGTCGCGCTCAACCCGATCCCGGTGGCCGACCTGTTCGCGGCCGCGGCCCTGGACGTGGCCCTCGTCGCCCACCTCGGGCGGGTCTACGGCATGACGCCCTCGCGCGCCGAGGCCGGCCGCCTGCTCGCGGTGATCCTCGGCCAGTTGGCGGCGCTGATGGGCGCGGTGTGGGGCGTGAACCTGGTCGCCTCGGCGCTCAAGCTGGGCACCGGCGGCCTGTCCACGATCGCGACGGGCGGTGCGCAGGGCGCCCTGGCCTGGTACGCGACCTACGTGGTCGGCCGGGTCGCCGAGCGCTGGTACGCGCAGGGCCGGAGCTGGGGCGAAGGCGGCCCGAAGCAGGTCGTGCGCGAGATCGTGGAGTCGCTCGACCGCGACTCCATCCTGCGCGAGGCGCGCGGCGAGATCCTCGCGCGCCTGCGCGGCGGGCGGGCCCGCTGACGCGGCCGTGGCCCGGGCGACGATGCGCCCGGGCCGCGGCACTCACTCCCAGCAGCGGTCGGTGCGCCCGGTGGGCGTGGCCTCGCGGGGGCAACGGCGGATGTCGATGCGCCCGTCCTCGTCCTCGCTGCGCACGCGGGCACCGCGCGGGCCCGAGAGCTCGAAGGCGTCGTACAGGCGCCCGGTGGCGGTGCGCGCCTCGTAGCGCAGGCGGCCGTCGGCGATGCGGATCACCTGGAACAGCTGGGTGTCCTCGGCGATCGGATGCATGGTGCCCTCGGCGAGGTCCGAGAGCCGGTACTGCTTGGCCCCCGCGACCGACACCACGTACACCGGCGTGGCCGCGGCGGCGTCCTCGCCGGGACGACGGGCGTAGACGTGGTCGTGCCCCTGCAGCACCAGGTCCACGCGGTGGCGCTCGATCACCGGCGCCACGTGCTCGCGCAGGGCGACGTTGTTGCGGCCGGCACGCGGCGCGTAGATCGGCTGGTGCATCAGCACGATGCTCCACGGCTGCGGATTGTCGGCGAGCACGCCGTCCAGCCACGCGGCCTGTGCCTCCGCCGTGCCGAGGTCGAGCGCGGAGGTGCCGTCGATCACCGCCACGCGCACGCCCTGGTAGTCGAACCAGTACGTCGTCTCCTCCGCGCCCGGCGCGCCGTTGCGCGGCAGGGCGAAGGTCGCCGGCCAGTGGCGGCCGAGCACGCGGCGCTCCTGCGGCGTGTCCTCGAACTCCTCGAAGTACTCGTGGTTGCCGGGCGCGGGGGCGTTGGCGAGCATCGGCGCGAGCGGGCCGAGGGCGTCGAACCACTCGCCCCACTCGGTGTCGTCCTGGCCGTCGCCGCCGGAGACGAGGTCGCCGGCATGCAGCACCAGCCGCGCGTCCGGCGCATGCCGCTGCGCCTCGCGCATCACCCGCGTGGTCAGCGAGAGGTTCTTGTTCTGGCTGTCGCCGAAGTACAGCAGGGTCAGCGGCGCCTCGCCGCCGCCGGCGGTGCGATAGTGCGACCAGGCGCTCCAGGTGCCATCGCCCTGGACGCGGTAGGCGTACAGGGTGTCGGGCTCGAGCCCGTCGATCCGCGCCAGGTGGTGGTGAGCCGCGCCGCTCTCGCTGTCCACCGCGACCGTACGTGCGGACACGCTGCGGCGGTCGCCCATGTCGGGCGAGTCGCCGGCGACGGCGATCTCCACGACCGGGGCGGACACGGTCGTGCCCGTGCGCCAGGCGATGCCCAACTCGCGTGCGGCGTCCTCGCCGGGCGAGGCCACCACGCGTTCCGGGAAGGCGCTGGGGGCGTAGCGGATCACCCCCAGCGGCACGAGCGTGTTCGGCTCCGCCTGGCCGCGGGCGTCGGCCGCCACCCCGGCGGTGCCGGCGACGGCCAGCAGGGCGAGGACGAGGACCCGCTGCGCGGGCCCGACGTGGAAACGGAACATGGGAATCTCCTTCAGGCTGCCGGGCAGGCGGGAAGATCGAGCGCGGCGGCGATGTCGCGCCAGTCGAAGGCCACCAGGCCCTGGTCGTCGTGCACGGCGTAGAGGACGCCGTCCGGGAAGGCGCGGGAGGGGCCGCCGAGCCAGATGCCGTCGGTATTGGCGACCTTGGCGCCGGTGACCGCGCCGACGTGGGCCAGGCTGGCGCGGTCGAACAGGTGGAACACGGTGCTCTCCTTGCCCTGCTCCGTGGTCAGCCACCAGCCGCCGTCGCCGCACTCGCGCAGGGCGATGCCCTCGGCCTGGGCCTGGAAGACGTCGCCGCCGACGGTGACCCCGGCGAAGCGGCCGTCGAGGGTGTAGACCTTCAGTTCGTTGGCGTAGCTCTCGTCCTCCTCGGCGATCAGCAGGCGATCGTGGGCGGGGTCGCCCCAGATCGACTCGACCACGCGCAGCGCGCCGGCCTCGCCGGTGTCGCCGAAGTGCCCGCGGTGCTCGGCGCGCAGCGCATCGCCGTCCGCCAGCAGGGCATAGCGGTGCACGCGGCGGTCGAGCTCGGCCAGCGGCGGCACCTCGCCGGCGTCGGTCTCGTAGGAGTCGGTCACGTAGAGTTCGTGGCCCTCGTCGGTGCGCTGCACCCAGAGGCCGTAGGGCTTGACCAGTTCGTCGGCGCCGAAGGTCGCGCGGTGTTCGAGCCCGGGCAGCGCGAACACCTGAACGCGGCGGTTGTCGCGCTCCACGACGAACAGCAGGTCGTCCGCGACCGCGATGCCGTTGGGCCGCACGAACTCGCCATCGCCCGTGCCGCGGGCGCCGACGTGGCGCAGGGTCTCGCCGGTGTCGCCGTCGTAGACGACCAGGCGGTCGGTGCTCTTCGCGGTGGCGAACACCCAGACCGCGCCGTCGGGCGTCGTCCAGCTCGCCGGCGAGTCGATGTTGTCCTCCGGGGTCATCGCCGAGACGAAGCGCTCCTCCACCACCTGCAGCGCGCGCGTCTCCTGCGGCGTGTCCCCTGCCGCCGCGTCCGGGGCGGGAACGACGGGCGGACGGTCGCGCTCACAGCAGCCGGCGAGGACGAGACTGGCCGCGAGGGCGAGCGGGGCGAACGGGAAACCTCGATGCATCGGCGATCCTGTGCGTCGGCGCGCGGGCTCTGCGCATTGGGGCCGGCACTCTAGGTCGAACGCGTGACGCGGCCATGACAGAACTGTCACGTACCTGACTGCCGGGTCACCGCGCGGCGCAGGGTCGCGCGGGTTTCAGGAGCCGTCGCATGACGGCTGTGTGTCAGGCGCCGCCGAGGTAGTCGCGCACGCCGGCCGCGTCGAAGGGCCAGCCGAGGTCGTCGTCGCGACCGGCCACGTGCAGCACCGGCACCCGTGTGCCGTAGCGCGCCTCGAGGGCGGGGTCGCCGTCGATCCACACGGTCTCGAAGTCGGGGATGCGGGCGGTGGCCAGGACGTCCAGGGCCTGGTCGCAGAGCGGACAGTCGTCGCGCTGGTAGAGGACGATCGGCATGCGGCGGCGCAGCGTGTGCAGGATGCGGAAGCCATAGAATAGGCGGCTTCCCCGCGCCCCGGCGCGGGCGCTCCGCGAACGCTCCAGGACGTCCATGGCTGTCAGTGTCTTCGACCTCTTCAAGATCGGCATCGGGCCGTCCTCCTCGCATACGGTCGGCCCGATGCGCGCCGGCGCGCGCTTCGTCGAGCGCTGGCTCGCCGAGGCGGGGCAGCTCGAACGCTGCGTGCGCGTGCGGGTGGAGCTGTTCGGCTCGCTGGCGCTGACCGGCCGCGGCCACGGCACCGACAAGGCGGTGCTGCTCGGACTGGAGGGGCACTGGCCGGATCGCGTCGACCCCGACGAGATCGGCCCGATCCTGGAGCGCATCCGCGGCGAGAAGCGGCTGCGCCTGGGCGGCCGCCATGCCATCGCCTTCGACGAGAAGCGCGACCTGGTGTTCAACAAGCGCCAGAAGCTGCCCTTCCACACCAACGGCATGCGCTTCACCGCCTACGCCGCGGACGACGTGCAGCTCGCCACGCGCGACTACTACTCGGTGGGCGGCGGCTTCGTGGTGAACCAGGACGAGGCGGCGGAGGACCGCATCGTCGCCGACACCACCGCGGTGCCCTACCCCTTCTCCAGCGGCGACGAGCTGATCGGCCGCGCCAACGAGACCGGCATCGGCATCGCCGAGATCATGCTGGCGAACGAGCGCTGCTGGCGCAGCGAGGACGAGATCCGCGACGGCCTGCGCACGCTCTGGCAGGCGATGCAGGACTGCGTGGCGCGCGGGCTGCGGCAGGCCGGCACCCTTCCGGGCGGGCTGCAGGTCAGCCGGCGCGCGCCGCTGCTCTACCGCGAACTGTCCGCGCGGCCCGAGGCGGCCATGCGCGATCCGCTGACCGTGCTCGACTGGGTCAACCTCTACGCGCTGGCGGTCAACGAAGAGAACGCGGCCGGCGGGCGCGTGGTGACCGCGCCGACCAATGGCGCGGCCGGCATCATCCCGGCGGTCCTGCACTACTACGACCGCTTCTGCCCCAGGTCCGACGAGAAGGGCGTCATGGACTTCCTGCTGACCGCCGGGGCCATCGGCATCCTCTACAAGGAGAACGCCTCCATCTCCGGCGCCGAGGTCGGCTGCCAGGGCGAGGTCGGCGTTGCCTGCTCGATGGCCGCCGCGGGGCTCACCGCCGCCCTCGGCGGGACCCCGGGACAGATCGAGAACGCCGCCGAGATCGGCATGGAGCACAACCTCGGCCTCACCTGCGATCCCATCGGCGGGCTGGTGCAGATCCCTTGCATCGAGCGCAACGCCATGGGCGCGGTCAAGGCGATCAACGCCTCGCGCATGGCCCTGCGCGGCGACGGCAAGCACAAGGTGTCCCTCGACAAGGTCATCAAGACCATGCGCGACACCGGCCGCGACATGCAGGACAAGTACAAGGAGACCAGCCGCGGCGGCCTCGCGGTGAACGTCATCGAGTGCTGACGCCGGCGCGATTGCGCACTCCGTCACATCTTCCGCGATCCGCGCCCGACCGATGACCTCCGGGCCACGGCCGCCCCTGCGCGGTCAGTTATCGTTGTGAAGGAAGTGTGCGGCCACAGGGGGTTGCGCCGATTCCGCCAGGACGCAAAGGCAGGCATGCAATGCTGGGGGTGGTGTTCACCGAGTTCCTCGATTTCGTCGCAGCCGGCCACGGCGAGGAAGCGCTCGAACGCGTCATCGAGGAAGCGGCACTGGACCACGGCGGCGCCTACACCGCCATCGGCCTCTACGACGCCGACGAACTGCGTCGCCTGGCGGCCGCCCTCGCCGCCTGCACCGGCCGGGAGGCCGACGCGCTCCTGCTCGAATTCGGAACCCGGCTCGGCGCGGCGCTGATCGAGCGCTATCCGCAGGTCTTCGCCGGGCACGCGGACCTGTTCGACCTGCTCTGCGGCCTCGGCGGGCACATCCGCGACGTGCTGCACATGCTCGACCCGCAGGCGGACGCGCCGGTCTTCCGCGGCGAGGTGGTCTCGCCCGCCCGCATGCGCCTGGACTACCGCTCGTCCGCGCCGCTGCCGCCGCTGGCGCAGGGCCTGGTGCTGGCCGCGGCCGCGCACTACGGCACGCCCGTCTCCATCGTCGCCGGCCCGGCGCCCGACGCGCGCGCGGACGTCGTGCGCTTCGACATCCGCAGGCGATGACGACCTCCGCGACGGACACCGCCGACACGCGACGCGCGCTCGAACGCGCGCAGCGGCGCGCCGGCCGCGAACGCCGGGCGCGCGAGGCCGCCGAGGCGCTGTTCGAGTCCCGCGTCCGGGAACTCTGCGCGCTCAACCGGCGGCTGGCGGAGCTGACCGCCCGCCTGGAGGAGCGCGTGGCGGAACGCACCCGCGAATCCGCCGTCGAGCGCGAACGCGCGCTCGCCCTCGCCGAGCACGATCCGCTCACCGGGCTCGCCAACCGGGCCCGCTACCTGCGGGTGCTGGGCGACGCGGTGCGCGCGGCGCGCGACGAGGGCCGCCGCGCGGTCCTGATGCTGGTCGACGTGGACGCCTTCCGCGAGGTCAACGACACCTTCGGCCACGAGGCTGGCGACGCCTTCCTGCGCCTCTTCGCCGACCGGCTGGTGGCGGCCGCCGGCGAGGACGGCTTCGTCGCCCGCCTCGGCGGCGACGAGTTCGCGGTCCTGTATCCCGAACGGGCCGACCCCGCGGCGGCATCGGCCGCCGCGCTGCACGCCGAGATCTGCCAGCCGCTGGCGCACAACGGCATCGTGCTGGAGGTCTCCTGCTCGGCCGGCGTCGCCTGCCTGACCGCGGACACCGACGACACCGCGACCCTGCAGCGCGACGCCGACATCGCACTGCGCGCCGCCAAGGCCGCCGGCCGCCGCCAGTGCGTCGCGATCGACGCCGCCATGCGCGAGGCCGTCGTGCTCCGCCAGCGCCTCGAAAGCGAACTGGCCGCCGCCATCGCCGAGGGGCAGATCCGGGCCTGGTTCCAGCCGATCGTCGACCTCGGCAGCCGCCGCTGCATCGGCGCCGAAGCGCTGGCCCGCTGGCACCACCCCGAGTTCGGCGTGCTCGAGCCGGCGGTGTTCATCCCGCTGATGGAGAAGCAGGGGCTCGCCGACGCCCTGTTCCGGGCCGTGCTGCGCGACGCCTGCGTGGCGCTGCGGCCGCTGGCCGCGCGCGGGGCCCTGCGGCACCTGTCGGTGAACGTCTCGCCCAGCCAGTTCCGTTTCGGCACGCTGGGCGCGGACGTTCTCGCCATCCTGGAGGAAACCGGTTTCCCGCCGCAGGTGCTGGTGCTCGAGATCACCGAGGCCGTGCTCCTGCTGGAGCTCTCGCACACCCGCGACACCCTGGTGCAGCTGTGCGCGCAAGGCGCGCGGGTGGCGCTGGACGATTTCGGTACTGGCTACTCCAACCTCGCCTACCTGCGCTCGCTGCCGGTGCACTGCGTGAAGCTCGACAAGTCGCTCACCGCCGGGGTGGAGGACGACCCCCGCGCGGGCAGGCTGATCCGCGCCTTCGTGCAGATGGCCGGGACCCTCGAACTGGAGCTGGTCGCCGAGGGCGTGGAGGCGGCGGCGCAGGCGGAATGGCTGGCCGCGGCCGGCTGCGTGCTCCAGCAGGGCTACCACTTCGAGCGGCCGCTGCCGGCGGAGCGCCTGGAGGCCGTCTTCGGCCGCGACGGAACCTGAGTCCGGGGCCACCGCGGCGCTATACTGCGCCGCACAACGGACGCCCGGCGTCCCCGGAGTCAACGTGTCCGCAGTCCCCCAATCCGTCCCGTCCCGCGATGCGCGCCTGACCGAGTTCGCGCTGGCGGTGGGCGGGTTCGGCATCGGCACCGGCGAGTTCGCGATCATGGGCCTGCTGCCCCAGGTGGCGGCCGAGCTGGGCGTCAGCGAACCGGTCGCCGGCCACGCCATCAGCGCCTACGCGCTGGGCGTGGTGGTGGGGGCGCCGCTGCTGGCGGTGATCGCCGCGCGCCTGCCGCGCCGCGCCGTGCTGCTCGGCCTGATGCTGCTGTTCGCGCTGGGCAACGTGGCCAGCGCACTGGCGGCCGGCTACGGGCAGCTGCTGGCCTTCCGCTTCCTCGCCGGACTGCCGCACGGCGCCTTCTTCGGCGTCGCCTCCCTGGTGGTGGCGGGCATGGTGGACCCGGGCAAGCGTGCCCAGGCGGTCGGACGGGTCATGCTCGGCCTGACCGTCGCCCTGCTGATCGGCACGCCGCTGGCGACCTGGTTCGGGCAGACCCTCAGCTGGCGCGCGGCCTTCGCCACCGTCGGCGGCATCGCCCTCGTCACCATGCTGCTGGTGCGGCTGTTCGTGCCGGCGACGCCCGGAGACCGCGACGCCAGCCCGCTGCGCGAGCTCGGCGCGCTGCGCCGTCCGCAGGTCTGGCTGACCCTGGCGACCGGCGCGATCGGCTTCGGCGGCATGTTCGCCGTGTTCAGCTACATCACGCCGACCCTGGTCGAGGTCTCGCAGGTGCCCGAGCGCTGGGTGCCGCTGGTGCTGGCGGTGTTCGGCGCAGGCGGCGTGGTCGGCAACACCCTGGGCGCCGCCCTCGCCGACCGCGCGCTCAAGCCCGCCATCGCCGGCCTGCTGGCCTGGAACATGTGCGTGCTGCTGGTCTTCGTCGCGGCCGCGCACAACCCGTGGACCGCAGCCCTGCTGGTGTTCCTCGTCGGCACCGGCGGCGGGCTGGTGCCGGCCCTGCAGGTGCGGCTGATGGACACCGCCGCCGACGCGCAGACCCTCGCCGCGGCGCTCAACCACGCCGCCTTCAACATGGCCAACGCCCTGGGTGCCTGGCTGGGCGGGCTCACCGTGCTCGCCGGCCACGGCTGGACCTCGACCGGCTGGGTCGGCGCCGCGCTGGCCTTCGCCGGCCTGCTGGTCTTCCTCGCCGCCGTCGCGCTGGAGCGCCGCCGGGTCCGCACCGACGCCTGCGCCGCGCTCGGCTGAGGCCGCGGCGCCGTATCATCGGCGGATGCCGAGACTGCTCCTCAACCTGCGCAACGTGCCCGACGACGAGGCCGACGAGGTGCGCGCGCTCATGCGCGACAACCGCATCGAGATCTACGAGACGCCGGCCAACCGCTGGGGCATCTCCGCGGCGGGCATCTGGGTGCGCGACGACGAGGACTGGCCGCGCGCCCGGCGCCTGATGGACGACTACCAGCTCGAACGCCGCACCCGCGTCCGCGAGGCGCTCGCCGAGGCCCGCCGCGACGGCAGCGCCGAGACCTTCTGGTCGCTGCTGCGCGCGCGTCCGCTGCAGGTGCTCGGCATCCTCGCGGCGGTCGTCTTCATCGCGGCGCTGAGCGCCCTGCCCTTCCTGCTGCTGCGCTAGGAGGCCGCTCCCACACCGCCGCCCGCGTGGGAGCGGCTTCAGCCGCGACCCGCCGGCAACGCGCCGCTGCGGTGGGGACGCTGACGAGCCCTGCGCGCCGACCTCCGGCATGATGCGGGCCACCGCCCCTCCGCGAGCCGCACCGGTGCACGAGATCGACAACCAGGTCCTGCAGGTGGTGGCCCTGCTCGCCGCCGGCGTGGTCGCGGTCACCCTCTTCCGCCGCCTCGGGCTCGGCTCGGTGCTGGGCTATCTGGCGGCGGGCGTGCTGGTCGGGCCGTCGGTGCTGGGGATCGTCACCGAACCCGCCGCCATCCTGCACGTGGCCGAACTGGGCGTGGTGCTGCTGCTGTTCGTGATCGGGCTGGAGATGGATCCCGACCGGCTGTGGGCGCTGCGCAGGCAGATCTTCGGGCTCGGCGTGGCCCAGGTCGGCATCTGCGGCGCGCTGCTGACGGGCGTGGGCCTGCTGCTGGGGCTGGCGCCGGCCGTGGCCTTCGTCGCGGCCATGGGCTTCGTGCTCTCCTCCACGGCGATCGTCGCCCAGATCATGGAGGAGCGCGGCCAGACCGGGCAGCCGCACGGGCAGCGGGTGATCTCGATCCTCCTGCTGGAGGATCTTGCGATCGTGCCGCTGCTGGCGGTGGTCGCCTTCCTCGGTCCCTACTCCGACGGCCACACCGGCTCGCGCTGGGCCGACGTGGGCATCGCCGTCGCGGTCCTGGCGGCCCTCCTCGTGGCCGGCCGCTGGCTGCTGAATCCGCTGTTCCGGGTCCTCGCCGGCGCCCGCGCGCGGGAGGTCATGACCGCCGCCGCCCTGCTGGTGGTGCTCGGCGCCGCCCTGCTGATGGAGCTGGGCGGGCTGTCGATGGCCCTGGGCGCCTTCGTCGCGGGCGTGCTGCTCTCCACCTCGGCGTTCCGCCACCAGCTCGAAACCGACATCGAGCCCTTCCGCGGGCTGCTGCTGGGGCTGTTCTTCCTCGGCGTCGGCATGGCCCTCGACATCTCGGTGTTCGCCGCGCACTGGGCCGCCATCCTCGGGATGGTCGCGGCCTACATGGCGGTGAAGGCGGCCGCGATCTACGCCATCGCCCGCCTCACCCGCCGCACGCACGCCGAAGGACTGTTCCGTGCCGCGCTCATGGCGCAGGGCGGCGAATTCGCCTTCGTGCTCTACACCGCGGCGCAGGGCGCGGGGGTGGTCGATGCGGAGACCGGCGCCCTGCTCACCGCCACGGTGATCCTCTCGATGGCGGCCACGCCGTTCATGGTGATGGCGCTGGGCCCGCTCCTGCGCCAGCGCGGCGGCCCCTCGATGGAGGGCATCGACGCCGCCCGCGAGCTCTCCGGCAACGTGCTCATGATCGGCTTCGGGCGCTTCGGCCAGGTGGCGAGCCAGCTCCTGCTCGCGCGCGGGCTGCGCATCGCCATCATCGACATCGACACCGACAGGATCCGCAACGCCGAGGAGTTCGGCTTCAAGGTCTACTTCGGCGACGGCCGCCGGCTGGACGTGCTGCGCACCTCGGGGGCGGAGACCGCCGACGTGATCTGCGTGTGCGTGGACGACCGCGAGAGCGCCGACCGCATCGTGGACGTGGCGAGGCACGCCTTCCCCAACACCCGCCTCATGGTGCGCGCCTTCGACCGCGAGCACGCGGTGAGGCTGATCGACGCGGGCGTGGACTACCAGATCCGCGAGACCTTCGAATCGGCCATGGCCTTCGGCCATTCCGCCCTGCTGATGCTGCAGGTGCCGCCGGCCGAGGCGCAGGACATCCTGGAGGACATCCGCCGGCGCGACCAGGAACGGCTGCAGCTCGAACTGATCGCAGGCGATGCCCGTGCCGGCATCCCGCTGATGATGGGCAACCTCGACCGCCCGCGCTCGCGGCCGGTGCCCTTCACCCGGCCGGATCGCGATCCGCTGCGCGGCGCCGACGAGCAGGCGGCGCCGGGAGACGCCGGGGCGCGCCCGCCGGAGGACGGGCGCTGACATGCCGCTGCTGGTCGTTCCCGCCGTCCTGCTCGGCCTGGTCCTGCTCTGGCTCGTCCTGCTGCCGCTCGGCCTGCTGCTGCGCTACCGCAGCGGCACCCGCCAGCGCGTGCTGCGCGCCTGGGAGGTGAAGCTCGCGCTGGCGACCCTGCTGTTCGCCACGGCCCTGGCGCTCGCGATGGCGCTGCTCATGCAGCTGTGGTGGTCGCACGTGTTCGCCGCCACCTGCGCGGGGCTCGCCGGCGGGCTGGCGCTGGCGATAGCGGGACTGCGCCTGACCCGCTTCGACCGCATCGACTACACGGTGCGCTATCGCCCGCACGCCGGCATCGCGCTGCTGCTCACGCTGCTGGTGGCAGCCCGCATCGCATGGGGCGCGTGGCGGCTCCAGGGCGGTGCGGCGCCGGACGACGGCGACGGCGCGCTCGCGCTGCTGACGGCGGCACCGACCGCGCTGCTCGCCGGCCTCCTCCTCGGCTACCACCTGGGCTACCAGTGGGGCCTGCTGCGACGGCTGCCGCGACGGCTCGAACGCCTCTGAGCGCCCGCCCGCGCGGGTTCACGCGGCGCTGTCCGGGCCGCACCACAATCCGCCGACGATCCAGGAGACGAACCATGCGCTGGAAGGGCCGCACCACGAGCAGCAACGTCCGCGACAACCGCGGCCGCGGCGGCACCGGCCTGCGGGTCGGCGGCGGGCTGGGCGTCGGCGGCATCGTGATCGTGCTGGCGCTGGCCCTGCTCACCGGCAACGACCCGCTGCAGATGCTGTCGATGCTCGCCGGCGACGGTGCGGCACCGACGTCGGCACCGCGCCCTGCCGACGGCAGTCCCGACCGCGACCTCGAGTTCGTGGGCGTGGTGCTCGGCGACACGGAGCAGGTCTGGGGCGAGCTGTTCCAGCAGCAGGGCGCCCGCTACCAGGAGCCGCAGCTCGAGCTCTACACCGCGTCGGTGCGTTCGGCCTGCGGCAGCGCCACGGCCGCGGTCGGACCGTTCTACTGCCCGGCCGACCACACCGTGTACCTGGACACCAGCTTCTTCGACGACATGCGCCGCCAGCTCGGCGGCGGCGGCGACTTCGCCGAGGCCTACGTGATCGCGCACGAGGTCGCCCACCACGTGCAGACCCTGACCGGCACCACCGCACGGGTCGATGCGGCGCGCCGTGCAGGCCAACGCGTCGAGGGCGCCGACGGGCTGCTGGTCAGGCAGGAACTGCAGGCCGACTGCTACGCCGGCGTGTGGGCGCATCACGCGGAGGCGCGCAACCGGTGGATGGACCCGGGCGACATCGAGCGCGCGCTGGCCACCGCCTCGGCCATCGGCGACGACCGCCTGCAGCGCCGCTCCACCGGCACCGTGAACCCCGACAGCTTCGGGCACGGCACGTCGGAGCAGCGGGTGCGCTGGTTCCGCACCGGCTTCGACACCGGCGACCCGGCGCGCTGCGACACCTTCGCGGCGCGCGCGCTCTAGCGCAGCCGGCCTTCCTGGTAGTCCAGGATGGCCTGCCGGATCTCCTCGGCGCTGTTCATCACGAAGGGGCCGTGCGCGACGATGGGCTCGCCGAACGGCACCGCATGCCCGAACAGCACGCAGGACTGCGCGGCGGCGACCAGCTCGACCGCATCGGCGTCGGCCGCCAGCTGCACGAGGTGCCCGGCCGTCGCCGCCGTGCCCGCGACCGCCACCTCGCCCTGCACCACGTACAGGAACACCTGGCGGTCGCGCGCGGCGGGCAGCACGATGCGGCCACCCTCGCGCAGCGACACCGTCGCCATGGTCATGTCCACCAGCGGGCGCACCGGCCCGGTGACGTCGTGCAGCGTGCCGGCGACGAGCCGGATGCAGACGCGGCCGTCGTCGGCGTCGATGGCGGGGATGTCCTCCCGCTGCAGTCCGACGTAGCGCGGCTCGGTCATCTTCAGCCGTGCCGGCAGGTTGACCCACAGCTGCAGGATCTCCAGCGGGCCGCCGCTGCGCTTGAACGCCTCCGGCGACAGCTCGGCGTGCACCAGTCCGCGCCCGGCAGTCATCCACTGCACGCCGCCGGCGTCGATGACGCTCTCGTGGCCGCCGGTGTCCGAATGCGCCAGCGAGCCCGAAAGGATGAAGGTCACCGTCTCGAAGCCACGGTGCGGATGCGGACCGAACGGCAGCCCGCGGTTGCCGGGCGGATACACCTGCGGCCCGTGGTGGTTGAGGAAGAGGAAGGGATCGAGATGCGGAAGCCGCGGCCCCGGCAGCGGCCGGCGGGTGCGGAGATCGGCGATGTCGTCGCGCAGCGCGGGGTGCAGCGCCTCGACGGAACGGAAAGCCATTGCGGGTCACGGTGGGGCGAGGGAGACCCATGATCGCCGCACGGGCGCCCGAACCCAACCCGCGCGGCCTGGAACGGTGTGGACGACGCGGCGCGATCCGCGCGATGCGCCGCCGGGCCGTGGCCGCGCCGATGCGCACACAGGGGTCTTCACCTCGGCGTGGGAACCGAAGCACGCGGCAAGGGCGTCACCCCCGTGTCGCGGACGCATGCGAGAATCGGCGGATGCTCAAGGTCCTGCTTCCCGCGCTCGTCGCGCTCTCGCTCGCCATCCTCGTCGCCGCCTGCACCGGCCCGCGCCGGGTCGCCGCCGACGCCGACGCCGACGCGCCGCTGCGCATCGCCACCTACAACGTCTCGCTCAACGACGACAGCGCCGGCGGCCTGATCCGCCGGCTGGAGGCCGGCGACGACGGCGCGCGCAAGGTCGCCGCGGTGATCCAGCGCGTGCGCCCGGCCATCGTGCTGCTCAACGAGTTCGACCACGACGCGGACGGCCGTGCGGCCGACCTGTTCCAGCGCGACTACCTCGCAGTCGGCCAGCACGGCGAGCGCGCGATCCACTATCCCTACCGCTACTTCGCCGAGGTCAACACCGGCGTGCCCAGCGGCATGGATCTCGACGGGGACGGACGCATCGACGGCCCGGGCGACGCCTGGGGCTTCGGCCGCCACCCTGGCCAGTACGGCATGCTGGTGCTGTCGATGCACCCGATCGACACCGCCGCGGTCCGGAGCTTCCGCACCCTGCTCTGGCGCGACATGCCGGGCGCGCTGGCGCCGGTCGATCCGGCCACCGGCGCGCCCTGGTATCCCGAGCAGGTCTGGAACCGCCTGCGCCTGTCCTCCAAGTCGCACTGGGACGTTCCGGTGGACACGCCGCAGGGCCGCGTGCACGTGCTCGCGGCGCACCCGACGCCGCCGGTCTTCGACGGTCCCGAGGACCGCAACGGCGCGCGCAACCACGACGAGATCCGACTCTGGGCCGACTACATCTCCGCCGGTACCGACGGCTGGATGGTGGACGACGCCGGCGTGCGCGGCGGGCTCGCTGCCGATGCGCGCTTCGTGATCCTCGGCGACTACAACGCCGATCCCGTCGACGGCGACAGCCGCGACGCCGCGATCCACCAGTTGCTGACGCATCCGCGCGTGCTGGACCATCCCGCGCCGCGCAGCGAGGGCGCGGTGGCGGCGGCCGCACGCGACGGCGGCGCCAACCTGCAGCACCGCGGCGACCCCGCCCACGACACCGGCAACTTCGGTCCCCGCACCGGCAACCTGCGCATCGACTACGTGCTGCCCTCCGTCGGCTTCCGCGTCGTCGACAGCGGCGTGTTCTGGCCCCTGCCCGAGGCTCCCGAGCACGCCTGGACGCTGGCGAGCGACCACCACCTGGTGTGGCTCGACCTCGTCGAGGAGTGACCCCGGGAGGAGCAAATGAAAGGGATGGAGGTCGCGGATCCGGCGCCACCTCGTTTCCCACTCCTCCTCCCTCACTCCTGCTTCAGGCCCCCTGCCCCCAGTTCATCTCCAGGCCGCCGTCGATGACGAAGTTCTGCCCGGTGATGTAGTCCGCATCGTCGGAGACGAGGTAGACCGCCAGCCGCGCGACCTCCTCGGGACGGCCCGGGCGCTTCCACGGGATGTTCGGCAGTTCCTTCTCGCGCGTCTCGGGATCGTCCAGGCGCTCCTGCGTCATCGGCGTGGCGATGAGGCCCGGCGCGATGGCGTTGACGTTGATCCGGTACGACGCCGCCTCCAGCGACAGGCTGCGGGTGAAGGTCAGCAGGCCTCCTTTCGCGGCGCCGTAGGCGGCCGAGCCGGGGCTCGGGATGGAGTCGTGCACCGAGGTGATGTTGAGCAGCCGCCCGCGTCCGCCCGCGGCGATCCGGCGGCGCATGAAGGCGCGGCTGCAGAAGAACGGGCCGTAGAGGTCGGTGCGCACGACGCGGTCGAAGTCCTCGGTCGAGAGTTCGGCCACCGGGATGCCGCCGGCGCCGATGCCGGCGTTGTTGACCAGGATGTCCGGCGTGCCCAGCTCGGCGTCCACCGCCTCGAAGAAGGCATCGACCTCGTGTTCGTCGCAGACGTCGACCTGGCGCATCAGTGCGCGGCGTCCGGCGGCCTCGATGCGCTCGCGCGTGTGCTCGCCGCCCTCGCGGTCGCTGTGGAAGGTGAAGGCGACATCGGCGCCGGCCTCGGCGAAGGCGATGGCCATGGCCTGGCCCATTCCCGAGTCGCCGCCGGTGACGATGGCGATCCTGCCCGAGAGCGTCATGGGGTCCTCCTGATCGTGGTGGAAGACGCCCATGCTCCGCCGCCGGCGGTCTCTGCGAGGTGAGCCGCGCGCTATCGCCGGATGAAGCCGAAGCCGTCCAGCAGCGCCGAGACCCGCACCAGGGCCTCCTCGCGACTGAAGGGCGGCTCCTGCGGCAGGGTGGCCGGGTCCGCGTCGGTCCCGGTCACGATCAGGTCGATGGCGTAGCACTGGCGGTTGCGGACCGCGCGGAAGCCGCGCACGAACATGCGGCTGTTGCGCGCCGTGCCGTGGGCATCGAAGCGCACGAAGGGCACGCCGTCGATCTCCTCCTCGCCACGGGTGCCCGGCACGGCGCTCGGCGGCAGTTCCAGGCAGGCCGCCACGTCCGCCGCCTGGGTGCTCACGCCGACGCGCAGCTCACCGGCCGCGAGTGCGTTGGACCCGGGCAGCACCAGGGCCGCGACCGGTTCGCCGCGGCTGTTGGTCGGCGCGAACGCCTTCCACCCGCCCGCGCCGAGGTGGCTGCGCTGGAAGCTGCGGGTGAAGGTCACCTCGGGCGGATAGGCCAGCTCGAAGCCGAACTCGATCGCGCGGAACCGGCGCACGCCGGGATCGGCCTCCACCGCGACGCGGCCCTGCGGCGGCGGAACGAGATGGCCCGCGGGCTGCCTGCCCTCGTCGCCGCATCCCGCCAGTCCCAGCACCAGCACGGCCAGCGCCACCCTCCTGCCTGTCATCCGCCTCCACTCCTGTCCCGGGTCCATCCGCATAGGGTGCCCTGCCACGCGCCCCGGGTCATGTTCCGCGCGACGGAGCCGAGGCGGGAGGCGGACCCGCGCCCAACATTCAACTTCGAGGTTGACAATCAGGACGCGGGCACGGATATTCAACCACATGGTTGAATCAACGCCACTCTCCACCGATCTCGACGCGCTGTTCGGCGCGCTGTCCGACCCCACCCGCCGCGGCATGCTCGAGCGTCTCGCGACCGAGGGCGAATGCAGCGTCGGCGAACTCGCCGCGCCGCTGGACATGAGCCTGGCGGCCGCCTCGAAGCACATCAAGGTCCTGGAAGCCGCCGGACTGGTGACGCGCGCGGTGCAGGGCCGGACCCACCGGGTACGCCTGGATGCGCGCCCGCTGCACGGCGGCGTGGAGTGGATGCGTCACTACGAACGGATGTGGTCGCGCAGCCTCGACGCGCTCGCCGCGCTCCTCGAAGCCGAGGACGCCGCCGCTGCGAAGCCCCCGCCGCCACGCCGCCGCGGGTGAGCCCACCGCGCGGCATTCCTTCTGCGTGGCGCCTCGCGCATGGCCTCGCGCATGGCCACACCCACCGCCCACCACCTGGAGCATCGACATGAGCATCTCCTTCGACCACCACGCGGTCCGGACCGCCGCCGACAGCGTGCGCATCCAGCGCCTCCTGCCAGGGCCCATCGAGCGGGTCTGGGACTACCTGGTGGACAGCGACAAGCGCCGCCTCTGGCTGGCGGCCGGCGAGATGGTGCTGGAGGCCGGTGCGCCGGTGGAGCTGGTGTTCCGCCACGAGGAACTCTCGGAACCCCCGGCCACGCCGCCCGCGCGCCCCGCGGACATGCGCGGCGGCCATCGCAACGCCGGCCGCATCACCCTCTGCGAGCCGCCGCACCTGCTGGGCTACACCTGGGCCGAGAACCACGGCGACCCCTCCGAGGTCCGTTTCGATCTGGAGCGCCGCGGCGACGACGTCCTGCTGACGGTGACCCACACGCGCCTGCCCGGGAACGATGCCCTGCACAGCGTCGCCGGCGGCTGGCACGCGCACCTCGACCTCCTGGGTCGGCGCCTGCGCGACGAACCGGTGGGCGACTTCCGGGCAGCCTGCGAGACCATGCACCGCGCCTACGCCGCGCGCATGCCCTGATCCATCCGGGAGCGAAGCCCGACGCCGGAAAGCTGCCCCGCCGGCGCCTGGTGGACGACCGGCGCGAACCTTCTGCACGGATCGCCTGACGACCCGCCGCGACACCCGAAGAGGCGAGGCGCGCCGCCACGATGGCGTCCCGGAAGGGCATCAGGCGCCCGAACTGCTGCTGGAACCAGGTCCGGGCGCGAGGCCGGCACGGCCGCGTCCGCGGTCGACGATCCGGCGCCGGATGCGCACGCCGCCCTGCCCCGGCCGTTGGGGACCGATGCCCGACGACGCCGGCGGTGCCCGGTTCCCGCCCCGCCAGGACTGGACCGGCAACAGGCTCACGCGCGGAGTACGCGCCGCCTGCACCCGCAGGTGCGGCACGATCCCGGCGAATGCGGCACACTCCCCGGCCGTCCCCGGCGTCCGGCACCGCCGGTCCCGCGACGCGGGGCGAGCCGTACCTGCGAAGTGAGCACCATGCCGACAAGCCACGAGCGCGCGACCCCTGTCTCGACCGAGAGCTACAAGGCTCTGGTCGAGGCGGTGGTGGACTACGCGATCTACATGCTCGACCGCGACGGTCGCATCATCAGCTGGAACGCGGGTGCGGCGCGGATCAAGGGCTATCACCGCGACGAGGTGCTGGGCCGGCATTTCTCGTGCTTCTTCACCGAGGAGGACCGCGCCGCCGGCAAGCCGGAGACGGCCATCGCCACCGCGATCCGCGAGGGTCGCTTCCACTCCGAGGGCTGGCGCCTGCGCAAGGACGGCGAGCGCTTCTGGGCGCTGACCGCCCTCGACGTCGTGCACGACGAGCAGGGCCGGCTGATCGGCCTCGCCAAGATCACCCGCGACATGACCGAGCAGCACGCGCTGCAGGAGGCGCTGGCCGCGAGCGAGCGCAACTTCCGGCTGCTCGTCCAGGGCGTGTCCGACTACGCGATCTACATGCTCGACCCGGCCGGCCGCATCAACAGCTGGAACAGCGGCGCCGAGCGGATCAAGGGCTATTCCAGCGACGAGGTGATCGGCAGCCACTTCTCGCGCTTCTTCACCCCGGAGGACCGGGCGGCCGACCTGCCCGCCAGGGCGCTGGCCACCTGCCTCGCGGAAGGCCGCTTCGAGTCGGAGGGCTGGCGCATCCGCAAGGACGGCAGCCGCTTCTGGGCGCACGCGGTGGTCGAGGTCATCCGCGGGCCGGACGGCGAGCACCTGGGCTTCGCCAAGGTCACCCGCGACATCACCGAACGCCGGGACACGCAGCAACGGCTCGAGGAGGCGCGGGAGCAGCTCCTGCAGGCCCAGAAGCTGGAGGCCATCGGCCAGCTCACGGGCAACATCGCGCACGACTTCAACAACCTGCTGACCGTGGTGCGCGGTGCCGCCGACCTCGCCATGCGGCTGGACCCGGACCCGCGGGTGCGGCGCCAGCTCGAGGTGATCGCGCAGGCGGCCGACACCGGCACCGGCATCACCCGCCAACTGCTCACCTTCGCGCGCAGGCAGCCCCTGCAGGTGCGCAGGATCGCGCCGGCCGACGCGCTGCAGAAGACGCTCCAGCTCGTCAGGCAGTCGCTGCGGCCGGGGATCGCCCTGAGCAGCAGCATCCCGCACGACCTGCCCGCGATCGAGGTCGACCTGAACCAGCTGGAGCTGGCGCTGCTCAACCTCGCGGTCAACGCGCGCGACGCCATCCAGGACGACGGCGAGATCCACCTCGGCGCCGCGGTCCGCGTACTCGACGGCGAGGTGGACGGCCTGCGCGGCTCCTTCCTCGCCCTGAGCGTGAGCGACACGGGCTGCGGCATTCCTCCCGAGCTGGAGGACCGCATCTTCGAGCCCTTCTTCACCACGAAGCAGTTCGGCCGCGGCACCGGCCTCGGACTGAGCCAGGTGTACGGCTTCACCCGGGAGTCCGGCGGCGGCGTGCAGATCGCCTCGCGCACCGGTGAGGGGACCACGGTGACCCTCTTCCTGCCGTGCAGCGAAGCGGTGGAGGCGGTCAATCCGCGCATCCTGGTGGTCGAGGACGACCCGGCGCTGGCGCAGGTCGCTTGCGACATGCTGGAAATGATGGACTACGAGGTCCTGCTCGCGCGCAGCGGCGCGGAAGCGCTGCAACTGCTCCGCCACACGCCGCACGTCGACCTGGTGTTCAGCGACATCGTCATGCCCGGCGGCATCAACGGGGTCGAGCTCGCCAACCACGTGCGCCGGCGCCTGCCGGAGGTCCCCATCCTGCTCACCACCGGCCACAGCGCCGCCCAGCAGGACGGCGCGCTGGCCTATCCGGTGCTCGACAAGCCCTACACCTACGAGCAGTTGCAGGAACGGCTCAGGGAGCACCTCGTGCGCGCGCCGGCACGGGCGCCGGCCGCGGCCGCGCACGGCGGCGCGGGCTGAGCCAGGGGCTTCCGACGCACGTGCCCTTCCTCCCGGTGCAGGAACGCGCGCGCCCTGTCGCGCCCCCGCCACGAACGCCGGACACCGGCCGGATCGGCCCTGCGGCGCCGGACCGATCCGGCACGTCACCGGCCTCCGTGCCTCCGGCCTGCGCTGCATCCCGATGAGCCCGGACGCCCTGCTCCACTTCGCCGGCGGCGTCGGCCTGTTCCTGCTGGGCATGCGCCTGATGAGCGATGGCCTCAAGGTCGCCGCCGGCCCGGCCCTGCGCGGCCTGCTCAGCGCGGCCACCGCCAGCCGTGCGCGCGGCGTGGCCTCGGGCGTGCTGATCACCGCGCTCGTGCAGTCCTCCAGCGCGGTGATCTTCGCCACCATCGGCTTCGTCAACGCGGGGCTGATGAACCTTGCGCAGGCGGTGGGCGTGGTGTTCGGCGCCAACGTCGGCACCACCCTCACCTCGTGGATCGTGGCCCTGGTCGGCTTCAACGTGGACCTGCAGGTCCTCGCGATGCCGGCAGTGGCGCTCGGCATGGGCCTCTGGATCCTCGGCGGCGGCCGCCGCGCGGCCCTGGGCCAGGCGCTGGTCGGCTTCGGCATCTTCTTCCTCGGGCTGGATGCGCTCAAGGGCAGCTTCGCCGGCATCGGGACCGAGGTCGGGCTGGACGCCCTGCCCACCAGGGGCCTCTGGGGCATCCTGCTGTTCGCGGCGGTGGGCGGCGTGCTCACGGTGCTGATGCAATCGTCCAGCGCGACCCTCGCGGTCACCCTGACCGCAGCCGCCGGTGGGCTCGTGCCGCTGACCGCGGCCGCGGCGATGGTGGTCGGTGCCAAGGTCGGCACGACCTCGACCGCGCTGTTCGCCGTCATCGGCGCGACGCCCGACGCACGCCGGGCGGCCGCCGCGCACGTCGCCTTCAGCCTGCTGACCGCGGCCGCGGCGCTGCCCATGCTGCCCCTGCTGCTGGAGGCGTCGCGCTGGACCGCCGCCCACCTCGGCCTGGAGACGCAGCCGGCGACGGTGCTGGCGATCTTCCACACCCTCAGCGCGCTGCTGGGACTGGCGCTGATCTGGCCCTTCACCGACCGCCTCGTCGCCTGGCTCGGCGGGCGCTTCGCCCGCGGCGAGGCGGACGAGGGACAGCCCCGCCATCTCGACCGCCACGTCCTGGGCACGCCCCGCCTCGCCCTCGACGCGCTCGACATGGAACTGCGCCGGCTCGCCGTCATCGCCCACCGCATGGCGCGCAGCGCCCTCAGCAACGAGGCCGACGACGCGCGCCTCGCGGCGGAACAGGCCGTCCTCGACCGCCTCGCCGAAGCCGTCATCGGCTATGCGGGCAGCGTGCCGGGCGGCGGCGACGCGGTGGTGGACGCAGCGCTGCCGAACGCGGTGCGGGTGGCCCAGTACTACCGCGGCATGGCCGAACGCGCGGAGGAACTCGGCCGCACGCGGCTCGCGGCGGATCTTCCGCCCGACCAGCAGGCGCTGGTGGACCGGCTCCATCGCGACGGACAGGCGGTGCTGGACGCCAGCCAACCGCGCAGCGGCACGCTCGACCTCGCCGCGCTCGACGCCGCCAGCGCGGGCTTCGAGGCCGCCTACCAGGAGATCAAGGCCACGCTGCTGCGCGCGGGCGGCCGCGGCGAGCTGGGCCCGGCGACCCTGGTCCGGATCCTCGACCGCGCGAGCTTCCTCCGCCGCATCCTCGACCAGGCGCGCAAGGCGGCGCACTGCCTGGCCACCCTGGAGCGCGCCGCCGACGACGGCGGCGTGCCCGCCCCGGGCACGGCCTGAGCGCGCGCAGGGTCCAGAGCGTATTGCGCCCTTTGAGGTGAGTGCGAAGCGGCCTGGGGTGCACCGGGACAAGGCGCGCGCCGCAGCGCAGGCCGGCCGCTTGGGCAAGGCGCGCAACGCCGTCTCGGCGTGCCCCAGGCCGCTTCCCTCCGCATCTCATCTCGAAGGGCACAACACGCTCTAGCGTCCGATCAGCGGCAGGCGCGCCTGCAGCGCGTGCAGCTCGCGCTTCCAGCGCGGCTCGGGTGCGAGCCGCTGGCGCACCTCCCGCACCACGCGCGTACCCGCCAGGGCGTGCACCGCGCGGTCGAGATCGGCGCGCCCCAGGTGCGGGATCCGCGGATGGGATTTCGATGCGGCCCGATGCCGCGACCACCACACCAGCCCCGCCACCGCAGCGACACCGACGACCCCGAGCGCGATCGCCATGCCCTGCCCGCCGTTGCCGCCACGCCGGTTGCCACCGTCGATCTGGCGCAGGCCGCCGGCGGACTCGAACAGGTTGCCGTCGGTCGGCTCCGCCATCGGCTGCCGCTCCAGCGCGCGCCGGGTGATGCGGCCCGAGAGCAGCGTGAAGCCCGGCACCAGCGCGTTCGCCATCCGGGCGACGTGGGTCATCACGCCCACCGGCGTCACCGGCCGCGGGCGCCGGCTGGTCCGGACGATGGCCTCCGCGACGCGCCGCGGGTCGATCCCGCGGGTCGGCGCGGAGACCTTGTGCCCGCTGTAGTTGGCGCCCGTCCCGAACGCCGGGGTGTCGACGAAGCTGGGATAGATGTCGCAGACGTGGATGCCCGGCGCGTCGGCGAGTTCGCCGCGCAGCGCCTCGCTGAAGCCGCGCAGCCCGAACTTGGCCGCGCTGTACGACGCGGCGAAGGGCTGCCCCACCCAGCTGCCGAGCGAGAGCACGTTGATCAGCACGCCCCGCCCCTGGGCGCGGAAGTGCGGCAGCACCGCGTGCGCCCCGCGCACGTAGCCGAGCAGGTCGGTGTCGATCACCTGCTCGTGGGCGGCCAGGGGCACCTCGTCGAAGGCGCCCACGGCGCCCACGCCCGCGTTGTTGACCCAGACATCGATGGCACCGCCGAACTCGACCGCCGCATGCGCCAGCCGGGCGACCGCCTCCGCGTCGGTCACGTCGGTGGGCACGGCGAGCGCGCGGGTCCCGTAGGTGTCGCAGAGGTGCACCAGCGTTTCCAGCGCCTCGGCGTCGCGCGCCGCCAGCACCAGGCGCGCGCCCCGCTTCGCGAACTGCAGCGCGGTCGCGCGCCCGATGCCGCTCGATGCGCCGGTGATCACCACCACCGGAAGGTCTATGGGTGTGTCGTGCATGGGCCGTCTCCGCACCGCCGAACAGGATCGCCGATGGTGCGGACGGCGGTGCCAAGGAGACGTGTTCGCCCCGCGCGAGGAGTGGGTGAAAGGACGGGTCGCGGGCGGCGAGGCGCGATCCCCGCGTCAGGCGCGGTGCAGCGCGAGCACGTCGTCCAGCAGGGCGGCGGCGGTGACCTCGGCGCCCGCGCCGGGACCCTGGATCACCAGCGGCTGCGCGCTGTAGCGGTCCGACCAGATCGCCACGCGGTTGTCGGTCCCTCGACCGCCCGCGAGCGCATGCCCCGCCGGCAGGACCCGTAGTGCGACGCTGGCGCCATCGTGGTCCAGGCGCCCGACCACCTGCAGGCTGCCGCCGGCCGCGCGCGCCTCGGCCAGCCGGTCGGCCAGTGGCGCATCCAGTTCGCGCCAGTCGCCGTCCCGCGCCACCGCCGCCTGCGCCAGCGCGCGCGGCAGCAGCGAGGCGACCGACACCGCATCGGCCTCCAGCGCCCAACCGGCCGCACGCGCCAGGATCAGCAGCTTGCGGCGCACGTCCTCGCCGGACAGGTCGACCCGCGGATCGGGCTCGGTGTAGCCCTGCTCCCGCGCGAGCCGCAGCCGCTCCGAGAACGGCCGGCTGCCGTCGTAGCCGTTGAACAGCCACGCCAGCGAGCCCGAGAGGATGCCCTCGACGGCGTGGATGCGGTCGCCGCCCGCCACGAGCGCGCGCAGGCTCGACAAGAGCGGCAGGCCCGCGCCCACGGTCGCGCCGTCGCCGTAGCGCGCGCCGGCGACGGCCTGCGCCGCGCGGATCTCGTCCGCCCGCGCCAGCGCCGCCCCCTGCCCCAGCTTGTTGGCGGTCACCACGTCCACGCCGCGCCGCAGCCAGAGGCCGTGGCGGGCCGCGACCGCGTCGCTGGCGGTCGCATCCACGACCACGTCGCCCGCGCCGAGGTCGTCGTGGGCGAGCCAGTGCAGCGCACCGTCGCCGCGTGCGCCGGATGCGCAGGCGGCGGCGAGCGCCTCGCCCGCGGCGTCCGCCCGGTCCACCCTGCTGCAGTGGCGCGAGTTCGCCAGCCAGGACAGCGCGGGGAGCGCGACGCCCGCTGCGCGCAGCCGCGCGTAGCGCGCGACGAAGGCGCTGCCGACCACGCCGGTGCCCAGCACGGCGAGCCGCCGCGGCGCGGCCTCGACCGCCGCCGCGCGGAGCGCGCTCATGCGTCGGCCCCGCGCCGCACGACGCCGGCGGCGACCTCGGCCGCCCGCAGCGCGCCCTCGATGTCGGCCAGCAGGTCCTCGGCCGCCTCGATGCCGACCGACAGGCGCAGCAGGCCGTCGCCGATGCCGGCCGTGGCGCGCGCCTCCGGGCTCATGGCCGCGTGCGTCATCGAGGCGGGATGGGCGATCAGGCTCTCGACGCCACCGAGGGACTCGGCCAGCGTGAAGTGGCGGAGGCCGTCGATGAAGGCACGCACCGCCGGCTCCCCGCCGTGCAGCTCCACGCTCAGCATGGCGCCGAAGCCGCGCTGCTGGCGCTGGGCCAGGAGATGGCCGGGATGGGAGGGCAGGCCCGGATAGTGCACGCGCGCCACCGCCGGATGGCCGTCGAGCAGCGCCGCGACCGCGGCGGCGTTCTCCTGGTGCACGCGCAGGCGCGCATCGAGGGTGCGCAGGCCGCGCAGGGTCAGGAAGCTGTCGAAGGGCGAGCCGGTGATGCCCAGTGCGTTCGCCCACCACGCGAGTTCCGCGTGCAGGGCGGCGTCGCGCGCGATCGCCGCGCCGCCGACCACGTCGCTGTGCCCGTTGATGTACTTGGTGGTCGAATGCAGGACGAGATCGGCGCCGAAGTCGATGGGCCGCTGCAGGGCCGGCGACAGGAAGGTGTTGTCGACCACGGCCAGCGCACCCGCGCGCTGCGCAGCGGCGATCACGAAGCGCAGGTCGGTGATCCGCAGCAGCGGGTTGGAGGGTGTCTCCACCAGCACCACGCGCGGCGAGCGCGCCAGCGCCGCCGCGAGCGCGCGCGGGTCGGTGAGGTCGCAGGTGACCAGCTCGAAATGGCCCTTGCGCGCGAGCGCGTCGAACAGGCGCCAGCTTCCGCCGTAGGCATCGTGCGGCACCACCACGCGGTCGCCCGGCGACAGCAGCGCGGTCAGCGCCAGCGCGATGGCGGCCATGCCTGTCGCGGTGACCACCGCGCCCGCGCCGCCCTCCAGTTCCGCCAGCGCCTCGGCGAGCAGGTCGCGCGTCGGGTTGCCGCTGCGCGTGTAGTCGTAGCGGCGCTTGTTGCCGAAGCCGTCGAAGCTGAAGTTGGAGGACAGCACGACCGGCGGCGTCACCGCGCCGAAGGCCGCGTCGCGGTCGATGCCGGCGCGCACGGCGGCGGTGGCGGGACGACAGGCGGGCTCGCGGAGAGTCATGCCGGCACGCCTTCTTCGTCGCGCAGGTGTTCGAGCGCGTCACCGATCAATCGGGCGACCGGCGCGTACTCCTTGAGGAAGGCGTCGTGGCCGTACCTGGACCGCAGCACGCGCACGCGGCAGTCCGCGGCGCAGCCCTCGGCGAGGGTGTAGATGTCCTCCGGCGGCGCCAGCACGTCGCCCTCGACCGCGAGCACGCTGAGCGGCACCCGGATCGCCGCCGGCTCGACGCGATGCAGGTCGATCGACTCGGACAGGCGCAGGAAGGCCGTGGCCGACCACTTCTGCGCATAGCGTGCGCCGCAGGCGTCGAGGTAGTCCTCCGCACCGACGCGGGCGGCGCCGCCGTCGAGCACGGTCCCGGCGGCGAAACGCTCGGCGAACTCCTCGGGCGAGCGGTAGCTCAGCATGGCGAGCTGCCGGGCCAGGGCCAGGCCCTGGTCCTCCGCGCACTGCAGCTGGCCGAGGGCCACGATCTTGCGCTGGATGGCGCGCCAGGCGCTCGCGTAGGGATGCGGCCGGTGCGCGCCGGAGAGCGCGACCAGGCAGCCCAGGCGGGCAGCGTGCCGGGCGGCGAACTGCAGGCCGACCATCGCGCCGTAGGAGCAGCCGACCAGGGCGTCCGCCCGCGCGATGCCGAGGCGGTCCAGGACCGCCGCAAGGGTGTCGGCCTGGTCGGCCGTGTCGAGCGGCAGGTCGAGCGTTCCGTCGGCGCCCAGCCAGTCGAACGAGAGCACGCGCAGGCGCCGGGTGTCGATGGTGCGGCCCTCGCCCACCTGGAGATCCCACCAGCCCGGCGCCCGGAAGGCGTCGCTGGCGCACACGTGGCGGTCGGCCGAGATGCCGCCGAGCACCACCACCAGCGGCGCGTCCGCCGGGCCGACCAGCTCGGCGCGCAGCGTGCAGCGGTGCGCGCCGCCGTGGCGGAGCGCGAGGGTGGCGTCGAATTCGAGGCGTTCGGCCGGCGGGGGCGCGCCGCGCGGATCGGCGGCATCGTCGCCGAACAGGGACGCGCCGAGCGATTCGGCGAAGGGGGTCAGGGTCTGCAGGGACATCGGCGGATCCTCGCTGTGGACGGGCCACCGGGACATTCCGCGGGTGTCGGACGATTCGTCGGACGCCGACGCGAGAGCACGCGTCGATGCGCGACCCATCTTCCGGTGGACGCCGAGGCGTCCCCGCAGGAATTGGCACCTTGTACGGCGGCTTGCGCCACCGCAGAGGTTGCCCCGGCGTCTTCGGGCCTGTCCCTCAGCCGGTCTCGATGGATGTGGCGCGCACCTTGCGCCCCTCCGCCGCGTTTGTCAAATCGCTTCATGCGGATGTTGCGATGGATGCCGTCTTTGCGCCGCCGTTGCGCAGCGGCGGCCACGCTCCGCCGTCATCACGGAGGCGCGCATGCAGCAGCACTTCGCCAGTCCAGCCGGGTGCGGCTACGTCGTCCGCATCCATCTGCCGCCCGGCGAGCCGGAGGACGGCGGCTTCCCGGCGATCTGGCTGCTCGACGCGCCGACCACCTGGGCGCCCCTGCAGCAGGCCATCCACGAGCGCGGCGACGATGCGGTGGTCGTCGCCGGGATCGACTGGGACCGGCCCGGCGGCGTCGATCCGGACCTGCGCCGGCGCGACTTCACCCTGCCGGCACGGCACCCGGTGCCGGGGGAGTGGCACGGCGACGGGGCCGCGCAGGACTTCCTCGACCTCCTCGCCGGCGACCTGCTCCCGACCCTGCGCCGCACGCTGCCCGTGGACTCCGCACGGCAGACGCTGGTCGGCCACTCGCTCAGCGGCCTGTTCGTGCTGCATGCGCTGATGGCCCGGCCGGACCTCGTGCAGCGCTACGTCGCCGCGAGCCCGTCCATCTGGTGGGACGAGGCCGCCATCCTCGCCGCCGCGGAGCGGCACGACTGGTCGTCCGCCGCGCAGGCGCGCGTGCTCGTGACCGTGGGCGCGGGCGAGCAGGCCGCTGGGCCGGAGAAGCCCCCCGAGGTGGCCGGCGACGCGCATGCCGCGACGCTCGGCGAACGCCACATGGTGGACAACGCCGCCGCCTTCGCGGCCCTGCTCGCCGGTCGCGGCGTCCCCGCACGCTTCGCGCTCATCGAGGGCGAGGGGCACCATTCCGTGCTGCCCGCGGCGATGCGCGAGGCCCTGGCGCTCGCGCGCGCCATGAGCCAGCCCATGACCCGCTACGGCGCACTGCACGGCGACAGCGGCGTGCGCGCCTATGCGCTCGTCCCGCGCGGCATCGCCGTCGAGTTCCGCAGCGGTGCGGTCTACCTCTACACCCACGGGAGCGCCGGCGCCCACCGCATCGCGCGGATGCGCGCCCTGGCGCGCGGCGGGCGCGGCCTGAGCACCTACATCAGCCGCCACGCCCACGACCGCTACGCCGCCGTCTATGCCGACCGTGGCGCATGGACCGCCGGACGGGCCGGGCCCGCATAATCCCCCGGATGCCGTTCCGCCCGCTCCTCCTCGCTCTGGGGCTCGCCGCCCTGCCCGGCCCGTCGCCCGCCGCCGGCGTCGGGACGCGCGTCGCCCTCGCGCCGGCGCCCGACGCGCCCGCGGTCGCCCGCCTGCGCACGGTGCAACGGGACGGGCAGTTCGACGTCCACGTGCGCAACCTCACCGCGGGGCCGATCGAGATCGAGCTCGGCTTCGCGCAGGCGGAGAACATGCGCAGCCTGCCGCCGCTGCCGCTCCGCCAGGTGCTGCACGCGGGGGAGGAACGGCTGGTGGCCGGCCTCGCCGCCGCGGACGGCGGGCGCCCGGCGCGCCATCGGCTCGCCCTGCTGGCGGTGCCCGGCACCCCGGACGCCGCGCCGGTCGACGTGGAGTACCTCCGGCCCTTCGAGGGCCCGGTGCGGATCGCGCAGGGCTGGCACGGCGCCTTCAGCCACGGGACGGACGAGGCGCGCTACGCCATCGACTTCGCCCTGCCTCCGGGCACGCCCGTGCGCGCCGCCCGCGACGGCCGGGTGGTCCAGGTCGAGAGCGGCTTCCACGAAGCGGGGCTCGACCCCGCCCTCGCCTCGCGCGCCAACATCGTGCGGGTGCTGCACGACGACGGCAGCATGGCGCTGTACGCGCACCTCGCGCCCGACGGGATCCGCGTCGGGCCGGGCGACCATGTCGCCGCCGGCAGCGTCCTCGGCCTGTCGGGCGACACCGGGTACTCGTCCGGCCCGCACCTGCACTTCGCCGTGCAGGTCAACCGCGGGCTGCGGCTGGTGTCGCTGCCGTTCCGGATGCGTGGCTTCGAGGTGGTGGAGGAATGAGCGCGGGCGCGGCACGCAGGTCCGCGCCCGGCTGGCGTCGCGCCTAGTAGCCGAACGAGGCGCTCAGGGTGAAGGAGAACTGCGGGGGCAGCCCGTAGGTCAGGTCGGACCGCTCGCTGCGACCGCTGTCTGCGAGGGCGCCGGCGAAGGCGATCCCGATCAGGCCCGAGAACAGCGAGATCATGTTCGCGAACGGCTGCAGGGCGCCCTGCAGGCCCTCGGGGATGGTGCTTCCGACCTGCTTCCCGGTCAGGATGTGGTCGGTGCCATTGATGAAGGCCTGGTCGACGACCGACATCCTGCCGTTGGCGTCGATGCCGATGAAACCCGCGCCGAACGGGTTCTCGTAGATCACGTTGCCGTCGTCCACCATCGCATCGACCAGGCCGCCGAGCAGCTTGTACTCGGTGAACTCCAGATCGCCGCGCACGAAGGGATCGACGCCGGAGATCTGCGTGCTCTGCCCGCTCGCACCGTCGGTGATGGTCACGCGCGACGCGTAGGTGGTGCCGTTGCTCGGGTGCGGCTTGGTCTGGATGGTGACCTTGGTGCCGTCGTCGAGCATGAAGGTCGTGTCGCCATAGAAGTCGAAGGCCTGCTTGCCGTCGACCGCGACGTGCGGATCGCCCCAGACGCGATAGTCCTCGCCGGTGTTCTTGTTGAACACGTGCACGGTGCCGTCGTCGGTCACGTCGATCTTGTAGTTGTCGTTCTCGAAGCGGACGTTGCCGTCCGGGGTACGCGCGGTGGTCGGACCCTCGGCGCGCTGCGGGGCGTCGTAGTTGACGCGGATGTCGATGGAGATGCGGGCGTCGGTGATGTTCATGGTCGTCCCCTGGCTCGTCGGCCTTCGGTGGTGACGGAAGTGAACTCCCGCCCAACGACCCGTACCAGCCGGGACACGCCCTAGCTGGGGTGCCCCCTAGGACAGCCGGCCCGCTCCCTGCCTCGCCCGTTCTCCGCGCTCCGCCCTTGCCCCATCCCGGGCCACCCCACCGGCTATAATCGCCCGCTTCCCCTCCGACATCCCCGCCGCCCCCCGGCGGCATCGCCATGCCCGACCACAGCACTGAAGCCGCGCGCCGCCGCACCTTCGCGATCATCTCGCACCCGGACGCCGGCAAGACCACGCTGACCGAGAAGCTGCTGCTGTTCGGCGGGGCGATCCAGATGGCCGGCTCGGTCAAGGGGCGCAAGGCCGCGCGGCATGCCACCTCCGACTGGATGGCGCTGGAGAAGGAGCGCGGCATCTCGGTCACCAGCTCGGTGATGCAGTTCCCCTACGAGGGCCGCATCGTCAACCTGCTCGACACCCCGGGCCACGCCGACTTCGGCGAGGACACCTACCGCGTGCTGACGGCGGTGGATTCGGCGCTGATGGTCATCGACGTGGCCAAGGGCGTGGAGGAGCGCACCATCAAGCTGATGGAGGTGTGCCGCCTGCGCGACACGCCGATCATGAGCTTCGTCAACAAGCTCGACCGCGAGGGCCGCGAGCCGATCGAACTGCTCGACGAGGTCGAGTCGGTGCTCGGCATCCAGTGCGCGCCGATCACCTGGCCGATCGGCATGGGCCAGCGCCTCAAGGGCGTGGTCCACCTCGTCAGCGGCGAGGTGCACCTGTACGAGCAGGGCCGCAACTTCACCCGCCAGGACTCGACCATCTTCCCGTCGCTGGACGACCCCGGCCTGGAGGCGCGCATCGGCGCGCAGATGCTGGCCGAGCTGCGCGACGAGCTGGAGCTGGTCCAGGGCGCCAGCCATCCCTTCGACAAGGACGCCTACCTCGCCGGCCGGCAGACGCCGGTGTTCTTCGGCTCGGCGGTCAACAACTTCGGCGTGCAGCCCCTGCTCGACTTCTTCGTCGAGCACGCCCCCGCGCCCAAGGAGCACGCCACCACCACCCGCACGGTGTCGCCCCGGGAGGAGACCTTCAGCGGCTTCGTGTTCAAGATCCAGGCCAACATGGACCCGCAGCACCGCGACCGCGTGGCCTTCATGCGGATCTGCTCGGGGCACTACAGCGCCGGCATGAAGGCCTTCCACGTGCGCTCGGGCAAGGAGGTCAAGCTCGCCAACGCGCTGACCTTCATGGCCTCGGACCGCGAGATCGCCGATACCGCCTGGCCGGGCGACGTCATCGGCCTGCACAACCACGGCACGATCTCCATCGGCGACACCTTCACCGCGGGCGAGGCGCTGGCCTTCACCGGCATCCCCAACTTCGCGCCGGAACTGTTCCGCCGCGCGCGGCTGCGCGACCCGCTCAAGCTCAAGCAACTGCAGAAGGGCCTCGCCCAGCTCTCCGAGGAAGGCGCCACGCAATTCTTCCGTCCGCTGATGTCGAACGACCTGATCCTCGGCGCGGTGGGCGTGCTGCAGTTCGACGTGGTCGCCTACCGCCTGCGCGACGAATACGGCGTGGACGCGAGCTTCGAGCCGGTGCAGGTGGCCACCGCGCGCTGGGTGCGCGGCGGCAGCGAGAAGAAGCGCGAGGAGTTCCGCGAGAAGAACGCGATGAACCTGGCGCTGGATGCGGCCGGCGAGCTCGTCTACCTGGCCCCCTCGCGGGTCAACCTGCAGCTGACCCAGGAGCGGTGGCCGGACTTCGAGTTCGCGGCCACCCGCGAGCACGCCCAGGCGCTGGCCGGACACTGACGTTTTTCATCGCTCCTGCACACGGCGGTCCCGATGCTCCGGGCACCCGGGCATCGGTGCCCGGCTGGAGGCCGTGAGATGCGCAACGTCATCGTATCCGTGAGCGCCGCCACCCTCGCGCTCGCCCTGCTCCTGATCTCGGTCGTGCAGGCGGACACCGCGCCGTCGGAACCGGCGAACGCGGCCATGCCGCCCGCGCGCACCGCCCCTGCGCCCGCCTGCAGGCCGGGCGAGGTCGACGCCTGCCCCGCCGCGGGCGTCTCGCCCGCGCCCCTGCGCACCGAGCTGCCGCCGGCGCCGTGATCCTCCGCGGCGCGGCGTTTGCGGTGGCCGCACCGCTGCAACACAATCCGGAACCATGATGCGCGTCCAGCACGAGGCTCCCGTCCGCGAAGAGATCGCGAGCGCCCTGACCCACGGCCTCGGCGTGGTCGCCAGCCTGGCCGGCGGCGCGGTGCTGATCACGCTCGCGGCCATCTACGGCGACGGCTGGCAGCTCGCCGGCGCCATCGTGTTCGGCACCGCGCTCCTGCTGCTCTACACCGCGTCCACGCTCTACCACGCCATCCCCTTCGCGCGCGCCAAGGCACGGCTCAAGGTCTTCGACCACTGCGCGATCTACCTGCTCATCGCGGGCACCTATACCCCCTTCACCCTGGTCGGCCTGCGCGGCGCCTGGGGCTGGGGCCTGTTCGCGGCGATCTGGACGCTGGCGCTCGCGGGCTGCGTCTTCAAGCTGTTCTTCACCGGCCGCTTCAAGGTGCTGTCCACCGCCATCTACGTCGCCATGGGCTGGCTGGTGATCGTCGCCATCGTGCCGTTGCTGCGCGCCATCGACGCATGGACCTTCGGCTGGCTGCTGGCCGGCGGCGTGTTCTATACGCTCGGCACCGTCTTCTACCACCGCGAGTCGCTGCCGTTCGCGCACGCGATCTGGCACGTGTTCGTGCTCGCGGGCAGCGTCTGCCATTTCGTCTCGGTGGCCGCCCAGGTCCTTGCCACGCCGGCCTAGCTGTGAGGTTTCAAGAGGTTGTTCCCCTCTGACTGGGGGAGGAAGCTGATGTCGCC
>NZ_JBHSGG010000023.1:0-137162 GCF_042654365.1 Coralloluteibacterium thermophilum
GGCCGGATCGACGGCAGCCTCACCGCCACCAGCAACGGTGGAAACGTGGGGCAGAGCGGCGCGCTGTCGGTCGGCGGGACCGCAGGGATCGACGCCGGCAGCGGCGACATCGCGCTTGCCGACGCCGGCAACGCCTTTGGCGACGTGGTCACCCTGACCGGCGGCGTCGCAGCGATCCACGATTCCGGCGGACTGACGCTCGGAACGCTCGACGTGGCCGGCCTGACCGCCAGCAGCGGCGGCGCCCTGAACCTCGGCCAGGGCCGCATCGGCGGCGACCTCGTCGCCGCAAGCGGCGGGAACGCGATCACCCAGTCGGGTGCGCTGACCGTGGACGGCACCAGCGCCCTCGACGCCGGCAGGGCGACCATCGACCTCACCCACGCCGGCAACGACTTCGGTGGCGCGGTGAGCCTGACCGGCGGCACCGTCACGATCCGCGATGCCAATGCGCTGACGCTGGGTACGCTCGACGTCACGGCGCTGGATGCGGCGAGCGGTGCCACGCTGGACCTGGGGCAGGGCGATATCGCCGGCAACCTCACGGCGAACGCGGGCGGCGCAGTGAGCCAGACCGGTGCGCTCGCCGTTGGCGGCATGACGACCATCGACGCGAACGGCCACGCCATCGTGCTCGACGACGCCGGCAACGACTTCGCGGGCGTGGTGAACCTCGCCGGCGGCGCAGCCGCGATCCGCGACGCGAACGCGCTGAGGCTGGGCATGCTCGACGTGGCCGCACTCGATGCCACCGCTGCCGCTGCGCTGGACCTGGGGCAGGGCGACATTGCCGGAGGTCTGATCGCGAACGCGGGCGGGGCAGTGAGCCAGAGCGGCGCGCTCGCCGTCGGCGGCACCACGCGCATCGACGCCAACGGCCATGCCATCGCGCTTGCCGATGCCGGCAACGACTTCGCGGGCGTGGTGAATCTCGCCGGCGGCGCGACCGCGATCCGGGATGCGAACGCGCTGACGCTGGGCGCGCTCGACGTGGCCGCACTGGATGCGACCGCTGCCGGCGCGCTGGACCTGGGGCAGGGCGATATTGCCGGAGACCTGACGGCGAACGCGGGCGGGGCAGTAAGCCAAGCTGGCGCGCTCACCGTCGGCGGCACCACGCGCATCGACGCCAACGGCCACACCATCGTGCTCGACGACATCGACAACGACTTCGGCGGTACGGTGAGCCTGGCCGGCGGCACCGTCGCGATCCGCGACGCGAACGCGCTGAGGTTTGGCACGCTCGACGTGGCCGCGCTGGATGCGGTGAGCGGCGGCGCGCTGGACCTGGGGCAGGGCGCCATTGCCGGCGACCTGGCGGCGAACGCGGGCGGGGCAGTCAGCCAGGTGGGCGCGCTCACCGTCGGCGGCACGACGCGCGTCGATGCCAACGGCCATGCCATCGCGCTTGCCGACGCAGGCAACGACTTCGCGGGCGTGGTGAATCTCGCCGGCGGCGCGACCGCGATCCGGGGTGCGAACGCGCTGACGCTGGGCACGCTCGACGTGACCGCACTGGATGCCACCGCTGGCGGGGCGCTGAACCTGGGCCAAGGCGACATTGCTGGCGACCTGACGGCGAATGCGGGCGGCGCAGTGACGCAGAGCGGTGCGCTCACCGTCGACGGCACCACGACCGTCGACGCCAACGGCCACGCCATCGTGCTCGACGACGCCGGCAACGACTTCGCGGGCACGGTGAACCTCGCCGGCGGCGCGACCGCGATCCGGGATGCGAACGGGTTGAGGCTGGGCGCGCTCGACGTGGCCGCACTCGACGTCGCTGCGGGTGGCGCGCTCGACCTCGGGCAGGGCGGCATCGCCGGCAACCTCACGGTGGATGCCAGCGGCGCAGTGAGCCAGCGCGCTGCGCTCACCGTCGGCGGCACCACGACCATCGACGCGAATGGCCACGCCATCGCCCTCGCCGATGCAGGCAACGACTTCCGTGGCGTGGTCAGCCTGATCGGTGGCGACACGATCATCCGCGACGTCAACGCCCTCGCGTTGGGCACGCTGGACGTGGGCGCGCTGAATGCGACCAGCCACGGCGACCTCGGCCTGGGTCGGGGCAGTGTGTTGGGCGACTTGGTCGCGACCACGAACGGCGGTGCCGTTACGCAGTCGGGAGCGCTCGGCGTAGGGGGGAGCGTGCGCATCGACAGCCAGGCGGGGGGCGGCAGCAGTCGCATGGCCGGCACGATCACGTTGGCGGACGGCGGCAACGACTTCCGGGGCGGCGTCCATCTCCGCGGTGGCGACACCACGATCCGGGATGCGAACCAATTGACCCTCGGCACGCTCGACGTCGGTGCCTTGACCGCGACGAGCCAGGGCGAGCTGGACCTGGGCCAGGGCAGCATCCGCGGCGACCTCGACGCGCGCAGCAACGGCGGCGACATCGGCCAGAGCGGTGCGCTGCGCATCGGCGGCGAGACCGTGCTGGCGGCCGGCAACGGCGACATCGTGCTGGACGACATCGGCAACGACTTCGTCGGCGGCGTGCGCGCCGGCGGGCACGGTGTACGCCTCGCCGACGCCAACGACCTGCACGTGCTCGGGCTGGACAGCGGCGGCGGCGACGTCTCGCTGCACGCGCTCGGCAGGCTGACGGTGCCGGCGCTGGACGTCGGTGGCGGCGCGCTGACCCTGATCAACGGCACCGGCAGCCTGACGACGCACGGCGCGCTGCGCGGCGCCGAGATCTCGCTCAGCGCGCAGGACGACATCGTCCTGGCGCACGACATCGCCGCCGGCAGGCTGGCGCTGGAGGCGGGCGGCGACATCGCCCAGCAGGGGGGGGCGCTCGCGGCGGATGCGCTCACCGGTCGCGCCGGCGGCGTCGTCTCGCTGGAGGGCGCCAACGCCGTCGCGGCGGTGGGCGGCTTCACCGCGGGCGCGTTCACGCTCCGCACGTCCGGCCCGCTGGCGGTCACCGGCGATCTCGTCGCCGACGGCCCGCTGTCGCTGCACGTCGGGCAGGGTGGTCTCGCCCTGGCTGCGACCGCACAGGGCCGGGATGTGCGCCTGGAGGTCGATGGCGACATCGAGGCGGGTGGGGCGGGCCGGATCGGCGCCGGGACGCTCAGCGGCCATGCCGGGGGCGCCACGCGGCTCGGCGGTGCCGACGGCTTCGTCGACAACCGCATCGGTATTCTCGGCGACTTCCGTTCGCACGGCGGCTTCAGCCTGAGCAACGGGCAGGACCTCACCCTGTCGTCGCTCAACGGCAGCGCCCATTCCGTCGATGCCGGCGAGGCCGCCTTCCACCTGTCGCTGCAGGGCAGCCTGCGACAGGCCGGAACCGCGCCGATCCTCAACGGTACCGGGAGCTACGCGGTGACCGGGGGCATCGGCACGATGGATTCGCCCATCTACGTCGTCGGCCATCAACCGCAGGTGGTCCAGGCGCTGGGCATCCCGCCGGCCTACTTCTATGCGACCCACGTCGACGGAACCCCGCTGCCGATCGAGGGAAATGCGGTGAACGTGCCCACCTCGGTGTTCTCCAGCCGCGCGCAGGCGTCGCTCAACCGCACCGTGGCCTACGTGGACCTCGGCGCGGATGCCTCCAACTACCGGCCCTACGGCGTGGTGCAGCCGGGCGTCCGCCTGCCGGCCGACCAGCAGCCGGAGTGCGATCCCGACTTCCCGTCGCCCGAGTGCGTCGAGGCGCAGGCGGCGTCCGAACCCGTCGCCAGCGCCCATCCGGGCGCGGCGGCACAGCAGAGGATGTGGCTCCAGTGAGCAACGAACACGGCATCGAGGCCCTGCTCGCTCCCCTCGGGGACGAGGCGCCGGCCGGCACCGACCTGGAATACGACCCCGAGTTCCTGGCGCTCGAGACCGCCGCGACGCCGAAGGCGGAGCGGGCCATGGGCGACAGCGTCATCGCCGCCGAGGAGCCGGACTGGGCCAGGGTCGAGGACATGGCCCTGGCCCTGTTCCGCCGCACCCGCGACCTGCGGGTCGCGGCGCACCTGTGCAGCGCCTGGGTGCGCCGGCGCGGCCTGGGCGGATGGAACGACGGCCTGGCCCTGGTGCGGGGCCTGCTCGAACAGCACTGGGAGCACGTGCATCCGCAGCTCGACGCGGAGGACGACGACGATCCGACCGCACGGGTGAATGCGGTGCTGGCGCTGACCGACCTCAACGGGCCGCTGGGCTGTTTCCGCACCACGCCGTTCGTGCAGTCGCCGCGTCTGGGACGCTTCAGCCTGCGCGACCTGCGCATCGCCAACGGCAGCATCAAGCCCGCCGGTGCGGACGAGGAGGGACTGCCCACGCTGAGCGAGATCGAGGCCTGCTGCCTGGACTGCGCGCCGGAACTGCTGGAGGGCTCCGCGAACGCCGTCGCCGAGGCGCTGGCGCACGCGCGGGCGATCGACGCGCTGTTCATGGACCGCATCGGCACCGCGGCGCCGGACCTCAAGCCGCTGCTCGGCGACCTCCACGAGCTGCACAGGTTCGTGCAGCCGCAGTGGGCCGCACGGGGCGGCGCGGCGGGCGAAGGCGACGGGGATGAGGTCACGACGGCGGACGCGGCGGCGACGCCGGCCGGCGCCGCCGCGGTCGCCGCTGCGCCCGCGCGCATCGCCAGCGCCGCCGACGTGGTCAAGCGCATCGACGAGATCTGCGAGTACTACGCGCGCGCCGAGCCGTCGAGCCCGGTGCCCATCCTGCTGCGTCGCGCCCAGCGCCTGGTCGGCCGGAACTTCATGGAACTGCTGCAGGACCTCGCGCCCGGCGGCATGAGCGAGCTGCAGCACATCTCCGGGCCGCAGGAGGAGTAGGCGCCAGGTCCGGCCCCGGCGCCCGCGGGCCTAGGGATGCAGGTCGTCGCCGCGTGTCGCGGCGCCGGCCTCGGCGGCCGCCAGCCGGTAGGCCGAGTTCACCAGGGCGACGTGCGAATAACCCTGCGGGAAGTTGCCGAGCATGCGGTCCGCGCGCGGGTCGTACTCCTCCGCGAGCAGGCCGACGTCGTTGCACAGGCCCAGCAGGCGCGCGAACAGGGCCCGCGCCTCGTCGAGGCGCCCGAGCAGGGCGTAGTTGTCGACCAGCCAGAAGCTGCAGGCGATGAAGGTGCCCTCGTCGCCGGGCAGGCCGTCGTCGGCGTCCGCGGTGTCGTAGCGCAGCACCAGTCCGTCGACGGTCAGCCGCTCGGCGATGGCGTCGGCGGTGGCGGCGACGCGCGGGTCGTCCGGCGGCAGGAAGCCGACCAGCGGGATCAGCAGCAGCGAGGCATCCAGCGCCTCGCTGCCGTAGCTCTGCACGAAGTACCCGTCGCGGTGGACGCCGCAGCGCAGGACCTCCTCGCGGATCTCCTCGGCGAGCGCCCGCCAGCGTGCGCGCGTCGCGGGGCTGGCGTCGGTCACGCCGTCGCGGGCGCCGCAGTCGAAGGCGAGCCACGCCATCACCTTGGAGTGGACGAAGTGCCGCCGGGCGTTGCGGATCTCCCAGATGCCCTCGTCCGGCTCGCGCCAGCGCCGCTCCAGTTCGTTGAGGAAGGCGCGCATCAGGTCGCGCGCATGCTGCGGCGGCGCCAGGCCGCGGGTCTGCGCGTAGTAGAAGGCGCCGACGAGTTCGCCGTAGATGTCGAGCTGGAACTGGCGTGCCGCGGCATTGCCGATGCGCACCGGTGCGGAGCCCTCGTAGCCGGGCAGCCAGTCCACGGTCCACTCGTCGATGCGGCGTTCGCCGCCCACGGCGTAGAGCGCCTGCAGCTGGTCGGGCGAGCCGGCCACCGCGCGCTTGGTCCATTCCTTGAAGGCCGCGGCCTCCTCGACGTAGCCGGCGGTGAGCAGGGCGACCAGGGTGAACACCGCGTCGCGCAGCCAGCAGTAGCGGTAGTCCCAGTTGCGCGTGCCGCCGAGCTTCTCCGGCAGCGAGGTGGTGGGCGCGGCGACGATGGCACCGGTGGGCAGGTAGCTCAGTCCCTTCAGCACCACCAGCGAGCGGCGGACCTCGTCGGTCCAGCGACCGGCCGGGGTGCAGCGCTGCGACCAGTCGCGCCAGAAGCGCTCGGTCTCGGCGAGCGCGCGTTCGGGATCGATGGCGCCGGGCCGTTCGCGGTGCGAGGTGCCGTGGCCCAGCACGAACCAGGTGCTCTCGCCGGCGGCCAGCTCGATCTCGCTCTCGGTCACCAGGTCGTGGCTGCACAGCGTCTGCGGCGAGCGCAGCACGACCTGCTCGCGGCCGGCGATCGCGGTGATGCCGTCGTCCTGGCGGGTGATCCAGGGGATCGTCCGCCCGTAGTTGAAGCGCAGGGTCAGCGCCATGTGCAGGCGCATGCGTCCGCGCAGGCCGCGGACGATGCGCACCAGGTGGCTGTGTTCCTCGTGCCCCTTGCCGGTGACCATGAAGTCGATCAGCGCGACCGCGCCGTGGTCGTCCTCGAACACCGTCTCCAGGATCAGGCTGGCGTCGCGGTAGCTGCGGGTGCTGCGCGCCGGCGCCCAGGGCCGGATGGACCAGCGGCCGTGCTCCGGCCCGCCCAGCAGGGCGGCGAACATGGCGTCGGAATCGAAGCGCGGCAGGCACAGCCAGTCGATGGAGCCGTCCCTGCACACCAGCGCGGCGCTGCGGCAGTTGCCGAGCATGGCGTAGTCCTCGATCCGTGCGGGCATGTGCTCCTCCGGGAAAACGACCTCGACTGGATAGCAGGCCGGCCGTGATCCGCGGGTGGCGTCGCGGCGTCGGCACCTGCCGGCAGGTGCCGAGTATGCCGCGTCGCGCCGTGCGGCCCCGCGCAGGCGCGGCGGTGGCCTTCCTACCGCACCACCACCTCGGCGGGCACGCGGTCGATGCGCAGTTCGCCGTCGTCGGTCCAGGTCGCGGGTGCGCCGTCGATCCGCGTCGCGCCAGGCCCCTGCGCGCCGGGCCAGCGGAAGACGATGCCGCCGGGGGGCAGGGCCGCGTCGGCGGGGATGCGCAGGGTGGTCGTGCCGGCCTCGCGGGAGAGGGCGTAGCCGAATTCGCCCCAGGGCGTGCGCAGGCGTTCGATGGCGACGCCGCCGTCGTCGAGCCAGTCGTCCGGCACGCCGGCGGCGATCACCAGCGCCGCATCGCTCTCGCGCTCGTAGGCGAACAGGTCCAGCGCGGAGCGGATGTAGTCGGAGGCGACCCAGCCGTGCGGCATGTCGCCGATGAAGACCTGCCGGCGCGGCTCGCGGGCGACCACCTCGGCCCACTGGTTCCAGGCCGCGGGGCGGCGGTCGGCATGGAAGAAGTCGAGCAGTTCGTGCGCGCGCGCGGTCCAGCCGAGGCGGACGAAGGCCGCGACGTTGCGCAGCTCGTAGGGCGTGTAGACGTCCCACGTGCGGTCCACGTCGCGGCGTGCGACGAACTCGTTCCAGTAGCGCTCGAAGGTGCCGTGCAGCAGGTCCTGCGGCAGGTTGGCGCGCTCGCCGCCGGGCGAGAGCGCGATGGTGGTGGAGGTGGCGTCGAAGTCGCCCAGTTCCGCCGCGCCGGGGATGAAGCCGATGCCGTGCAGCGCGGCGCTGGCGCGGATCGAGGCCATCAGGTCGGCGTGGAATTCGTCGCGCGAGGCGGCGATCCAGCCGGCGTCCTCCCGGCCGAGCGCCTCCGCCAGCCGTGCGCCGTCCTTGTAGCCCTTCAGCGCCCAGAAGTCGTCCCAGTAGGAGTAGGCCGGCTTCGCCGCATAGCCCTCGTGGCTGATCGAGGGCGGCATCAGCCCGTACTGCGGCCGACGTTCCGGCACGAGGTTGGCCTCGGTGCGCTCGGAGCGGCGCAGCGCGTCCATGTAGCGCAGCGCGGCCTCGGCGTGCGGCCACATCGCCTCGGCGAGGGCGCGGTCGCGGCCGTAGCGCCAGGTCTCGGCGATCAGGTGCACGAGCTGACCGTGGCTGTCGTTCTCGGGCACCGGGTCGGAACCGCGCACGTCCACGCAGCAGGGGACCTTGCCGCTGTCGAACTGGTAGGGCGCGTACCACTCCAGGAAGGCCCGCGCGACCTCGACGTGGCCCATGCGCATGAGGCCCTCGGAGGTCATCGTGCCGTCGCGGATCCAGGCGCGTGCGTAGGAGCGCGTGCCGGGCCGGATCATCGGCCCGTCGCGGTTGATCAGGATGTGCGCCAGCGCGGTGCGCACGGTGTCGGACAGCACCCGCGCGCGCTCGGGAACGCGGATGGCGACGCGGTCGAGCTTCTCGTGCCACCCGGCCTCGACGCGTCGCTGGACGGCGTCGAGCACGGCGTCCAGCGCGCCCGCCGGCAGCGGCGCGGGCGTGCCCGAGAGCGGGACGTCGAGCGCGATCGTGCGGCGTTCGCCCGGCGCGAGCGCGACGCGGTAGAGCAGGGCGCCCGACGCGAGGCCGGCCTCGTCCTCGACCGCCTGCGCATCGGGGTGCGGGCGCTGCGACAGGCGCTCCACGTCCATGCCCGCATCGAAGGACGTCGCGAAGAAGCCGTCCGGCGCGACCAGCGGCCGGATGCGGGGGGCGCCGTCGATGCGGACGTGCTCGCCGTCCCAGGCCAGGGCGCGGATCGGGCTGACCCCGCCCGGCGTGGTGAGGAACTGCACCGGGCCGTTCACCTGCAGCGGGCGCACCGCGAGCGCGAGCGTGGTCGCCCGTGGCGTGGCGCCGGTGTTCTCCAGCGTGTAGCGCACCAGCATCCGCGAGGCGTCGCGGTCGCCGTCGGCGAAGGCGGTGGTGGTGAGGGCGAGGTCCCCGGCCTGCCAGCGCACGCTCGGGATGGGCATGTAGCCCTGCGCCAGCGACTGCCGGGGCGCGACGTCGGCCCAGGTGGTGAGCGTTCCGGCGTCGTCGAGCAGGAAGGGCTCCACGGTCGCGCCGCCGCGACCGATCTCCACCGCCCCGTCCTCGGAGAGCAGGCCCTGCTCCGGGCCGCCGTCGATGCCGACCAGGGTCCAGTAGTTCTGCTCGCGGTGGAAGCCGCGCGGGAAGTGGCCGCGCGGCCGGGTCTCGGCCATCGCCGTCACCAGCGCGTTGCGGTCGGCGCCGAAGGCGACGTCGCGCACCTCGATCTCCGACAGGGCATAGGCATCGCCGGGGCCGGCGTGCAGGACCAGGCGCAGGTGGCGCGCCTCCGATTCCGGCAGGTGGATCCAGTCGGTGCCGCCGTTGCCCTCGACCACGCCGCGCAGCCTGCGCCAGTCGCGCCCGTCGTCGGACGCCTCCACGTCGTAGCGGGTGGCATGGCGACCCGCCGCCCAGTGCAGTACCAGGCCGCCGAACTCGCGCGCATGGCCCAGGTCCAGTGCCAGGGTCTGCGCGCCCGCGGCCGCACTGATCCAGGTGCTGGACGGATCGCCGTCGACGGCGCGGCCGGCGTCGCCGCCGGCGCGCTCGCTGCTCGCGGTCGCCACCGGCACGGGCGGTTCGGCGGGCGGGACGGGGAGTTCCTGCAGGGCGAGCCGGTCGAAGCAGACCTCGCCCGCGCCGCCCTCGCCGGCGTAGACGGTGAACTCGACCTGGGCGCTCTCGCGCAGCCTGCGGTCCTCGCGCGGGCCCCAGGCGAAGTCGATGTGCCGCCTGCGGTAGCGCACCTCCGTCCATTCCTGCGGAAACCGGGTGTCCGGGCGGTTCACCCACCACACGTTGTCGCCGCTGTCGTCGAGCAGCTTGAACTGCAGCGCGTTCACCGGCGCGTCGCCGCGCAGGCGGAACGAGAAGGCGTACTCGTCGGGATAGGCGATCGGCAGCCTGCGCCGCATCGCGGCGTGGCCGGACACGCCGTTGAAGTCGAAGTCGAGGCAGGCCGCACGGCCTTCGGCGCCGTCCACCGCGCGCAGGCGGGCGACGACCTGGTCCGAGACGGCGACCTCCCAGGGGCCGAGGCCCTCGAAGTCGTCGATCACCCGCTCCGGCCCGGGCGTCGCCACGGCCGGCGCACCGCTCCCGGCGGGCGCGGTCGTGGATGCCGGTCCGCCGCAGGCCGCCAGGGCCGCCACGGCCGGGAGAAGCAGGATGCGGACGACGCGGTGCGGCGCATGGATCACGCGGAGTCTCCTCGTTGTTCGGGCCGCCGGCGCACGCGGCTCAGCCCTTGACGCTGCCCAGCAGCAGTCCCTGGATGTAGTGGCGCTGCAGCAGCAGGAAGAGGGCGAGCACGGGCAGCACGGTGACCACGGCGCCGGCCATCATCATCTCGCTGTCCTGCACGTGCTCGCGCGAGAGCGCGGCGAGCGCGACGGGCAGGGTGTAGTTCTCCTGGTCGGTCAGCACGATCAGCGGCCACATGAAGTCGTTCCATGCCGCCATGAAGGTGAAGATCGCCAGCGTCACGACGATGGGCCTGAGCACCGGCAGCACGATCTGCCGGAAGATGCGGAACTCGCCCGCGCCGTCGATCCGCGCCGCCTCCAGCAGTTCGTCGGGGATCGAGCGCGCGTACTGGCGGACGAGGAAGATGCCGAACACCGTCGCCAGCGCCGGCACGACCACGCCGCCGTAGGTGTTGACCAGGCCCAGCCCCTTCATCATCAGGAACAGCGGAAGCATGGCCACCTGGGCCGGGATCACCAGTGCGGCGAGCAGGGTCTGGAACACCCGTTCGCGCCCGGCGAAGCGCAGCTTGGCGAAGGCGTAGCCGGCCATCAGGTTGAAGGCCAGCGACAGGACGGTGATGCCCCCGGCGACCAGCACGCTGTTTAGGAAGTAGCGGCCCATGCCCGCGCGCGCGAACAGCTCGCGGTAGTTGTCGAGGGTGAAGCGCGCGGGCAGCAGCGGCGGCGGGAAGGCGCTCGCCTCGCCCTGCTGCATGAAGGACACCGACAGCATCCACAGCAGCGGCGCCAGCGCGATGGCGGCCAGTCCGATCAGCAGGCCGTTGACCAGCGCGGAGACCATCGGCGATTCGCCCACGCGCCGGCTCATGCGTGGCCCCGGCGGCGGGCGCTGCGCAGCAGCACGGTGGTGACGGCCAGGATGATCAGGAACAGCAGGAAGGCCACCGCCGAGGCGCGTCCCAGGTTCCACCACTTGAAGCCCTCCTCGTACATGAAGTACAGCACGCTGACCGTGCTCTGCATCGGGTCGCCCTGGGTCATGACGTAGGGCTCGGCGAACAGCTGGAAGTAGCCGGAGATGGTGATGATGCCGACCACCAGCAGCACCGGCGCCAGCATCGGCAGGGTGATGTGCAGGAACTGGCGCCAGGCGCCCGCGCCGTCGATGCGCGCGGCCTCGTAGAGATCGCCGGGGATGGCCTGCAGGCCGGCGAGGAAGATCACCATGTTGTAGCCGAAGTTCTTCCATACGGCGAAGAGGACGATGGTCGGCATCGCCCAGCGCGGGTCGCCGAGCCAGTCCACGGGATCGATGCCGAGCCAGCCCAGGCCGTAGTTCACCAGGCCGTAGCGGGTGTGGAAGAGGTAGCGCCAGATCACCGCGACCGCCACCAGCGTGGTCACCACCGGCGCGAACAGCGCCGTGCGGAAGAAGCCCTTGAAGCGCGCCACCTGCGAATGCAGCAGCAGCGCCGCGCCGAGCGAGAGCGCGATGGACAGCGGCACGCCCAGCACGACGAAGTAGACGGTGTTGCCCAGCGCCTTCCAGAACGGCGGCGACCGCAGCAGCTCGACGTAGTTCTCCAGCCCGACGAAGCGCAGGTTGCGCAGGTCGGCCAGCGCGTACAGGTCGAAGTCGGTGAGGCTCAGGGCCAGCGCGGCCAGCACCGGCAGGCCGAAGAACACCGCGATCACCACCAGCGCGGGGCCGGCGAAGATCCAGCCGGCGAGTCCCGGCCTCATGGCGCGGTCTCGGTCGGGTCGGGGCGCCCGGCCTCGCGGTCCAGGACCCAGCGGCGCTTGGCGAGGATGGCGTCGACCCGCGCATCCAGCGCCTCCAGGCCCTCGTCGGCGGTCTGCTGGCCGCGCACCACGCGTTCGGCCATGCGCTGCATCTCGATGACGATGCGCTCCCACTCCGCGACCTTGGGCGTGGGGCGGGTGCGTTCGAGCTGCTCGCGGAAGGCCGCGGCGTGCGGGTCGGCCTGCAGGGCGGGCGCGGCCCAGGTCGATCGGCGCGGCGGCAGGTTGCCGGTGAGGGCGTGGAAGCGCTCCTGCATCGCCGGCTCCGACAGGAACTCGACGAGCTTCCACGCCGCGTCCTTGTGCCGCGAGGAGCGGAAGATCACCAGGCTGGAACCGCCCGCGACCGAGGCGCCGGGACCGTCGCGGCCGGGCAGGGGCGCGGTGCCCCACTGCTCCTGAAGCGCCTCGGGCATGCGCCGCCGGAACTCCGCGATGTTCCACGGCCCGGACACGTAGTAGGCGAAGTAGCCGCGCCCGAATTCGTTCCAGACGTTGGAGATCTGGGTGTTGGACATGCGCGGCGCCAGCCCTTCCTCGAAGGCGCCGAGGTAGAAGGCGAAGGCCTCGCGGAAGCCGGGGCCGCGGAAGTTCCCGTAGCGGCCGCCGTCGCGCAGCATCGGCTCCCCGGACTGCAGTCCCAGTGCGACCAGCGGCTCGTACTCGTTGAGCGGGAACAGGATGGCGTAGGCGTCGGGGTCCACCACGCGCCTGACCGCGCGCATGGATTCGCGCCACCCGGCCCAGGTCGTCGGCGGCGCGTCGTAGCCCGCGCGGGCGAGCAGGTCCTTGCGGTAGTAGATCAGGCGCGTGTCGACGTACCAGGACACCCCGAGGGTGCGCCCGTCCACGACGTTGGTGTCCCAGATGCCCTCGAAGTAGTCGCCGCGGTCCACCGCCGGCGAGGCGGCGATCCGCGCATCCAGCGGTTCGAGCGCACCGATGGCCGCGAACTCGGGAATCCAGGTGTTGCCGAGCGGCACGATGTCGGGCAGCGCGTCGGCCGCGAAGGCGGTCAGCAGCTTCTCGTGCGCGGAGGTCCAGGGCAGCAGCTGCAGGCGCACGCGGATGCCGGGGTTCCGCGCCTCGAACTCCGGGATGAGCTGTGCCACCACCTCGCCCTCGCGGCCCATCACCCAGAAGCGCAGGACCACCTCGTCCCGGTCGCGCGCGCAGCCGGGGTACGCGAGGGCCGCCATCGCGAGCAGCCCGCCCGCGATCCGCCGCGCCGTGCGTCGGCAGGGGCGCGGGGCGCCGGCGCGCGGCGTGGCCGGCATCGCCCGGTCAGTGCCCTGCCGGCGCGGCGGCGTCCGCGGGCCGCTGCAGCCAGCCGCCGACGAAGCCCGCGCGTTCCAGGCCGGTGCGGATGTGCGGGTTGCGGCGCATGACCCGCCACACGAAGTCGTTCCGGTAGTTCTCGATCATCGCCAGGATCGGGCCCTGGTCGATGCCGATGTACTGGTCCGCGACCCAGCCGAAGTCAGGAATGATCTGCCCCGACTTCAGCGGGATGTCGGCGTAGCGGAAGCTCTTGTTGAAGGCGTCCAGGAAGCCGTAGTCGGAGTAGATCTGCGCGCCGTAGAGGCGGTGCATCTCCTCGACCGCGGGGATGACGATCTCGGGCGCGAAGGGCAGCGAGGCCGCCGCGGCCGTGGGCGCGATGGTGCCGTCGTCGAACTCGTCGGGGAAGCCGACGCCGCCGCGTGCCGAGTAGTGGCGGAACTTGCGCGGCTCGCCCTCGAACTCCAGCTCCGACACCTGCGGCCCGTCGCTGGCGGTCAATCCCCAGACGTTCTCGCCGTAGCCGGTCCAGCGCATGGGGTTGGCGATGGCGTAGGCGCGCTGGGCATAGGTCGCGCGCCGGCTGTTCTCGAAGTAGTCGAAGCCGCGCTCGCGCATGTAGCGGTCCTGGATGCCGCGGAAATCCACCCAGACGTGGCTGTACTGGTGTCCGAAGTGCGGGCCGAAGCCGAGGTGCTCCTGCTCCTGGAACAGGCCCCAGGAGTGCTCGTAGCCGTCGGTCCAGGCCTGCCAGGCCTCCGGCTGGATCGGGTGCGTGGGCGAGGCCAGCGCCAGCAGGTAGACCAGCATGGCCTCGTTGTAGCCCTTCCAGTCGTTGGCGATGATCCCGCTCTCCGGGAACCAGCCCATCGAGATCAGCGGCGCGCGCTCCTGCAGGAAGGTCCAGTCGACGGCGGCGTAGATCTCGTCGGCCAGGCGCCGGATCTCGGCCTCCTCCGGCGTGTCCCGGTCGTAGTAGGACTGCGCGAACAGCATGCCGCCCAGGAGCAGCGCGGTATCCACCGAGGACAGCTCGACCCAGCTGTCGTAGCGGTGGCCGGTGTCGAGGTGCAGGAAGTGGTAGAAGAAGCCCTTGTGCCCGGCTCTGCCCTCGGGCTCGGGCCCCTGCGGCGCGTTGCGGAAGAAGCGCATCGTGGTGAGCGTGCGGTCGCGCGCCTGCTCGCGGGTGATCCAGCCGCGCTCGACCCCGATGGGATAGGCGGTCAGGGCGAAGCCCACCGCGGCGATGCTCGAGAACGGCTCGTCGTAGGGGTAGCGGTCGGGCACCAGCCCGTTCTCCTCGTTCGCCGTCTCCCAGAAGTAGCGGAACGTCCTGGCCTGGAGGTCCTCGAAGAGGGGCGTCAGGGCAGGGCGCTCGACCGTCTCCGCGACGGGGCGTCCGGGTTGCGCCGGAAGGCTGCTGCAGGCGGCCAGCACGGTGGCGAGGCCGGCGGAGGCGAGGACGGTCAGGAATCGGGGCATGGCGTTCACCGGTTCATGATGTAAACGTTTACATCGGGATGCGTGCGAAGGGATGGACAGTTGCGGAGTCTGAAGGTTTCCTGTCTCAGCCCCGCCGGCGACAGGTGCCGCCGGCGGTCCCGTCCCGGGTCGGCTACCAGCTCATCCCGAAGCTGAGCTTGAAGGTGCGCGGCGGCCAGAGGATCTCGGTGCCGCTGCGTGTCAGATAGCGTGCGTTGTACTCGCCCGGATCGCCCTTCCAGGTGTCGTACTGGGTGTAGTTGCGCGCGTTGGTGACGTTGAACACGTCGCCGCGGATGCGGAAGCGGAAGTCCTCGCCCACCTGGATCGTCTTCTCCAGCGCGATGTCGAGCTGCTTCTGGCCGAAGGTGGTGTCCGGCCGCACCGACTCCCAGAAGCAGTGGTTGGCGTCGGGGGCGTCGTAGCAGTTGGTCCCGGACAGGTAGTTCGGCGTCGCCAGGGTCAGCTTTGCCGAGGCGGTGATGCCCCAGGGCAGGTCGTAGATGCCGGTCGCCACCAGCCGGTGGCGGGGCACGCCCAGCGAGGTGTAGAACGGCTGGCCGTCGATGCTCGGATAGTCGAGCAGGTAGTGCTCGTCCTGCGCCGCGGCGTTCTGCCGGTTCTCGCTGGCGTCGCTGTAGGTGTAGGCGACGGTCACGCCCCAGCCCGAGGCCTCGGTGTAGGGCTTCTCCGCCGACAGCAGCACCGAGTTCAGGCGCGTCTCGATGCCGTTGTCCACGAGGATGAGGTTGCCGTAGCCGGGGACGCCCTGGTCCCACGGCAGCCCGCCCCAGGTGCCGTCGTTGTTGCGGAAGCTCCCGTCCGGATGCCGGTTGCCCAGGCGGAAGTACAGGCCGTCCTTGCCGATCACGCGCACCAGCGTGCCCGACACGTTCCAGTCGCCCCAGGTGTCGCGGATGCCGAGGCTGAACTGGTCGGAGTAGGGCGTGTCGAGGTCGTTGTTGAGCAGGTTGATCTCGCCGCCGAGGTTGGGGTTCGCCGCCGCCAGCGCTTCCAGCTCCGCCGGATCGAGGTAGCGCTCGTCCCAGGCCAGGCAGGTGCCCTCGCCCGGGGTGCAGGGGAAGCGGCCGGTGTCGAAGATGTAGGTGTAGGGCTTGTACGCGAGCTTGACCTGCTCCAGCGCGAGATAGTCGAACAGGTTCCGGTCGTAGGAGCGGCCCGCGCCGCCGAAGACCACCCGGCTCTCGTCCGCATCCGCGCTGATGTCGTAGGAGAAGCCGAGCCGCGGCGCCCAGGCGCCCTTGAAGTACGAGCGGTTGCGGCCGTCGCTGATGTAGTTCCCGATGTCGTAGTCGGCGTTCTGGAGGTTGCTCCAGCCGCGCAGCGTGGCCGCGAGGTCCGACGGTGTGACGAACTCCCGGTACGCCGGCGTCTCCTCGTAGTCGTAGCGCACGCCCAGGTTGAGCTGCAGGCGCTCGGTGACGTCCCAGTCGTCCTGGACGTAGATGCCGTACTGCCTGTTCTCCGAGACGATGCTGGCCGGAGCCCCCGGCAGCAGCGCGCTGAACTCGACCCGGTTGGGGACGGTCAGGCTCTCCTCGAGGTTGTAGTAGTACTGCGGCTGGATCGGCAGGCGCTCGAGCGAACTCACGTCCACCTGCTTGTACTTGAAGCCCGCCTTGAGCGTGTGCCCTTCGAGGCCGAACCACGTCAGGTCGTTCTGGAAGGAGTAGCCCTCCTGGCCCTTGCGCTGGAAGTTCGCCGTGCCGCCGGTGCGCAGCACGACGCGTCCGTTGCGCTCGGTGGGCACCTGTGCGTCGGTCTCGTAGATCCGCCCGATCCCGGTGGCGGCGGGCTGCGGGTTGAAGAACGCCTCCTCGTAGGTGATGTGCGCGTCGTTCAGCCAGTCGGTGCCGCTGAACTGGTAGCGCAGGTCCACGCGGGTCTCCTCGAACGCGAGGTTGCTGGCCCGGCTCTCGACGTTGACGCCGCCGAGCTCCTGCAGGTCCTGTTCGTCGCGCCTGCGGAAGCTCAGCTCGAACAGGTGCGCGTCGCCCGGGGCAAGGCTCAGCTTGCCGAAGTAGAGATCCGATTCGAAGGGCGCGTTGAAGGTCCGCACCTGCTCGCGGAGGAAGGGCGGCAGCTCGTCGGGGCGCACATTCTCGCCCGGCACCACCTCGCGCGGCGAGACGATGCTCTTGTTCTCGTGGGCGACGAAGAAGTGCAGCAGGTCGCGCACGATGGGGCCGCCGAAGGACACGCCGTACTGCTCGTCGGCCGACTGCACCTTCTCGCCCTGTTCCAGCTCCTGGGGCGTGGAGGCGCGCCACTGGTCGTCGGTGCGGTCCCAGAAGAAGTCGCCCTCGAACTCGTTGGTGCCCGAGCGCGTCACCGCGGTCACCGCCGCGCCGCTGATCTGGTCGAACTCGGCCTTGTAGTTCGAGGTGATGACCTTGTACTCGCCGATCGCCGACTGCGGGAACGGGTTGCCGCGGCTCTGGTCGGAGCCGGTGATGCCGCCCTTGAGCACGTAGTTCTTCTGGCCCACGCCGTCGATGAAGACGTTGGTCGCGTTGGCGTTCTGCGCACCGCTGCGCAGCTGCGTGGTGCCGTTGGACGCGGTGATGAACTGCACGCCCGGCACCGTCTCCGCGAAGGACAGGAAGTTGCGCGAGGCCTGCGGCAGCACCTCGATCTGCCGGGGCGAGACGTAGTCGCCCACCTCCGAGGTCTTGGTCTCGACGATGCGGGTTCCGACCACCTGCACCGCTTCCAGGGTCTGCGCATCGGCCGGCGCGGTCCCGGTCGCCGCCGCAAGGTCGAGAGTGGCGTTCTGCCCCACCTGCAGGCGCACGGTGCGGCTGCTCACCTGGCCGTCGGCAATGACCTGCACCTGGTAGGTCCCCGGCGGCAGGCCGGGAATCTGGTACTGCCCGCCTGCACCGGCGATGGCCGAGCGCGACAGGCCGGTGGCGGTGTTGCTGGCGGTCACCTGCGCGCCGGGCACGGGGGATCCGTCGGCAGTGACCGTGCCGCGCAGCGTCGCGGCGGTGGACTGGGCCACCACGTCGTGGGGCATGTAGAGGACGGGCGCGAGCGCGCCGATGAGCGCTGCGAGCGCGCAGCGCCTGAGGGGGTGTTTCATGACCTTGCCCTCCCGGGGAATGGGTCGACGTTCTTGGTCTTGGTGTGTGGACTGCGAGCGCTGGATGTCGTTGCGTTCCAGTTTCTAGTTGGTCTGCTTCCTGGTTCGATCGCCGCCGCAGCTTGCGCGTACGACGAGCTCGGGTTCGAGCGTCCTGGTCTCGATCCTGGGGTTCCCCTGGTCCGCCACCGTCGCCACCAGACGCTCCATGGCGTGGCGGCCGAGCTCGGCGATTCGTACGCGGAGCGTCGTGAGCGGCGGGTTGATGAAGCGTGCGATCGGGATGTCGTCGAAGCCGGTCACCGCGATGTCCTCCGGCACGCGCAGGCCGGCGGCCCCGAGCGCGAACAGGCAACCGATCGCCATGCTGTCGTTGGCCGCGAACACCGCGTCCGGCGGCTCGGCCATCGCCGCGATGCGGGCGCCCGCGGCATGCCCGCTCTCCTCGGTGAAGCGGCCGGCCACCACCTCCGGGCGCTGGTCCGGCAGCAGCGCGCGCAGGGCGTCCTCGTAGCCGCGGCGTCGCTCGGCGGCGTCGAAGTTCTCCGTCGGGCCGGCGACGTGGACGATGCGCCGGTGCCCGCAGGCGACCAGGTGCGTCACCATCGCCCGCGCCGCCGCATAGTTGTCGACGCTGAAGCTCGATATGCCAGTGCCGGGCATCCGGGTGTTCATCAGCACCGTGGGGAGGGCGTCGGAGAGGTTCTGCTGCAGGAAGCCCGCGTCGGCATAGGGCGACATCAGCAGCAGGCCGTCGACCCGGCCGCGCATGGCCTGGAGCGCGGTGGCGACCTCGGCCGCGTTGCCGTGCGAACTCGACACCATCAGGTGCATCCCGTTGCTGCGCGCGGCGAGGTCGATGCCCCGGATCAGTTCGGAGAAGAACTCGCCGTGCAGTTCGGGCAGCAGGGCGCCCAGCGTATGGGTGCGGCGCATGATGAGGCTGCGCGCCATGCCGTTCGGCGCGTAGTTCAGGCGCTTGGCGACCTGGAGGACCCGCGCGCGGGTCTCCTCCGCCATGCTCCCGTGCCCGTTCAGCGCCCGCGATACGCTGGCGACCGAGACATTGGCCTCCCGCGCGACGTCCTTGATGGTCGCAGTCACTCCGCCTCCAGAGAGAAGCCCACGGAGCGCCGGACTGTAAACGTTTCCAGCGACGTGTAAAGCAGGTGCCCTGCGGGCCCTTGTTGCATTGCAGCATGGCTTGGGGCAAGGTCGGTCCAGGCGGCCCTGGAGCGGCCCGCGCGCCCGTGCTGCGGCATAGCAAATGCGCCCGCCGTCCCCGCCCGCCTGGTGCACCGCGTCACCCCTCCATGCGATAGGCGCAGGTGATGGTGCGACGCCACACGGCGTCTTCACCGCCTATCGGTCAGTCTGAGCCCAGCTCCTGTGGTCCAGGCGCTCTTTCGAGGATGAATCGATGCAGGCGATGATCTGGAACGTGGTATTGGGCCCCGCCGGGGTCTGGGGCGTGAAACATCCGGGAAGCGAGCGCTTCCAGGGTTGCGGTACGCGCAGCCGCGCGATGCGGCTGGCGATCACGGCGGCGCGCGAACACCAGAACTCCATGGGCGGGTTCGCGGCGATCCGGGCACAGCGCCCCGACGGTACCTGGGAACGGGAACGGCCCTACTCGGACTTCGCGACCGACGCGCCGACGCCGATCCCCGTACTTGCCGCTGCCGGTTGATGCAGGAAGACGCCGCCTCCGGGCGGCGTCTTCGTTCGTGCGGTCCCCATCCGCTCGGTCCTGCGGGCCGCGCTTGCTAGACTGCAGGCATGAGCCGACGCGTCCATTGTGTGAAGCACCAGGTCGAGACCGAGGGTCTCGATTTCGTTCCCTGGCCGGGCCCGCTCGGCAAGCGGGTCTTCGAGAACGTGGGCAAGGCCGCCTGGGCCGAATGGCTGGCGCACCAGACCATGCTCATCAACGAGAACCGTCTCTCGCCCCTCGACCCCAAGCACCGCGCCTTCCTCGAAGGCGAGATGGAGAAGTTCTTCTTCGCAGGCGGCGCAGAGAAGCCTGCCGGCTACGTTCCCGAGGACGCCTGAGCCGCCTCGCCTCCGCCGGGCCGCGCAGCGCGTGGAACCGGTTGGCTCACGTGCCCGCGTCGTCGCCCCATTCGGTGGGCCGCTCCCGCATCTCGATGCTGCGCTCGTCGCGTTCGTGTTCGCGCAGCGCGCGCAGGTCCACCGGGCGGATGGTCTCGATGTGGCAGGGGATGTTCGAGCGGCCCGTGATCACCCGGTCGAACCGCGCCGACACGGTGCCCGCGCTCGACGTGAGCCCGATGTTGCGGACGTAGACCAGATCCTGGCAGGGGCCGGCCAGCTCCAGCAGCCAGGCCTCGCCGGGCCGCGTGCGCACCGCCAGCGCCGCATCGCCCAGCGGTTCCCACGACATCAGGTTGAAGTAGCGGAACGACCGCACCGGCTCCCCGGCCACCGCCCGGTACTCGGCCAGCCGCGCATCGTCGCGGTCGCGCGGCGAGGTGCTGGCGCAGCCGGCGACGGCCGCCGCAGCGGAGAGGACCATGCCGAAGAGGAGGGACGTGTGGCGGGCGCTGCGCGGCATCGGATCGCTCCAGGTGGGATGCCTCGATGATGCCCGCACCGCATGCAGGCCGGGTGACGCGGCGGATGCATCGCGAACGCTTGCCGGATCGCACGCGCATCGTTAAGATGCGCGGCTCGTACGGCCGGCAGGTCGAACGCGACGGCCGGGTAGCTCAGTTGGTAGAGCAGGGGATTGAAAATCCCCGTGTCGGGGGTTCGATTCCCTCCCCGGCCACCAGTAACTTATTGACGCGCCCCGCAATTTGCGGGGCGTCGTCGTTTTCGGTCGTGGAAAATCCCGCTCCCCGTAGAAAATCGGCGAGCCGGTCCGTCGATGTGTTCGTCACCCGGGAGCGACCACTCAGTACCCCACCGTGAACCGCTGCCTGATGTGGGCGGGGCGTTCGAGTTCGTCGACCAGGGCGATGGCGTAGTCCTCGAAGGAGATGCTGGAGCCGTCCTCGTTGGCGAGCAGGGTGTCCCTGCCCAGGCGGAACCGTCCGGTGCGCTCGCCGGGAACGAACAGGGCGGAGGGCGACAGGAAGGTCCAGTCGAGGTCGTCGACCTTCCTCAGGCGGTCGAGGAACGCCGCGCCGGCGCTGGCCTCTCCCTTGTATTCGGCGGGGAAGTCGGGCTCGTCGATCAGACGCTGGCCGGGCGCCACCTCGAGGCTGCCGGCGCCTCCGACCACCAGATAGCGCCCGACGCCGGCGTCGCGGACCGCGCCCACCAGGGCGTCGAAGTCGCTGGCGAGGAAGTGCACCGCGCTGATCGCTGCATCGTGGCCGCGAAGGATCTCCGCCAGGGCCGGGTGGTCGAAGAGGTTCACCGCCACGGCGACGACTCCGGGCAGCCTCGCGACCCTGTCGGGACGGCGGGCGATGGCGGTGACCGCATGCCCGCGGTCGGAGAGTTCCTTGAGGATGCGCGAGCCGGCGTTGCCGGAGGCGCCGATGAGTGCGACGTTGGCCATGGTGGGGACTTCCTGGTTGGCTGCTTCACTCGATCCGCGGGCCGGGCGCGCGGCGATCGTCGTCTGCCCTTCCTGCCTGTGCCGAGCATAGCCGCGGATGGCGGCGGCCGACGCGACGTCCGGCTATGCCGTCCGGTCGAGGCCGTCCAGCAGCCGGCGCACCGGGGCGGGAAAGCCGATGGCGGCGCGTGCGTCGGCGGCCGCCCAGCGCGCATCCGCGTCCTCGGCGATCCGCTGCTCCAGGGGGCGGGCGTTCCGCCACAGCAGGGGCGTGATGCGCAGGCGGTAGTGGCTGAAGCCGTGCTCGATCGTCGGCAGCGTCTCGACCGCGTCGAAGTCCACCTCGGCATGCCGGGCGAGGAGGGCATGCGCTGCGTCGGCGTCCTCGGCTTCCGGCAGGGACCACATGCCGGCCCACACCCCGCTGGGCGGCCGGCGGCGCAGCAGCAGGCGTCCGGCCCCATCGAGGACGACCAGCATCAGCGTGCCGCGCTGCGGCAGGGCCTTGCCGGGCTTCGGCGTCGGCAGCTCCGCGACCAGGCCCTCCCGACGCGCGACGCAGTCGTCCTGCAGCGGGCACAGCACGCAGGCAGGGTTCTGGCGCGTGCACAGGGTGGCGCCGAAATCCATGATCGCCTGGGTGTAGTCCGCCATCCGCGCCTGCGGGAGATGGCCCTCGGCCAGCCGCCACAGTTCGAGCTCCACCGCGCGCGTCCCGGGCCAGCCGCGGACGCCGTGGAAGCGCGCCAGGGTGCGCTTGACGTTGCCGTCGAGGATGGCGTGCCGCAGGCCATGCGCCTGCGCGAGGATGGCGCCCGCGGTGCTGCGCCCGATGCCGGGCAGCGCGGCGAGCGCCTCGATGTCCCGCGGCAGCTCGCCGCCATGGCGTTCCATGCAGAGCTGCGCGGCCTTGTGCAGGTTGCGCGCGCGGGCGTAGTAGCCGAGCCCGGCCCACAGGGCGATGACGGCATCCGGTTCCGCGGCAGCGAGGTCGCGCAGCGTCGGCAGCGCCTGCATCCAGCGCTCGAAGTAGGGAACGACCACGCGCACCTGGGTCTGCTGCAGCATGATCTCGCTGACCCAGACCCGGTAGGGCGAGCGCGGATGCTGCCAGGGCAGGTCGTGGCGTCCGCTGGCGTCGAACCAGCGCAGCAGGCGGGGGGCAAAACCGTCCGCCGCGACGGTGCCGTCAGCGGCCATCGGCATCCTCCGTGGCGTCGTCCTCGATGCGCGCCTCGACGCCGTGCAGCACGACGCCGCCGAACTCCAGCCGCGGCGTCACGAGCCGGCCGCGCAGGGGCGGCAGCGGCTCCGGCATGCCCGCGTCGAGCCAGGCCCGCAGCGCAGGGACCGCCAGCTCGGCCTCGGCCGCGGTGTCGCCGCGCTCGACCTTCAGGGCGAGCGGAGCGTCGAGCGCCAGCGCCCCGGCGTAGTGCGCCTCGAAGGCGACCGGCGCGTCGGAGGCGGGCAGCGCCTCGGGCAGGGCGGGCCAGTCCGCGGGCCAGTCGGCGAGCGCGCCGGCAAGCGCCAGTTCGACCTGTTCGCCGTAGGCCGCGCGGCCCTCGGCGCGGAGGGTCGGCAGCGGCGATTCGCCGCGCAGGTCCAGGGCGAGCTTCTCCAGGGCGAAGCGGCCGTCGGCGAGGAAGGGCGTGGCCGCGAGATCGGCCGCGAACGCGCGCCGTGCCTCGCCGTCCACCCAGGTGCCGGAGGCCCGCAGCCGCGCGGGCGCGCCCTCGGCGAGGAAGGGCAGGTCCAGGTCGAGGCCGTCGATCGCCCAGCCCTCGTCGCGGAGCCGGCCGCGCTCGACGCGCAGCCCTTCGCGCAGCGTCGGCAGGCGGAGGCCCGCATCGCTTTCGGGACGCGCGGCCAGCCAGCGGCGGATGCCGGGGAGGTCGGCGTCGGGAGCCACCAGGACGATGCGGGTGATGGCGAGATCCGCACCGCCGCTGCGCAGGGTCGCCCACGGCAGGGCCAGCTCGACCCGTTCCGCGCGGAGGATGGGGTCGGTCTCGCCGGGGAGCGTGGCGCTGAAGCCGGGCAGCACCAGGCGCGGTTCGGGCCGGAGCGCGTACTCGGGGCGGCCGTCGATGCGCAGTTCGAGGCCGAGCTCCGCGCCCGCGCGGCCCAGCAGCAGGGGCACCAGGCGCTGTGGCTGCGCCATGAACCAGGCGAGCCCGAGTGCGGCCAGGAAGAGCAGCGCGAGGACCGCGAGCGCGATCAGCCAGCGGCGGGCGCGTCGCGACATCGGCACGCGGCGTCAGGCGCCGATGGACTCGGGCAGCAGCGCGTCCACGAAGGCTTCGGGATCGAACTCGCGCAGGTCCTCGATGCGCTCGCCCAGGCCGACGAAGCGGATCGGGATCGCGAACTCGCGCGCCAGCGCGAACAGCACGCCGCCCTTGGCGGTGCCGTCGAGCTTGGTCACCACCAGGCCCGTCACCTTGGCCGCCTGGTTGAACTGGCGCAGCTGGTTGAGGGCGTTCTGCCCGGTGGTGCCGTCGATCACCATCAGCACCTCGTGCGGCGCGCGCGGGTCGATCTTGCCGAGCACGCGGCGGATCTTGCCCAGCTCCGACATCAGCCCCGCCTGGGTGTGCAGGCGCCCGGCGGTGTCGGCGATGAGGATCTCGGTGCCGCGGGACTTCGCCGACTGCAGCGCGTCGAACGCGACCGAGGCCGGGTCCGCATCCTGCCCCTGGGCGACCACCGGAACGTCGTTGCGCTCGCCCCAGACCCTGAGCTGCTCGACCGCGGCGGCGCGGAAGGTGTCGCCGGCGGCCAGCATCAGGCTGCGGCCCTCGCGCTGGAAGCGATGCGCGAGCTTGCCGATGGTGGTGGTCTTGCCGACGCCGTTGACGCCGATGGTCAGCACCACGAAGGGGCGCGCCTCCTCGTCGATGCGCAGGGGCTTGGCGACCGGCGCCAGCAGGGCCAGCAGCTCGCCGCGCAGCGCGCGCACCAGCGCGGCCACGTCGGGGAACTCGCGCGCCTCCATGCGGGTGCGCAGGTCGTCGACGATCCGCGTGGTGGCGGCGACGCCCACGTCGGCGGTGATGAGGGCGGTCTCGATCTCGTCGAGCAGGTTCTCGTCGAGCTTCGCGTTGCGCGTGAACAGCGAGGCGAAGCCGCGCGCCAGCGCGCTCTTGGCGACCGGCTCGGCATAGGCGGCGCGGGCCTCGGCGCGCGCCGCCTCGCGCGCGGCCTTCTCCTCCTGGTGCGCATCGAAGGCGCGGGCGAGATCCTCGGGGCTGAAGCCCCCGCGCGCCGGGGCGGGCGCCGCCTTGGGAGCCGGATCCGGAGGAACGGGCGGTTTCTTCTTGCCGAAATTGAACATGGATGCGGGGGTCGGATGGGTGCCACCGGCTGCGGCCGCGGGCGCGGCGCCGACGCGGACCGGCCGGATGGCGGACAATAGCCGGATGGTAGCACCCGCCCCCGGAGCCCCCCGATGAACGCGCGCCCGCCCCGCAGGGCCGCCGCGGCCCGTGCGCAGGCGTCCGCAGGCCGCGTCCGCATCATCGGCGGACGCTGGCGCGGGACCCGCCTGGAGGTGCCCGAGCGCCCGGGCCTGCGGCCCACCTCCGACCGCGTCCGCGAGACCCTGTTCAACTGGCTGCAGCCCGTGCTCCCGGGCGCGCGCGCGCTCGACGCCTTCGCCGGCAGCGGCGCCCTCGGCCTGGAGGCCGCCTCGCGCGGCGCGGCCGAGGTGGTGCTGGTGGAGCGCGATCCCGCCCTGGCCGCCGCGCTGCGGGCGACCGCCGGGCGCCTGGACGGGGGCGAACGGCTGCAGGTCGTGGTGGCCGACGCGCTCGCCTGGCTCGGGAGCGCGAGCGGCGGCTTCGATGTCGCCTTCCTCGATCCGCCCTTCGCGGCGGGACTCCTCGACGCCGCCGCGGCGGCGCTGGCCCCGCTGCTGGCGCCGGGGGCGCTGGTCTACGTCGAGCGCGGGGAGGAGCAGCCCTTCGCCGCGCCGCCGGGGTGGCTGCCGCACCGCGAGGGCCGGACCCGCGACGTGCGCTACGCGCTCTACCGCGCGGGGGATGCGGGCACGCTAGAATCCGGCCGATGACACCAGGTCCGACTCAATGAACCGCGAGGCTCCGGCCGCCGTCGACCGCACCCGCATCGCGGTCTATCCCGGCACCTTCGACCCGATCACCAACGGTCACATCGACCTGGTGAGCCGTGCCGCGCCGCTGTTCGAGCGCATCGTCGTCGGCGTCGCCGAGTCCCCGCGCAAGGGCCCGGCCTTCACCGTCGAGGAGCGCGTGGAGCTGGCCCGGCGCGCGCTCGCGGAGTTCGACAACGTCGAGGTGCGCGGCTTCTCGTCGCTGCTGGCGCACTTCGTGGCCGACGTCGGCGGCGGCGTGCTGCTGCGCGGCCTGCGCGCGGTGTCGGACTTCGAGTACGAATTCCAGATGGCGAGCATGAACCGCCACCTGATTCCCGAGGTCGAGACGCTGTTCCTGACCCCGGCCGAGCAGTACAGCTTCATCTCGTCGTCCCTGGTGCGCGAGATCGCGCGGCTGGGCGGCGACGTCGCCGGCTTCGTGCATCCCGCAGTGGCCGCCGCGCTCGCGCACAAGTGGTCGCGCCCGCCGCGCTGACCGCTCCTCTTCCATCCACGGGCATCGCCCTCCACTCAGGTAACGCCATGAACAAGTTCCTCGTGCTTCTCGTCCCCGCCATCGCCGCGATCGGCCTGTCGGCCTGCAACCGTGGCGGCGAGGAGACCGCAGCGGCCGCCGGCCCGGCCCCGCTGACCGCGCCGACCGGCACCGACGACGCGGCGTGGCGCGATTACCTGCGCCAGGTCGTGACCCGCAACATGGGCGGCGTGACCGGCTCTCCGTACATGTACTACCTGCCTGCGCCGCCGGCCGGCACCGCCTCGCCGGAAGACGTGGCCGCCAACGCCGAGCAGGGCGCGGACGAGGGCGCCGCTGCGGACACCACCGGCCCGAGCATCGCCTCCACCGGCCAGGTCACCGACGGTACCGACTACGAGTCGGTCTACACCCGCCAGCTCGAGAACGTGCGCACGGTCGTCCAGCGCACCGTGCCGCAGGGCAACATGCTCGCCTTCGGTTCGCCGGATTCCTCGCGCATGGCGAACCTGATCGTCGCCGCCTTCCAGGACGCCGCGCCGGGCTCGATGAACGGCGTGCGCCTGCTGTTCGTGGGCGCCGCCCAGGACGACGAGCGCGTCGCCGCGGCGGTCGAGCCCTCGGGCGTCGACTACGTCTTCGTCGAGGCGAAGTGATCGCGCGCCACGCGCATCGCAACCGCCCCATCCGCGGGTCCGCCGTTCGCGGCGGACCCGCGTGCCTCGGACGCAGCGGCCGGAGCCGGTCATGGCGCTGCTGATCAACGACCTCTGCATCAACTGCGACGTCTGCGCCCCGGCCTGCCCCAACGAGGCCATTCGCATGGGCGAGACCATCTACGAGATCCTCGCGTCGCGCTGCACAGAGTGCGTCGGGCACTTCGACGAACCGCAGTGCGTCGAGGTCTGCCCGGTCGAGTGCATCGATCCGGATCCCGATCACCCCGAAACGCGCGAGGCGCTGCTGGAGAAGTCCCTGCGTCTCGCCGGAGAGCGCGCATGAGGCTCCCGTCGCGCGGCGTCGTCCGCATCGTCATGCTCCTGCTGGTCGTGGCGCCCGCCGCGGCGCAGGACGTCGTCGTCCCGCCCCGCCAGGCCGCCATCGCCAGCGCCAACGCGCAGGCGACCGACGCCGGCCTCGAGGTGCTGGCGGCGGGCGGCAACGCCTTCGACGCGGCGGTCGCGGTCAGCGCCGCGCTCGGCCTCGTCGAACCCGAGAGCTCCGGACTCGGCGGTGGCGGCTTCATGCTGCTGCACCTGCCGGGCGAGGACGGTGCGCCGCCGCGCCAGGTCTTCATCGACGCGCGCGAGCGCGCGCCCGCCGCCGCGCATCGCGACATGTACCTCGACGCGGAGGGCCGGGTGCGCCCGGAGGCGTCGACCAACGGCGCGCTGGCCGCGGCGATTCCCGGCCTTCCGGCCGGGCTGGTGCACCTGTCGGAGCGCTACGGGCGCCTGCCGCTGTCGGCATCGCTGGCCCCGGCGATCCGCCTCGCACGCGAGGGCTGGACCTTCGGCAGCAAGAACCACGCGATGCTCGGCGCGCGGCGCGAGGTGCTGGCGCGCAGCCCGGCGGCCGCGGCCCTGTTCCTGCCCGACGGCCAGGTGCCGGAGGCGGGGACGGTGCTGCGCAACCCCGACTACGCGCGCACCCTCGAACTGCTCGCCGAGCACGGCGCCGACGGCTTCTACCGCGGCGACTACGCGCGCCGGCTGGTCGCCGGCGTGCGCGCGGGCGGCGGCATCTGGAGCGAGGAGGACCTCGCCGACTACCGCGTGGTCGAGCGCGAGCCGCTGGTCTTCGACTACCGCGGCTACCGGCTGGTGACCGCGCCGCCGCCGTCCTCGGGCGGCATCGCGCTGGCCGCGATCTTCAACATCCTCTCCGGCTATGCGCTCGACACGCTTTCCGACACCGCGCGCATCCACCTCAACGTCGAGGCGATGCGCCGCGCCTATCGCGACCGGGCGCTCTACCTCGGCGATCCGGACTTCGTGCAGGTGCCGGTCGCGATGCTGCTCGACCGCAACTACGCCGCCGGCCTGCGCGCAGGCATCAACCTGGAGCGGGCCACCCCGAGCGAACTGCTGCCGGGCATCGAGAGCCGGCCGGAACGGCCGGAGACCACGCACTTCTCCATCGTCGACGGCCATGGCAATGCGGTCGCGGTGACCCAGACCGTCAACCTGACCTTCGGCAACGCCTTCGCCGTGGAGGGCACCGGCTTCGTCCTCAACAACCAGATGGACGACTTCTCGGTGAAGCCGGGCACGCCCAACGCCTTCGGCCTGATCGGGGCCGAGGCCAATGCCATTGAGTCGGGCAAGCGGCCGCTGTCGTCCATGACGCCCACCTTCCTGATCGGGGAGGGGCGCTTCGCCGCCATCGGTACGCCGGGCGGCAGCCGGATCATCACCATGGTCCTGCTCGGGCTGCAGGACCTGATCGACGGCGGCAGCGCGCAGTCGGCGGCCGACCGTCCCCGCTACCACCACCAGTACCAGCCCGACGTGGTCTCGGCCGAACCGGGGGCGTTCACGGCCGGGCAGGTCGCGGCGCTGGAGGCGCTCGGGCACCGGGTCTCGGAGCGCGAGAGCACCTGGGGCAACATGCAGGTGGTGACCTGGGACCAGGCCACCGGCGAGGTCGAGGCCGGCAGCGACGTGCGCTGGAAGAGCGTCGGCAAGGGCGCGACCTCGGAAGGCGCCGCGATCTATCGCTGAAACGCCCCGTTTCGCCACGGCGCCTGCACATCCCGCGGCGGCGCCCGCGCCTATGATTCCGGCTCCATTCTGCCGGAGAGGCGCCATGCGGACCCTACTTGCCCTGTGCAGCATCCTGCTCGCCGCGCCGGCCGCGGCCGACGGCGTGGCCCGCTACGGGGCGCCGGTGCCGGAGGGCGAGACCGTCCCGGTCGCCGTGGCGCTCGCCGATCCGGAGGCGCATGTCGGCACGCCGCGCAGGTTCGAGGGCCGCATCGGCGAGGTCTGCCAGAAGATGGGCTGCTGGCTGATGCTCGAGGAGGACGGCCAGGCGATCCGCGTGGCGACCCGCGACCACGCCTGGTTCGTGCCCAGGGACGTGCAGGGCCGGGCGGTCGTCTACGGCACCCTCGGGCGTCGGCAGGCGGCGCCTTCCGCGGAGGGCGCCGCCGCTCCGCCGGAGCCTGGGGCGGACTACCGCATCGAGGCCGACGGCATCGAGATCGCCGGATGAGCGGGCGCCTGCGACGCGGACTGGTGCTGCTGGCGCTGGCCGCGGCGGGCGCGCAGGCGCAGCCCGCGCCGGAAGCCGTCCCGCAGGCCGCCGAGCCGCTGCGCGACGAGGACTTCGGCGTCGAGAGCCGCGGACTGGAGCTGGAGCGCCAGGTCGAGATGTACCGGTGGCGCCGCGAGGGCGAAGGCCACGTCGCCGCCTGGGTCGCCGGGCCCGTGGATGCGGACGCCCCGGATCCGGACCACCCGAACCCGCCGCTTCCGGTCGCTCCGGAGCGCTGGCGGGCGCCGGCGCTGACGCTCGACGGCCATCCGCTGCCGCGCGAGCTGGTGGCCGACCTGCGCTGGCAGCCGGTCGAGCCGGCGCGCATCCGGCTCCCCCCCAACATGGCCGCGAGCTTCCAGCCGGATGCGGAGGGGCTGACCACCGTGGACGGCGCGCCGCGGATCGGCGACCTGCGCCTGCGCTGGCGCGAGCGGGTCGGCCGTGCCGCGACCGGCCTGACACTGGTGGACGGGCGCTGGGCGCAGGCCGGTGCCGCGTCGCCGTCGCCCGCCGCCCCGGCCCCCGCGGCCGAACCCGCGCCAGGGGGAGAGCCGCCGCCCCGGGGCTACTGGGCCGTCGCCCTGCTGCTGGTGGTCGCCCTGGTCGTGGTGGTGGCGGTCGCGCGCACGCGGCGCAGGTGAGGCGGGCGCCGCGGCGCCGCCTCCGGACCGGGTGTTGCCGGAGCATGACCGGGCCCTGACGCCGCGTCGTGCAGAATGCCCGGTCCTCCTCCCCGAAACCGGAGCGCACCGATGTCGCGATGGATCCTGCTCGTGGCCGCCGCATTCGCGACGGCCCCCGCCACCGTCACCGCCGCCGACACCCTGCTGGTCGGCAACAAGGCCGACGCCAGCGTCTGGGCGTTGAGCACGGAGACCGGACTCCGCACCGGGACGTTCTCCACCGGCGACGGGCCGCACGAGGTCGTGGTCTCGCCCGATCGTTCCCTGGCGGTGGTCGGCGACTACGGCACCGACGAGCCCGGCCGCACCCTCACCGTGATCAACTGGCCCGAGCGCAAGGTCTCGCGCACCGTGGACCTCGTCGAGAACACGCGGCCGCACGGCCTGCGCTTCATCCCGGACAGCCACCGCGTGGTGGTCACCACCGAGGGCAGCCAGCGCGTGCTGGTCGTGGACCTCGGCACCGGCCGCATCGAGCACCGCATCGACGTCGGCGGCACTCCGCACATGGTCGCGCTCTCGCCCGACGGCCGACGGGCCTACGCCACCCTGCTGCGCGAGGGCGGCGTCGCCGTCATCGATGTCGAGGCGGGCGAGGTGGTCGGCCGCGTGGCCACGGGCGAGGGCGCCGAAGGCGTCGACGTCACGCCCGACGGGCGCGAGGTCTGGGTCGGCAACCGCGCTGCCGACACGGTGAGCGTGATCGACGCCGAGCGCCTGGAGGTGGTGGCGACGCTGCCCTCGGCGAGCTTCCCGATCCGCGTGGTGCTCACGCCCGACGGCCGCCATGCGCTGGTCACCAATGCCCGCTCCGCCGAGCTGGCGGTGTTCGACGTGGCGCGCCGCGAGGAGGTCGCGCGCATCGCGCTGGCCGAGGATGGGCGCGAATACCGCGAGACCATGCTCGGCCGCGCCGCGCTGCCCATCGGCGCCATCGTGCATCCGGACGGCAGTCGCGCCTTCGTCGCCGTCAGCGGCGGCGACGAGGTTGCGGTGATCGACACCTCGGACTGGAGCGTCGCCGCGCGCTGGGCCACCGGCGCCGAGCCCGACGCCCTGGCGCTGATCCCGGCGGGCGGAGGAGAGAGTGGAGAGGAGTGAGGAACGAGGGGAGGGGGCGTCGGCGCTTCCTCCCCCGCTTCTCGCTCCCGAGCCTCAGGCCTCAATCCAGGCAGCCCTCGCGCCGGTAGACGCCGACTGCCAGCGGCGCGGCGTCGGCCGTCTCCGCCGAGGCATGGAGGGTGACGCCGGCCTCGCAGCCCGACCGCGGGCTGCGGGCGAACTCGAAGGCACCGACCTCCTGCCCGCCGAGCCGGCATGCCCCGCCTGCCTCCAGCACCAGGAGCGCGCCCGCGGCGCCCACGCGCTCGGCACGGTAGCGCCGGCCGCGGCAGTCGTTCCAGTCGAGGGTCGCGCTGTCGATGCGCAGGGGGCCTTCGGCCTCCAGCGAGCGGCTGAGCGGCGTCCAGGTACCGGCGACGCTCTCGGGGCCGGCGGTCGCTGGCCCGGCCGACGCCGTGCGCAGGTAGTCGCCGGACAGCACCGCGCCGGGCGCGCAGAAGGGGAAGTCGGTGTCCACGCGCGCACGGTCTCCGTCGAGGGCGATGTCGATGCGTGCCGGTCGCTGCGCCAGGTCCTCCGCATCGACCGAAAGAAGCTCGCCTTCGAAGGGCTCGACCTGCGCGTGGATGCGGCCGCCGTCGAGGCGGCCCTCGGCCACGATCTCGCAGTCCGCGGCGGCCGCCGCACCGTCGCGCGGATCGCTCCCGCCGCGGAGCTCGATCCGCCAGTGCGCGCCGTCGGTCGGGCGCAGCGAGAGCCGGCCGGTGCGGCCGCCGGTCAGGGCGTAGTCGCCGGAGGCCGATGCCGCGGCGGGCTGCACGGCGGCGGCGCGGACGCCCTCGTCCTGCAGCGGTGCGGCCGGTGGCCGGCCGCAGGCGCAGAGCAGCGCGGCGGCGAGGAGGAAAGCGGGCAGGCGTCGCCCGTTCACCGAGGGCCTTCCGGCATGGGCTCAGCGTGCATCGAGCATGGCCAGGGCGTCGCGTCGTTCGGCGGCGAAACGCTCCAGCACGGCGCGCTGGACGTCGGCGGAGGAACTGGAAAAGTGGACCGGCACGCCGTTCGCGTCGATGCGCCCGCGCTCGTCGTAGACGGCGTGGATCAGCGCGCGGTCGTAGGCGGCTCCGTCCGCCGGCGTCAGGCCCTGCGCGGCGACCTTGCCCATCGCGCCGGCGACGATGTCGCTGGCCGGCCCATGCTGCACGGCCGTCGACCAGACCACGTCCTGCACCGCGGCCGAGCGACCGGAGACGTCGATGCCGGTCCGGGCCTGCACGCGCGCCACCTGCACGTCGTAGTGGGTGCGCTTGATGAAGTCGTGCTGCGCCTGGCCGAAGGCCTCGGGCTCGCGCGCGGCAATGGCCTTCCAGGTCCCGGTGAAGGACGCGCTGCCCGGCGCCGCGCCGCCGAATTCCGCCGCCCAGCGGCTGCCCTCGTTCGCCAGGAACTCCTGGGGCCTGCCCAGGTTCCCCGCGAGCTGGTAGGTGCCGTAGGAGACGCCGCCCGGATCGCCGTTGCCGCTGGAGACGGTTCCCGGACCGCGCCCGCTCGTCTCGTAGCGTTCGGACAGGCCGCCGAGGCCGGCGCGGTCGGGAGCGCTGCCGTCGCGTGGCGCTTCCGCGGCCGGCGCCGCGCCGGCGCTGGCGCCGGGTGCAGGGATGCGGATCACCTGCCCGACCTGGATGAGGTCCGGGTTGGCGATCTCCGGATTGGCCGCCAGCAGCGCCTGCAGCGTCACGCCGTGGGCTGCGGCGATGCCCGAGAGGGTGTCGCCCGGCCGTACCGTGTAGGTGCTTCCGCCCGGCGGCGGCGTGCCGACGTCGCCCGGGGCCTGGTTGCCGAAGAGTTCGGCCTCCGCCGCCCGGCGGTTGACCAGCCCCGGCAGCACCTGGCCGCCGGCGTGGATCCAGCGCCCGAACTCGTTCTGCGCGCCGGCATAGTCGCCGGCGTTGAGCTTCTGCAGCAGGGTCGAGCCGCCGAAGGCGCCCGCGCCGACGTTGAAGGTGAAGCTCACCAGGGCATCGAACTGGCCCTGGCCCAGCGGCACCTGCACGTTGTTGCGCACTGCGTTCTCGGCCCAGCCGACGTCCTGGCGCAGCAGCGCCTCGGCCTGCGCCTGGGTGATGGTCTGGCCGGGGCCGACCTCGGGGCCGGTGTGGCCGTAGCCGATGGTCCAGACGCCGGCGGAGTCCTGGTAGGAGGTGAGGCGCAGGCCCTCGAAGCCCTTGATCAGGTCGATGCCGGCATCGCTGATCGACATGCCCGCCGCACTGGCCGCTCCCGGCATGCCTACCGCTGCCGTGGGCAGCGACAGGACGTCGCCGGGATAGACGACGTCGGGATTCAGCACCTGCGGGTTGGCCGCGTGCAGGGCCGCGAGAGTGAGCCCGTGGCGCGCCGCCACGCTGGAGAGGGTGTCGCCGTACTCGACGGTGTAGCGGCCCTGCGCCGCCGGCGGGGCGGGCGGCGGCAGGAGGTCGGTGCGGCTGCCGGCGGCGAGGGCGGACAGGCTGGACATCGGTCGGCTCCGGGGGCGGGCGTCCGGATCAGTCTCCGCGCCCGCACCGCCCGGTTCACCCCCGGGCGGACCCCAGGGTGCGCCGGCGCCCCGCGTGCCTCAGGCCGCTTCGGCGGCGGCCTTGCGCGGACCGTGCAGCAGGGCCTCGCGCAGGCGCTCCACGACCAGTTCGACCTCGGCGTCGGTGATGCCGAAGTGCGGGGTGAAGCGCAGGGAGTTGGCGCCCCCGTGGATGACGCCGATGCCGTGCTCGCGCAGGTATTCCTCGGTGGAGCCGGCGCCGTAGCACTTGAACGCGTCCGACAGTTCGCAGGAGAACAGCAGGCCGGTGCCCTGGACCTTGGTGATGAGCCCGCCGAGTTCGTCCTTCAGCGCCTCCAGCCGCTGCACGAAGGCCCGGCCCTGGTCGCGGATGTTGGCGCGCACCGCGTCGGTGAGCGCGGCGAGGGTGGCGCAGGCCACGTCCATGGCGCGCGGATTGCTGGTCATGGTGTTGCCGTACACCCCGCGGCGGTAGAGCGCGGCGGCGGCCTCCGTCGTCGCGAGGACGCTCAGCGGGTACTGGCCGCCGTTGAGCGCCTTGGAGTAGGTCTCCATGTCCGGCGCGTCGAGCGCTTCGAACCCGGGATAGTCGACGATGGACAGCACCCCGTGCGCGCGCAGGCCGGCCTGGATCGAATCGACCAGCAGCAGCGCGCCGTGGGCGCGGGTGAGTTCGCGCGCGGCGGCATAGAACTCCGGCGTGAGCGCGCGCCCCGGGTCGCCTTCGCCCATCACCGGCTCCAGGAACACCGCCTCGATGAACTCGCCCGCGGCCTCTGCCTGCGCGAAGGCGGCACGGAGCTGCTCGACCGAGTAGGGCTCGACCGTGATCAGGCTGGTCTCGTCGCGATAGCTCGCCAGGTGCTGCTGGTAGGTCCGGCGCGAGGAGTCCGAGTACAGCGCGGGCCGCTCGGTGCGGCCGTGGAAGGCGCCCTTGACCGCGAGCCGGCGGATGCGCGCACCGGCATGCCGTGCGCCCGGCGCGGTCTGCAGGTTGGCGTTGATGTCGGCGATGCGGCCGGCGAGGGTGACCGCCTCGGAGCCGGAGTTGAGGCACATGAAGCGCGCGTAGGGATTGCCGCCGCGGGCATGCCCGATCTCGGCCTCCAGCGCGCGGGTCAGGCGCAGCTGCGACAGGCTCGGCGTCATCACGTTGGCCATGGCCTGCGGGCGCGCCATGGCTTCGAGCACCGCCTTCGGCGCATGGCCGAAGCCCAGCATCCCGTAGCCGCCCGAGTCGTGCAGCACCGCGCCCTTGAGGGTCACGATCCACGGCCCGCGCGCGGTCAGGGCCACGTAGGGATTGACCGCATCGTCCGCGTAGAAGTTGACGAAGCCGGCCTGCACCCGCGCGATCTGCTCCGCCTCGTCGAGGTCGAGCAGGTCGCCGAACTCGCGCTCGAGGTCCGGCACCATCGCCGCGGCCGCGGCGATGGCCTCGGCCAGCTCCGGGAACTGTGCGGCGAGGCGCTCGACCGTCGCGTCGTCCAGGCCGCGGGTGCGGACGGCCCCGCCGCGGGAGCGAAGGGGAGAGAGCGGTTCGATCGCGCGCATCGTGGTCCTCCTGTTCGCGTGCGACGGGCGCTGCATGGCGCCGCGTTCTGCACGTTTTCCAATAAGAAATAAAGACTTGCGTCGTGCGGAAGCCTGGGACTCTAGCACGCGCCCGGTGACGGAAGTACCCCGCATGACGGCTGTCAGGCCGTCGTCCTGATGCCGGGCACTGCCGGCGGCGCAGGCCGTGGAGGACGCTGTTCGCCCCGAACAAGGAGACGCTTCATGACGCACGAGGTCCTGGCCGCGGCGCCCCGGGAACGCGGTGCCGCACGTCGTCTCCGTGCGGGCGCAGGTCGTGCGGCGGCCCTGCGCACGGCGTGTGCCGCGGTGACGGGCGGATGGAGCCGGGGCGCACGCGCGGCCGCGGCGCGGGCCCCGGTCTTCGGCCCGCGCTTCCTCTGCACGGCGACGGCCGTCCGCGCCTGCGGTCGCGCGAGGGCCGGCATTGCCGCGGCGGCGCCGGCCGCGGAGGATGCCCGCATGGATGCAATCGCCACGGATCGCCGTCGCCCCGTCGCCGCCGGTACGACGGTGGGCCGCGCATGAGCCGTGTCCTCTTGCCGGAGTCGCCGGCCGCCGCGCAGGTCCTGCCGCGGCCGACGCCCTACGACCGCCACGAACGCGCCTTCCGCTTCTGGCGCTGGGTGAGCCTGGGCTATCTGTTCTTCGTGGCGCTTCCGATGTTCTTCTGGCGCGAAGTGCCGGCGAGCGCGGTGGTCGCCTCGCTGGTGGCGGTCCTGCTCTACCTGCCGCTGCACTTCCTGGCCTTCAGGCGCTTCGGCATCTGCGACGGATGGACGGTGCCTGCGCTGGCGTTGGCGGCGGGCGGGATCGGCTTGGCCCTCGTGCCGATCAACGGGGGCGGCAGCACCTTCGTGATCTATGCCCTGGTGTTCTGCGGCTACCGGCTGCGTCCGCGGCGGGGCAGCCTGCTGTGCGCGCTGCTGCTCGCGGCCTACGCCCTGCAGACCCTGCTCATCGGCGGCGAGTGGGTGAACTTCCTCATCACCCTGGTGGTCGGCAGCGCGACCGCCGCCAGCGGCTTCTGGACGCAGGCGCAGCTTCGCCACGACGCGGAGCTGCGCCTCAGCCACGACGAGGTGCGGCGCCTCGCGCGCATGGCGGAGCGCGAACGCATCGGCCGCGACCTGCACGACCTGCTCGGGCACACCCTGAGCCTGATCGCGCTGAAGAGCGAGCTGGCGGGCCGGCTGGTCGACCGCGTCGACGGCGATCCCGGCGCCCTCCGCAGGGCGCGGCACGAGATCGGCGAGGTCGAGCGGGTCGCGCGCGACGCCCTCGGCCAGGTGCGGCGCGCGGTCACCGGCATCCGCAATGCCGGGCTGGACGCGGAGATCGCGGCCACCCGCCTGGCGCTGCTCGGTGCCGACATCGAGCTGGTGGTCGAGCTCGCGCCGCTGGTGCTCGATGCGGACGTCGAGACGGCCCTCGCGATGGCGCTGCGCGAGGCGACCACCAACGTGCTGCGCCATGCGCGCGCCACGCGCATGCGGATCGCGCTGCAGCGGGTCGGCGGCGATGCGGTGCTGGAGATCGCGGACGATGGGCGCGGCGGCCGGCACGTGCCCGGCAACGGGCTGAACGGCATGCGCGAACGGCTGGATGCGGTCGGCGGGACGCTGCGCATCGAGGACGCGGCGCCGGGCACGCGCCTGCGCCTGCGCGTGCCCGTCGGCGTGCCGGCGGCGCTGGATGCGCCGGGCGGGTAGGGCGTGCTATGTACTTCGCGATTCCCTCCGGACGGGCCAGCCCGGCACCGCCGACGGCCCACGCATTCCATCCCGAAGTGCACAGCACGCCCCGGAAGCCCCGCATGTCGCCCCCGCACGTGTCCGCATGATCCGCATCCTCCTCGCCGAGGACCAGGCGCTGGTCGGCGGCGCCCTGGCGGCACTGCTGGGGCTCGAGCCCGACCTCGAGGTGGTCGCCGTGACGCGCGACGCCGAGTCCGCCTGGGCGCGGCTGCGGCAGGGCGGGGTGGACGTGCTGGTCACCGACATCGAGATGCCCGGCGACAGCGGCCTGGAGCTCGCGGCGCGGGTGCGCGGGGCGCTGCCGGACGTGCGGGTCGTGGTGCTGACCACCTTCGCGCGCGCCGGCTACCTGCGGCGCGCGCTCGATGCGGGCGTGAGCGGCTACCTGCTCAAGGACGCGCCGGCCGACAGGCTGGCGGAGGCGGTGCGCTGCGTGCACCGCGGCGGACGTGCGGTCGATCCTGAGCTGGCCATCGAGGCCTGGGGCGCGGCCGACCCGCTCACCGACCGCGAACGCCAGGTGCTGCGGATGGCGGGCGAGGGCAGCGCGGCCACCGAGATCGCCCAGCGCCTGCACCTGTCCCACGGCACCGTGCGCAACTACCTGTCCGAGGCCATCGGCAAGCTCGGCGTCGGCAACCGCATCGAGGCCTACCGGCTGGCGCGGCAGAAGGGCTGGCTGTAGCGGGGCGCCGTCGTCGGCGCGGTGGGACGCGCGGCCCGCGCAACCTTCTCGTCCCGCGGTGCATCGAAGGCGGGACCTCTCGCTGCCCGGACGCCGCATGCACCCGATGTCCCGTTTCGCCCTTTCCATCCTCGTTCCGCTGGCGCTGTGCGCCGCCGCCCTGCCGCCGGCCCGCAGCGCGGAGCGGATCGTCGAGTACGTCGACGCGCACTGGTTCGACGGCGAGCGCTTCGTCCACGGCAGCCGGCGCGTCGTGGACGGCAGGTTCGTCGGGAAGGACGGGGCGGAGGCGCCGTCCGAGCGCGTGGACCTCCGGGGCGGCTTCGTGGTGCCGCCCTTCGGCGAGGCGCACAACCACAACCTCCAGAACGCCTGGGGCCTGGAGCGCAACCGCGCCATGTACCTGCGCGAGGGCGTGTTCTACGCGGCGATGCTGTGCGGCGACGCCACGAGCAATGCCGGCGTGCGCGCTGGCCTGCGTCCCGCGGGCGACGTGCGCGTCGCCCTGACCGCCTGCATCTCCAGCGCCGATGGGCATCCGCTGGGCATGGCGCTGGCGTCCCTGCGCGAGGAGGATCCCGACGCGGACGCCACCGCGGTGCACGACCACGCCTACGTGGTGGTCGAGAGCGAGGCCGACGTCGCGGCCAAGTGGCCGCTGGTGCGGGCGGCGCGGCCCGACCTGGTCAAGTTGACCCTGGTCCATTCCGAGGACCCGGCGCGCCGCGAGGATCCGCGCTACCACGGCTTCAACGGCCTGCGCCCGGAACTCGTGGCGCCGCTGGTCGCGCGTGCGCACGCCGACGGTCTGCGCGTCGCGGCGCACACCGAGTCCGCGGCGGACTTCGCCGTGGCGGTCGCGGCCGGCGTCGACATCGTCGCGCACCTGCCGGGCTATGCCTTCGCGCGCGGGAAGGGCCCGGACGACTACCGCCTGTCGGACGAGGCCATCGCCGAGGCCGCCCGCCGCGGGGTGACGGTGGTGCCGACCGCGAGCGTCGCGTCCTTCATCGCCCGCGACCCGGACGCGATCTCCGACGTCCTCGCCCTGCAGCGCGAGAACCTGCGCCGGCTGAAGGAGGCGGGCGTCCCGCTCGCCATGGGCAGCGACCGCTTCACCGCGACCTCGCTGGTCGAGTACGAGCACCTCGCCGGGACCGGCCTGTTCGCGCCGGAGGAGCTGCTGCGGATGTTGTCGATGACCACGCCGCAACTGATCTTCCCGGACGATGGCGTGGGCTGCCTGGAGCCGGGCTGCCGCGCCGACTTCCTCGTCCTCGACCGCGACCCGCTGGCGGACGCCGCAGCGGTCCGCGGCGTGCGCGCCCGGGTGATGGGCGGACTGCACCTGGACCCGGACGACGCCGCGATGGAGTGAGGCGGCGCCGCGGCGGGGGCCTACAATCCGGCCCCCGTCCCCGTTCCACCCTCGCCTTGAAGAAGTCCGACTTCCACTTCGACCTTCCGCCCGAGCTGATCGCCCAGGCACCTCTGCCGGAGCGCTCCGCAAGCCGCCTGCTGGTGCTGCCGCCGGCGCCCGACCCCGTCTCCGACCGCGGCATCCGGGACCTGCCGGACCTGCTGCAGCCCGGCGACCTGCTGGTGTTCAACGACACCCGGGTGCTGCCGGCGCGCCTGTTCGGACGCAAGGCCAGCGGCGGGCGCGTCGAGATCCTGGTGGAGCGCGTGCTCGGTGCGAACGAGGCGCGCGCGCAGATCGGCGCGAGCAAGCCGTCGCGGCCAGGGACGCGCATCCTCCTCGACGCCGGCGGCGAGGCCGAGGTGCTGGGGCGCGAAGGCGAGTTCTACCGGCTGCGCGTCGAGCCGGCCGCCGAGCATGCCGACGAATCGCTGGAGAAGCTCCTGCTCCGCGCGGGTCGGCTCCCCCTGCCGCCCTACATCACCCGCGACGCCGAGCCGGCCGACGCCGAGCGCTACCAGACCGTGTTCGCGCGCGAGACCGGCGCGGTGGCCGCGCCGACCGCCGGCCTGCACTTCGACCAGCCGCTGCTCGACGCCCTGCGCGCGCGCGGCGTCGAGTTCGGCCACGTCACCCTGCACGTCGGCGCAGGCACCTTCCAGCCCATGCGCGTCGAATCCGTGCACGAGCACCGCATGCACAGCGAGTGGCTCAACGTCGGCGCCGAGCTGGTGGAGCAGGTCCGCCGCACCCGCGCCCGCGGCGGCCGCGTGATCGCGGTCGGCACCACCGTCGTGCGCGCGCTGGAGAGCGCGATGCGCGACGGCGAACTGCTGCCGTACGCCGGCGAGACCAGCATCTTCATCTTTCCCGGCTACCGCGTCCGGTCGGTCGACGCGATGGTCACCAACTTCCACCTGCCGGAATCGACCCTGCTCATGCTGGTCTCGGCCTTCGCGGGCCGCGACCGCGTCCTCGCCGCCTACCGTCATGCCGTGGAGCGGAAGTACCGCTTCTTCTCGTACGGCGACGCGATGCTGGTGTTCCCCTCGGTGGAGGGGGAGCAGGGCGCGGCGGAGGGGTAAGGGGGCGGGGGCGGGGGCGAGGGGCAGAGGGGCAGAGGGCAAAGGGCAAAGGGCAGAGGGCAGAGGGCAGAGGGCAGAGGGCAGAGGGCAGAGGGCAGAGGGCGAAGGGCAGAGGGCGAAGGGCGAAGGGCGAAGGGCGAGCCCCGAACCCCAGGCCCCAGGCCCCAGGCCCCAGGCCCCAGGCCCCAGGCCCCAGGCCCCGAGCCCCGAGCCCCGAGCCCCGAGCCCCGAGCCCCGAGCCCCGAGCCCCGAGCCCCGAGCCCCGAGCCCNAGGGCCCAGGGCCATTGGCACCCGAAGTCCAAATGAGTATGATTCCCATCTACGTGGCTGCCGCTCGTGAGAACCGCCCGCCGCGCCGTCCCGTCGACCCAGGAGATGCCATGCGCCCCCCCCGCGTCACCGCGCGCCTGTTCCGCCGCCTCGCCATCGCTGCCGCCTTCGTCGCCGGCACCGCCGCCGCCGACGTCAACCTCTACACCACGCGCGAGCCCGGGCTCGTGCAGCCGCTGCTCGACTCGTTCACCGCCGAGACCGGCATCAAGGTCAACACGGTGTTCGTGCGCGACGGCCTTCTCGAGCGCGTCCGCGCCGAGGGCGCGCGTTCGCCGGCCGACGTGCTGATGACGGTCGACATCGGCAACCTGCTCGACCTCGTGGACGGCGGCGTGACCCAGCCGGCGCCGTCGCCGGTGCTCGAGGCCGCGATTCCCGCCAACCTGCGCGGCGAGGGCGGGGCGTGGTACGCGCTGTCGCTGCGCGACCGCATCCTGTACGCCGAGCGCGACCTCGACCTCGACAGCTTCACCTACCAGGATCTCGCCGATCCGCAGTGGCGCGGCCGCGTCTGCATCCGCTCGGGGCAGCATCCGTACAACACCGGCCTGATCGCGGCGATGATCGCGCACGACGGCGTCGAGAAGACCGAGGCGTGGCTGCGCGGCGTCAAGGCCAACCTGGCGCGCAAGGCGGCGGGCGGCGACCGCGAGGTCGCCCGTGACATCCTCGGCGGCCTCTGCGACATCGGCATCGCCAACGCCTACTACGTGGGGCGCATGAAGAACAGCCCGGAGGGCTCGGAGCAGCGCCAGTGGGGCGACGCCATCAAGGTGGTCCGGCCGGTGTTCGCCGGCGGCGGCGACCGCGGCACCCACGTCAACATCAGCGGCGCGGCGATCGCGCGCCACGCGCCCAACCGCGACGACGCGGTGCGCCTGCTGGAGTACCTGGTCTCGGACGAGGCGCAGAGCCTCTACGCACGCGCCAACTACGAGTACCCGGTCAAGCCCGGCGTCGAGCTCGACCCGGTCGTCGCGAGCTTCGGCGAGCTGAAGGTCGACGCCCTGCCGCTCACGGAGATCGCCCGTTACCGGCGCCAGGCCAGCGAGCTGGTGGACCGCGTGGGCTTCGACAACTGATCCTGCGCGCGGACCGCGCCAGCCGTTCGCCAGCGGTGTCCACGATGATGCGCCTGCCGGCCGGCGTCCGCCGGCCATGATCCGGCCGCGCGCCGAGCAGGCATGGACGCTGGCCGCCGCGCTCGTCGCGGCGGCCGTGTGCCTGCCGCTGCTCGCGCTGGCGTGGGCGGCGGCGCAGGGCAGCGATGGCCTGTGGTCGCACGTCGTGCAGCACGTGTTGCCGCAGGCCACGCGCAACACCCTGCTGCTGCTGGGCGGCGTCGGCGTGCTGGTGATCGCCCTCGGCACCGGCAGCGCCTGGCTGGTCACGGCCTACGCCTTCCCCGGCCGCCGCGTGCTGGCATGGGCGCTGCTGCTGCCGCTGGCGGTGCCGACCTACATCGTCGCCTTCGCCTATCTCGACCTGCTGCACCCGCTGGGACCGATCCAGAGCGCCCTGCGCGACCTCCTGGGCATCGCCAGTCCCCGCGACTTCCGGCTCCCCGACGTGCGCTCCCTGCCCGGGGCGATCCTGCTGCTGGGCTTCGTGCTCTACCCCTACGTCTACCTCGCCACCCGGGCGATGTTCATGACCCAGGCCGCGGGCCTGCTGGAGGCGGGGCGTTCGCTCGGCGCGGGGCGCGCGGCGCTGTTCTTCCGCGTGGCGCTGCCGCTCGCGCGGCCGGCGATCGCGGTCGGCACCGCGCTGGCATTGCTGGAGACCCTCAACGACATCGGCGCCTCCGAGTTCCTCGGCGTGCGCACCCTCACCGTGACCGTGTACACCACCTGGGTCACCCGCGGCGATCTCGCCGGCGCCGCGCAGATCGCCCTGGCGATGCTGGTGGTGGCGGTCGCGCTGATCGCGCTCGAGCGTCACGGCCGGCGCCGCCAGCGCTACGCCGCGACCCAGCGGCCGCGGCCGATGCAGCCGCAGCGCCTGGGGCCGCTGGGCAGCGCCTGTGCGCTGGCGCTGGGCGCGATCCCGGTGGTGCTGGGCTTCGTGCTGCCGGCCGCCTACCTGGCCCACGAGAGCTGGAAGCGCGTGTCGCTCTACGGTGGCGTCAGCGACCAGCTCGTGGCGAGCGCCTGGAACACCGTGACCCTGGCGCTGGTCGCCACCGTGGCGACCCTGGCCCTGGGCCTGCTGGTGGCCTGGGCCCTGCGCCTGGCCCAGTTGCGGCGGCGTACGCGATCCTCGGCGCCGCTGCGGCTGGCGGCGCTCGGCTACGCCGTGCCGGGCACGGTGCTGGCGATCGGCCTGCTGGTGCCGCTGGGCTGGTTCGACGCCGCCGTCGGCGCGGTGCTGGAGCAGGCCTTCGGCATCGCGCCGCGCATGCTGCTGATGGGCTCCATGGCGGCCCTTGTGATCGCCTACACGATGCGCTTCCTGGCGATCTCGCTGGGCGGGGTCGAGGCCGGACTCGCGCGCATCTCCCCGTCTCTGGACCAGGCCGCGCGCAGCCTCGGCAGCGGCGCGGCCGGCGCGCTGTGGCGCGTGCACCTGCCCCTGCTCGCGCCGGCCCTGGCCGCGGCGGCCCTGCTGGTCTTCGTGGACGTGATGAAGGAGTTGCCGGCGACCCTGCTGCTGCGGCCCCTGAACGTCGAGACCCTGGCCACCTGGCTGTACGCCGAGGCCGCGCGCGGCACCTACGAGGAGGGCGCGGTCGCGGCCCTGCTGATCGTCGCGGTGGGCCTGCTTCCCGTCATCCTGCTGGCGCGCGTCGGCGCGCGCTTCGGCACCGCGAGACCGACCCCATGACCCTCTCCATGCTCGAGATCGACCGACTGCAGGTGGGCTACCCCGCCCCGGGCGGGCAGCGCCTCGTCGTGGATGCGCTGTCGCTGTCGCTCGCCCCCGGCGAGATCGGCGCACTGCTCGGCGCGTCCGGCTGCGGCAAGACCACGGTGCTGCGTGCGGTCGCCGGCTTCGAGCCGGCGCAGGCGGGGCGCATCGTGCTGGGCGGCCGCGTGCTGGCCGAGACCGGCACCGGCCTGCCGCCGGAGGCGCGGCAGGTGGGCATGATGTTCCAGGACTATGCGCTCTTCCCGCACCTCACCGTCGGCGGCAACGTCGCCTTCGGCCTGCGCGGGCGGCCGCGGGCCGAGCGCAGGCGCCGGGTCGCCGAGATGCTGGAGCTGGTCGGGCTCGCGGACGCGATGGACGCCTACCCGCACGAACTCTCCGGCGGCCAGCAGCAGCGTGCCGCGCTGGCCCGCGCGCTGGCGCCGGAGCCGCGCCTGCTGCTGCTGGACGAACCCTTCTCCAACCTCGATGCCGGCACCCGCGAACAGCTCGCGGGCGAGCTGCGCAACCTGCTCAAGCGCACCGGGACCACGGTGCTGATGGTCACCCACGACCAGGCCGAGGCCTTCGCCATGGCCGACCGCATCGGCGTGATGGACGGCGGCCGGATCCTGCAGTGGGCGGACGCGCGCACGCTCTACCAGAGCCCGGCGGACCGCACCGTGGCCGCCTTCGTGGGGCGGGGCAGCGTGCTGCGCGGAGCCAGCGTGGGCATGCCGGGCGAGGAGTGGGTCCTGCTCCGGCCGGACACGCTGGTGCCCGATCCCGCCGGTCCGCTGCAGGCGACGGTGGAGGGGGTCGTATTCCGGGGCCCCCACTGGGCGTGCACGGTGCGGCTGGAGAGCGGCGAGGTGCTGCTCGTCGATCTGCCGGACGCCGCGGTTCCGGCGTCCGGGAGCGTGCTGCGCCTGCGGTACGCCGCGGAGCCTCAGCGCGGCGGCACCGCCGCGACGACCTGACCCGCCCATCCGACCACTTCGATCTGGTCGGCGCCCGAGACCAGCACGTGGGTCTGGTAGTAGTACTTGCCCGTCGGGCGGCCTTCGCCGTCGAAGAACCAGATGGTGATGCGCCGGGCTTCGCCGGTGACGCGGAGCCGCTTGCCGAGGAGGGCCGTCTTCGGATCCGCGCCGAGACGTGCCTCCAGTTCCTGCGTGATGCCCGGCGGGAGCGCGAGGGTGAGGTTGCGCTGGTCGCGGTAGTCGTGCTCGGTGTTCAGGTAGGTGTTGCCGCCCTGGCTGCCCGCTGCCTGGATCCGCATGTCGAAGGTGCCCGGGACGCCGCCCGGCGCCGCTGCGGCGGCGAGCTGGATCGCATCGTACGGCGTGATGTCGCCGCTGGTGTCCCGTACCGGGGAGGTCGAGCTGCAGCCGGCGAGTGCGAACAGTGCGACGGCGAACAGGAAGGGTTTCATCGGGTGCGGTCCTTGCGTTGCGGGCGATGTCGGCCGCGGAGACTGGCGTGGGCTCCCCGACTGCCGCCACCGCGCCGGCCGCTGGCCGAAAACCTGCGACAATGGCGGGCTTTCCGCACGCCGTGCCGCCATGTCCCGACTCCAGTTCCAGCTCCATCGCACCGACGGCGCGGCGCGCCGGGGGCGCATGACCTTCCCCCGCGGGACGGTGGAGACGCCGGCCTTCATGCCGGTGGGCACCTACGGTTCGGTCAAGGGCATGTTCCCGCGCGACCTGCGCGGGATCGGCGCCGAGATGATCCTCGGCAACACCTTCCACCTCTATCTGCGGCCGGGGCTCGAGGTCATCGAGGCGCACGGCGGGCTGCACGGCTTCAACCGCTGGGACGGCCCGATCCTGACCGACTCCGGCGGATTCCAGGTGTTCTCGCTGGCGCACAAGCGCAAGATCACCGAGGCCGGCGTGCACTTCGCCTCGCCGACCGACGGCGCCCGGGTCTTCCTCGGTCCCGAGGAGAGCATGCACATCCAGAAGGTGCTCGATTCGGACGTGGTGATGATCTTCGACGAGTGCACGCCGTACCCGGCCACCGAGGAGGTCGCGCGGCGCTCGATGGAGCTGTCGCTGCGCTGGGCGGAACGTTCGAAGCGCGCGCACGAGGGCAACGACGCGGCCCTGTTCGGCATCGTACAGGGCGGGGTGTATCCGGCCCTGCGCACGCGCTCGGCGACGGGGCTGCTGGACCTGGGCTTCGACGGCTACGCGGTCGGCGGGCTCGCCGTCGGCGAGCCGGAGGCCGAGCGCAACGCGATGCTCGAACACACCTGCCCGCAACTGCCGGCGGACCGGCCGCGCTACCTGATGGGGGTGGGGCGGCCGGAGGACATCGTCGAGGCGGTGGCGCGCGGCATCGACATGTTCGACTGCGTGATGCCCACCCGCAACGCGCGCAACGGCCACTACTTCACCCGTTTCGGCACGGTCCGCATCCGCAACCAGCGCTACGAGCACGACACCCGCCCGATCGACCCGGAATGCGGCTGCCACGCCTGCGCGTCCGGCTTCAGCCGCGCCTATCTGCGCCACCTCGACAAGTGCGGCGAGATGCTCGGGCCGATGCTGGCCACGGTGCACAACCTGTACTACTACCAGGAACTGATGCGGGGCATCCGGGCGGCCATCGAGGCCGGCGAGTTCGAGGCGTTCCGGGCCCGCTTCCACGCCGAGCGGGCCGGCGCGCACGCCTGAGCGGAGGGCGGGCCATGCGCGCCGTCCGGGGAACTCTGCGTCCCTTCCGGGCGTCTGGCATACTTGCCGGCCTTTGACGCCCGTTTCACGGAACTGTGCAAATGAACCTGCTCGACCTCCTCGTTTCTCCCGCCATGGCCCAGGCCGCGCCGGCCGGCCAGCCGCCGAGCATGATGCCGACCTTCATCATGCTCGGCCTGTTCTTCGTGCTGATGTGGTTCATGATGATCCGCCCGCAGATGAAGCGGCAGAAGGAACATCGCGCCATGCTCGAGAAGCTCCAGAAGGGCGACGAGGTGGTGACGACCGGCGGCATCGCCGGCCGCGTCGACAACATCGGCGAGAACTTCATCAGCGTCGAGGTGGCGGACGGCGTGCGCATCAAGATGCAGCGCGGCGCCATCTCCACCGTTCTGCCCAAGGGCACCCTCAAGAGCGCCTGAGCGCTCCCGACGGGACTTGATGCCGGCCACGGCCGGCCCCACTGACGCCACTGCCGGCCCGGCATCCGGGTCGCGGGGGATGGAACGTACATGCTCGAGTTTGCCCGCTGGCGTTACGCGCTGGTCGCGATCGTGATCGTGATCAGCGTGATCTACGCGATCCCGAACCTGTTCCCGCAGGATCCTGCGGTGCAGATCACCGCCAACCGTACCGGGACGCTGGACGCCGCACTCGGCGAGCGCGTCCGCGGCCTGCTCGACGACGCCGGCCTGCCCTACAAGTCGGTGGCCATCGAGAACGACGCGCTGCTGGTGCGGCTGCCCGATCTCGAGAGCCAGACCCGCGCGGTCGGCGTGGTGCGCGACCAGCTCGGCACCGACTACACCGTCGCCCTCAACCTCGCCAACACCGTTCCCGACTGGCTCACCGCCATCGGCGCGCGGCCGATGCCGCTGGGCCTCGACCTGCAGGGCGGCGTGCAGTTCCTGATGGAGGTGGACCAGCAGGCCGGCCTCGAGCGCCAGCAGGAGGCCTTCGCCGGCAACGTCCGCGCGGTGCTGCGCGAGTCGGGCATCCCGGTGCGCTCGGTCGCCCATACCAACAGCGCGATCACCGCGCGGTTCGAGGACGGGGCGACGCGCGACCGCGCCCGCAGCGCGATCCAGTCCGAGATTCCGCAGCTCCAGCTGACCAACAGCGGCGACGCCGACCTGACGGCGGTCATCCGGCCGGAGGAGCTGCAGGCCATCCTCAACGGCGCGGTCGAGCAGAACATCGCCACCCTCGGCAACCGCATCAACGAGCTCGGCGTGGCCGAGCCGCTGATCCAGCGCCAGGGCGCCAACCGCATCGTCGTGCAGCTGCCGGGCGTGCAGGACACCGCCGCCGCCAAGCGCATCCTCGGTGCGACCGCCACCCTCGAATACCGCGCCCAGGTCGACGGCGACGCCTTCGCCGCCGCCTCGGGCGGCCGCGTGCCGCCGGATGCGCGCCTGTACTACATGCGCTCGGAGACGGGCGGGCAGGGCGCGCCGGTGCTGCTGTCGCGTCGCGTGATCGCCTCCGGCGACCAGCTGATGAGCGCGACCTCGGGCATCGACCCGCAGAGCGGTACGCCGATGGTCTCGGTCCGCCTGGATTCGGTCGGCGGCGCATCGATGGCGAACTTCACCCGCGACAACATCGGCCGCGGCATGGGCGTGGTGCTGATCGAGCGCATCCCCGAGGTCACCATCGGCGAGAACGGCGAGGAGGTGCGCAGCACGCGCGTGGTCGAGCAGGTCATCAGCCTCGCCACCATCCGCGGGCAGTTCGGTCGCAACTTCCAGACCACCGGCCTGAGCAGTCCGCAGGAGGCCGCCGAGGTGGCGCTGCTGCTGCGCGCAGGCTCGCTGGCCGCGCCGGTGGACATCGTCCAGGAGCGGGTGATCGGCCCGTCGCTGGGCAAGGAGAACATCGAGTCGGGCGCGCGCGCGCTGCTGTACGGCTTCGTCGCGCTCTGCATCCTGATGATCGTCTACTACCGCGTGTTCGGCCTGATCTCGGTCACGGCGCTGCTGATCAACCTGCTGCTGCTCGCCGCGGCGCTGTCGATCATGGGCGCGACGCTGACGATGCCGGGCATCGCGGGCATGGTGCTGACCCTCGGCATGGCGATCGACGGCAACGTGCTCATCTGCGAACGCATCCGCGACGAGGTCCGCAACGGCAATACGCCCGCCAACAGCATCCGTGCCGGCTACGAACGGGCCTGGTCGGTGATCTTCGACTCCAACGTCACCAAGCTGATCTCGGCCATCGCGCTCATCGCGCTGGCGGTCGGCCCGGTGCGGGGCTTCGCCGTGGTGCTCATCATCGGCACCCTGACCTCGGTGTTCACCTCGGTCACGGTCAGCCGCGCGATCGCCACCCTTCTCTTCGGCCACGGGCGCAAGCTCAAGTCGGTCCCGGTCTGACGCAGCTAGAGCCTGATCCATGGAATTCTTCAATCCGAACAGCAACGTCGACTTCATGCGGATCCGCAGGGTGTCGGTCGTCGTCGCCCTGTTCCTCGTCATCGGCTCGATCGTCACGCTCGCGACCAAGGGCCTGAACTTCGCCCTCGACTTCACCGGCGGCACGCTGGTGGAGGTCGAGTTCGACCGCCCGGTGAGCCAGTCCCAGGTGCAGGAGGCGCTGAGCGCCGCCGGCCTGGAGGGCGCGATGGTGCAGGGCTTCGACGTGTCGAGCTACGCCATCCGACTGCCTCCCAGCGAAGGCGGCTCCACGCAGGCCGAGACCGATGCCGCCGCGGCGGCCGCCGAGAGCGCGGCCGCGGAGACCGGCGTGCCGGTGGCACCGGGCGGCGAACTGGACGCGCGCAACGCCGCGGTGGCGGCTCGCGTGGTCGAGGCGCTGGCCGCGACCGGCGCCGAGGTCACCGTGCTCGGCGGCGGCTTCGTCGGCCCGCAGGTCGGCCAGGAACTGGCGACCAACGGCCTGATCGCGGTGCTCGTGGTGATCACCGGCATCGTCATCTACATCGCGATGCGCTTCGAGTGGAAGTTCGGTATCGCCACCGTCGTCGGCGAGATCCACGACGTCGTGGTGACCCTGGGCATCTTCGCGCTCACCGGGCGCGACTTCGACCTCGTGGTGCTGGCCGCGGTGCTGGCGGTCGACGGCTATTCGGTCAACGACAAGATCGTGGTGTTCGACCGCGTGCGCGAACTGTTCCGCAACACCACCAAGCTCTCGCCGGCGGAAGTGGTGAACCGTGCGATCAACAGCACGCTGTCGCGCACCATCATGACCGCGGTGACCACGCTGCTCACGGTGGTCTCGCTGTACGTCTTCGGCGGGCCGACCCTGCAGGGCTTCGCCCTGGTGATCATCATCGGCATCATCGTCGGCACGCTGTCGACCATCTTCCTCTCGGCGCCGCTGCTGCTGCGCCTGGGCGTGGCCAAGCAGGACCTCCTGCCCAAGGCCCGCGACGAGGCGGAGCTGGCGCGCCGGCCGTAACCGCCGGCCCGCGCGTTCGACCGGGAAAGCCGCGGCCTGCGCCGCGGCTTTCTTCGTTTCCGGGGGACGTAGGCGCCGCGGCCGCGCCGGCGCTATCGTTGGGGCGGCTTTCCCCGACGGGTTTCCGCATGGGCCACGACCACGATCACGGGCTGGGCGACATCCGCTACGAGCGCCTGCTGTGGTGGGCATTCGGCCTCACCGTCGCCCTCCTGGTGGCGGAGGTGATCGGCGGGATCGTGACCGGCAGCCTGGCCCTGCTCTCGGATGCCGCGCACATGGGCACCGACGCCTTCGGGCTGCTCATCGCGCTGACCGCCGTGCGGCTGGCGCGGCGCCCTCCGGACGCCAGGCGCACCTACGGATACGTCCGCCTCGAAGCCCTCGGCGCGCTCGCGAACGGCGCGCTCCTGTTCCTGGTCGCCGCCTGGATCCTGTTCGAGGCATGGCGGCGCTTCCGCGATCCCGCGCCGGTCGCGTCGGTGGGCATGGCGGCGGTGGCCGCGGCGGGACTGGCCGTGAACCTCATCGCCATGCGCCTGCTCAGGGCCGGCAGCGGCGAGAACCTCAACATGCGCGGCGCCTACCTGGAGGTCTGGGCCGACACCCTGGGGTCGGTGGGCGTGCTGCTCGCCGCGGGCGCGATCCACGTGACCGGCTGGACCGTCATCGACCCACTGGTGGCGGCCGCCATCGGCCTGTGGGTCCTGCCGCGCACGTCGGTGCTGGTCCGGGAGGCCGTGCACGTGTTGCTGGAGGGCGCGCCGCGGGACATCGACGTGCCCGCGGTACGTGCGCGGATGCTGGCGATGCCCGGCGTCGCCGGCGTGCACGACCTGCACGTGTGGTCGCTCGGCAGCCGCGCCCCTGCGCTCACCGCACACGTGGTGATGGAGGAGGGATGGAACGACCACGACGCCCTGCGCGTGGCGCTGGCCGGGTGCCTGGAGCGCGACTTCCACATCCATCACGTCACGCTGCAACTGGAGAGCGCCCACTGCGCACCCGCCCACGGCCATGCGCACGAGCCGGGGCACGGGCATCCGCCGGCGGTGCATGAGTGAGTGGGCTGGGAACGGGCTTAGGGATTAGGGCTCAGGGCGCGGGGCGTGGGGCTCAGGGCCATGCCGGTGAGTCGCCACCTCGCAGCTGAAAGCCGCTCCCGCGAGGCGCGAACGACGCTGCCCTAAGGCAGCCTTGCCAAGCCCCAAGCCCCAAGCCCCAAGCCCCAAGGCCCAAGGCCCAAGGCCCAAGGCCCAAGGCCCAAGGCCCAAGCCCCAAGCCCCGAGCCCCAAGCCCCAAGCCCCAAGCCCAGCCCGTCCAGAGTCAGAACGCCGCCGCGTACCCGCTCTCGACGATGCGCTTCTGCAGGGCCTCGGCGACCTTGAGGTTGCCGGCCACGATCTGGCGGCTCGCGGCGCCGGTGGTGTCGATGAGCTTGGCGGTGCCGCCGCGGAAGTCGGTGACCTTGCCGCCGGCCTCGCGCACCAGCAGCACGCCGGCGGCGATGTCCCACGCCTTCACGCCGGCCTCGAAGTAGGCGTCGGCACGGCCGCAGGCCACGTAGGCGAGGTCGAGGGCGGCCGAGCCGGTGCGACGGACGTCCTCGGCGGTGGCGAGCAGGTCGCCGATGGTCGCCAGGTGCGGCGCGACGCGCTCGCGCTCGCGCGGCGGGAAGCCGGTGATGATGGTGCAGCCTTCCAGATCCTTGCGTTCGGCGACGCGGATCTTCTTCTCGTTGAGCTGGGCGCCCGAGCCGCGGCTGGCGGTGAAGATGTCGTTGCGGATCGGGTCGTAGATCACCGCGTGCTGCGGCTCGCCGTTCTCGACCAGGGCGATGGACACGCAGAAGTGCGGGAAGCCGCGCAGGAAGTTGCTGGTGCCGTCCAGCGGATCGATCACGAAGATGCTGGAGCGGCCCTTGCCGACGATGCCGCCCTCCTCGCCGAGGAAGCCCGCGTCCGGGTAGGCGCGGCGCAGCTCGCGGATGATCTCGGCCTCGGCCAGCGAATCGACCTCGCTCGCATAGTCCTGCCGGGCCTTCTCGACGATCTTGAGGCTGTCGAGCTTGGCCATGTTGCGGAGGATCACGTTGCCGGCCTGACGGGCGGCCTTGACCATGACGTTGACGGCAGGCTTGAGCATGCGGGGGGACCGATTCGCGGATGGAAAGGAGCGCCGGCGCGTGCCGCCGGGAACTGCGCAGTCTAGCAGGTCGCGAGGCAAGGCCGGCGGCGGGCCGTACACTATGCGGCCGGACGTCGCCGCGACGTCGCCGCGTTCCTCGACCCGCCGCACCATGCCCCACGACATCCGTTTCGTCCTCGTCGGTACCCAGCATCCCGGCAACATCGGTTCCGCCGCCCGTGCGATGAAGACGATGGGGCTGTCGCGCCTGAGCCTGGTCGCGCCGTCGAAGTTCCCGCATGCCGAGGCCAGCGCCATGGCCGCCGGCGCCGACGACCTGATGGAGGCGGCGTCCGTGCATGCGGACCTGCCGGAGGCGCTGGCCGACTGCGTGACGGTGTTCGGGTGCACCGCGCGCAGCCGCCGCGTGCAGCTGCCCGAGCTGACGCCGCGCGAGGCGGCCGGCCGCATCCTGGAGGCGGCGCGGCAGGGGCCGGTCGCCCTGGTGTTCGGGCGCGAGCGCACGGGCCTCACCAACGAGGAGCTGATGCGCTGCGACGTCGCCATCCACATTCCGTCGGACCCGACCTTCAGCTCGCTCAACCTCGCCGCCTCGGTGCAGGTGCTGGCCTACGAACTGCGCCTGGCGCTGCTCGCGGAGGGCGAGGCCGAGGCGGCGCCGGTCGCGGGCGAGGAGGGCGAGGGCCCGGCGCCGCAGGCGGAACTGGAGCGCTTCTTCGAGCACCTGGCGCAGGCGCTGGACGACATCGATTTCCACAAGAAGCGCGCGCCGGACACGGTGATGCGCCGGCTCCGCAGGCTGTTCTCGCGGGCACGTCCGGAGTCGCGCGAGCTGCGCATCCTCCGCGGCATCCTGGCCGACGCGCAGCGCATGGCGCGGCTCGCGCGGCAGACCGACCGCGACGCCTGAGCGCAGCCTGCGCGCCCGCCCGTCCGGGCCACGCCAGGCCCAGGTCCGGTAGCTTCCCCGACCGCCAAAGAGCCGTGACGCTCCGCCTGCCGATGGGCTAGGCTGCGCGGCACATTCCCGCACCCGCCGGACGCACCACGTGGGCAGCACGCATCGACCGGATCCACTCGCCGTCTGCAGACGCTGGCTGGTCGCGTTCCTTCTCGTCCTTGGCGCCGTCCCCGCCGTGCGGGCGGACGACGGCGTGCTGGTCCTGGGGCGCATCACCGACGACCCCAAGGCGCACTACGACCAGCTCCGGCCGCTGCTGGACTACGTGGTCGCGCGCCTGCACGACGTGGGCATCCACGAGGGACGCGTGCTCATGGCGCGCGACTCGCACCAGATGGAGAGCTACCTGCGGCGCGGCCGGGTCGACTGGGTGACCGAGACCGGCGGCATGGCGGTGCTGCTCGCCGCCCGCGCCGGGGCGCGGCCGCTGCTGCTCACCGAGCGCAACGGCGTGCGGAGCTACCGCACCGTCTACGTGGCCCGGCGCGACGCCGGCATCGCGTCGTTCGACGACATCCTCGGGCGTTCGGTCGCGATGCAGACCCCGTCCTCGACCAGCGCCTACTTCGTGCCGGCCGCCGAGTTCCTGCGCCGCGGGATGGTGCTGGAGATCCTGCTCTCGCCCATGGACCGGGTCGCCGCGGACGAGGTCGGCTACGTGTTCGCGCGCACCGAGACCAACATCGCGACCTGGGTGCACAAGGGCATGGTCGACGTCGGCGTGATGAGCGATCTCGACTGGGCCGATCCCCGCCGCGTGCCCGAGACCTACCGCGAGGACCTGCTCGTGTTCGCGCAGTCCGAGCCCTATCCGCGCGGGATCGAGCTGGTGCGCGGGGGGCTGGCCCCGGCGGTGGAGGCGCGCCTGCGCGAGGTCCTGCTCGATGCGCCGCACGACGAGGAGGGGCGCGAGGCCCTGCGCCACTTCTTCGGCACCACCGCCTTCCGGCCGCTGGACGAGGAGGCGAGGGCGGCGCTGCGGCGGCTGGGCGAGGACGTCGAACTCGTGCACGGGGCGCTCGAATGAGCGCGAAGCGCGAGGACGCGCCCGAGGGCGCGACGCGCGTACGACGCCCGCGGCTCGGCCTGTCGATGCGCTTCGGCCTGCTGCTGGTCGGGGCGCTGCTGTTGCTCGTCGTGGCCGCCGGCCTGCTGTGGTACCAGCAGACCCGCAGCGTCGCCGAGGTCGTGCGGGAGGGAACCGCCTCCCTGCGCGAGCTCGCCTTCGAGAGCCTGGAGGAGCGGGGACAGGGGCAGGCGGCCCAGATCGCCGACAGCCTCGCGAATCCGCTGTACTACTTCGACCTCGCGGTGGTGGGCGACCAGATCGGCGCGCTCAAGGCGCAGGCCGACGTCGCCTACGTCTACGTCTACGACCGCGAGGGACGGGTCATCCACGACGGCAGCCGCGGCATCTCGACCTACGGCCAGCCCATGGACGATCCGCTCGCGTTCCGGTCGGTCGTCTCCGACGGGCCGGTCGTGCAGTGGTCGCCGGAGATCATGGACGTCGCGCATCCGATCACTCTCGGCAGCGAGCGCCTGGGCGGCGTCCGCATCGGCTACGGGCTGGCGCGCATCGCCGAGAGCCAGGCGAACGCGCAGCGGGCGCTGGCGGAACGCCTGCACGCGCTCGGGCGGCAGCAACTGGTGCTGGAGACGGGCCTGGTCGGGCTCGCGGTGATCGTGACCCTGCTGCTGTCGCTCTTCGTGGAGCGCGCCTTCGTGCGCCCGGTGCGGCGGCTGGCCGACACCGCGCGGGAGATCGAGGCCGGCCGCTTCGAGGCCGCGGCCGCCATGGCCGGGCAGCACGACGCGCGGCGCCACGACGAGATCGGCGACCTGGTGCGCGCCTTCGGCCGCATGAGCGAGAGCGTCGCGCGCCATGATCGCGACATCCGCACCCTGGCCTTCAGCGACGCGCTCACGGGCCTGCCCAACCGCTACGCCTTCCGCGAGCTGCTCGACGAGAGCCTGCAGGCCCGGCAGAACGCCGGCGACGAGCTCGCGCTGCTGTTCATCGACCTCGACGACTTCAAGCGCATCAACGACACGCTCGGGCACGACGCGGGCGACGACGTGCTGGAGCACTTCGCCGCGCGCATCGACGCCTGCCTCCGCCGTGCCGGCCTGGAGAACGCGCGGCTGGCGCGCTTCGGCGGCGACGAGTTCATCGCCTTCGCGACCGGACGCGAGATGCGTACCCATGCCGCCCAGCTCGCCGAGGCGATCATCGAGGTGCTGCAGCGGCCCTTCGAGGTCCGCGGCGCGCGGGTGCACCTGAGCGCCTCCATCGGCATCGCGCTCTACCCGCACGACGCCACCAGCACCGTGGTCCTGCTCAAGAGCGGCGACGTGGCGATGTACCAGGCCAAGGTCGCCGGCAAGAGCTGCTATCGCTTCTACAGTCGCGCCATGGACCAGGCGGTCGAGCGGCGCATGCGCATGGAGCAGGACCTGCACGGCGCCTGGGAGCGCGGGGAGCTCAGCGTCGAGTACCAGCCGATCTACCAGCTCGCCGACGGCCGCATGGTCGGGGCGGAGGCCCTGCTGCGCTGGGCGCACCCGCGCCAGGGGCGGATCCCGCCGTCGGTCTTCATCGACGTCGCCGAGCAGAGCGGGCTCATCGAGCAGCTCGGCCGGCACGTGCTCGAACGCGCCTGTGCCGACGCCGTGCGCTGGGGCGAGGCCATGCCCGACCAGCCGCCCTTCGTGGCGGTGAACGTCTCGGCCAGGCAACTGCGCGGCGGCGGACTTCCAGAGGTGGTGGCCAACGCGCTGGCCGCGGCCGGGCTCGACGCCGCCCGCCTGCACGTGGAGCTGACCGAGACCGCGGTGCTGGGCGACGAGCTCCAGGCCGGCTCCCTGCTGGCGCGGCTGCGCAGCAGCGGCGTGAAGGTGTGGCTCGACGACTTCGGCACCGGCTTCTCCGGGCTCAGCCACCTGCGGCGGGTGCCGGTGGACGGCGTCAAGATCGACCGCAGCTTCGTCGCCGACGTGCTCCGCGACCCCGACGACCTCGCCCTGACCTCGGCCATCATCGCGATGGCCCATTCGCTCGGCATCACCGTGGTCGCCGAGGGCGTCGAGAACGAAGGCCAGCACGACGTGCTGCGCGAACGCGGCTGCGACCTCGCCCAGGGCTACTGGCTCGGACGCCCGATGAGCGCCGACGCGCTGATGCTGCAGATGCGCACCCCGGCGCAGGGCATCGCGTCGATCGGGGAGGGGCTGGCGGGCTTGAGGAGTGAGTGGGAGGAGTGAGAAACGAGGGCGGAGCAGCTGCGCCCAACTCCTTTCTCGCTCCTCCACCTCTCACTTCTCACCGCAAAAGCTCCTTCCCCCGCCTGCGGGGGAAGGCTGGGATGGGGGTGAAGCGCGCGCAGCGCGCTGCCTGGGAGTGAGGGAGGAGCGAGAAGCGAGAGGCGAGAAACGAGAAGTGAGAAACGAGAACGAGCAGTCGCCCCACTCGTTCTTCTCGCTCCTCGATCTCCAGCCTCTCGCAGCAGAAGCGCCCCCACCCCGACCCTCCCCCGCTTCGCAGGGGAGGGAGCTGGTTGGCCGAGGAGTTGAGTGGGGAGGAGTGAGAAACGAGGGCCAGTGCGCGCGCTTCCTCTCGCTCTCACTCCTCTTCGCGCACTTTTCGCTGCAAAAGCTCCTTCCCCCGCCCGCGGGGGAAGGCTGGGATGGGGGTGAAGCGCGCGCAGCGCGCTGCCTGAGGAGTGAGGGGAAGCGAGAAGCGAGAACGAGCAGTCGCCCCACTCGTTCTTCTCGCTCCTCGATCTCCAGCCTCTCGCAGCAGAAGCGCCCCCACCCCGACCCTCCCCTGCGAAGCGGGGGAGGGAGACGGCCACGCCGTTCCCCGTTCCCCGTTTCCCGGCCCCGGCCCAGGCCTCAATACGCCGCCAGGTGCACCGCTCGGACTGCGCGTCCCGAGGGATCGACGACGTCCTTCAGCGAAGGGTCCCACTCGATGGCGGCGGCGGTGGAGCAGGCGACCGAGGGGCCGCCGGGGACGAGGCGCGCGGCCCAGTCCTGGGGATAGTGGCGGTGGAAGAGGTCGCGGTAGAGATAGGCTTCCTTGGTCGCCGGGGTGTTGTGGGGGAAGCGGGTGGCGGCTGCGGCGAGTGCCGCGTCGCTCACGGTCGCCTCGGCATGCGCCTTGAGCGAGTCGATCCAGGTGTAGCCGACGCCGTCGGAGAACTGCTCCTTCTGCCGCCAGAGCACGGCGTCCGGCAGATAGCCGGCGAAAGCCTCGCGCAGGAACTGCTTCTCGATGCGGCCGCGCGCGCTGCCCGACAGCTTGACCTCCGGGTCCAGCGACATCGCCGCGTCGATGAAGCCGCGGTCCAGGAAGGGCACCCGCGCCTCCACGCCCCACGCCGCCATGGACTTGTTCGCGCGCAGGCAGTCGTACAGGTGCAGGGCGTCGAGCTTGCGCACCGTCTCCTCGTGCAGCGCGCGCGCGTCGGGGGCCTTGTGGAAGTACAGGTAGCCGCCGAACAGCTCGTCCGAACCCTCGCCCGACAGCACCATCTTGATGCCCATCGCGCGGATGCGGCGCGCCATCAGGTACATCGGCGTGGAGGCGCGGACGGTGGTCACGTCGTAGGTCTCGAGGTGGCGCACGACCTCGCTGAGGGCGTCGAGGCCCTCCTGCACGGTGAATTCGATGCTGTGGTGGACGGTCCCGATGTGGGCGGCGACCTCGCGGGCCGCGGCGAGGTCGGGCGAACCCGGCAGGCCGATGGCGAAACTGTGCAGCTGCGGCCACCAGGCCTCGACCTGGCTGTCCTCCTCGACCCGGCGCGCCGCGTACTTCTTGGCGATGGCCGCCACCAGGGAGGAGTCGAGCCCGCCGGAAAGCAGCACGCCGTAGGGCACGTCGCTCATGAGGTGGCTCTTGACCGCGGCTTCCAGCGCATGCCGGACCGCGCCACGGTCCGAGGGTGCGCCGGCCACGGCGGCGTAGTCGCGCCACGCCGGCGCGTAATAGCGCTGCGGTGCCGGGACGTCCGAAGTCCAGAAGTGCCCGGGCGGGAACGCCTCGGCGTGCGTGCAGATGCCGGCCAGGGCCTTCACCTCCGAGGCCACGCACAGGCGGCCTTCGGCGTCGCGACCCCAGTACAGCGGGACGATGCCGATCGGGTCGCGCGCGATCAGCCAGCGGCCGGTCTCGGCGTCCCACAGCACGAAGGCGAACATGCCTTCCAGGCGCTCCAGCCACCGCGCGATGGCCGCCGGTTCGCTGCCGCTCCGGTACAGCGGCAGGATTACCTCGCAGTCGGAGTGGGTCTGGAAGGCGTAGCCGTCGGCGAGTTCGGCGTGCAGTGCGCGGTGGTTGTAGATCTCGCCGTTGACCGCCAGTACCTGCGCGCCGTCGGGGCTGCGCAGCGGCTGCGCCCCGGAGTCCACGCCGACGATGGCCAGCCGTTCGTGCACCAGCAGGGCGCGGTCGTCGAGGTGGACGCCCGACCAGTCCGGCCCGCGGTGGCGCATGCTGCGCGAGGCTTCGAGCGCCAGCGGGCGCAGGGCCGCGGCATCGCCGCGGATGTCGAGGAAGGCGAAGATCGAGCACATCCGCCCACACTAACGGATGCATGCTGCGGTGCGCCATGCCGCCGGTCCGCGCGCCGGCCGGGGACCACCGTTCCGCGCCGCGAGGGTCAGCCCAGCAGGCGCTGGAGGAGCTGCACGACCTCGTTGGACAGGAGGACGCAGGCGGCGATCTCGATGGCGCCGAGCGCCCAGGCGATGCCGAGGAGCACGCCGTCGCGTTCGATCAGGGCGAAGCAGTAGACCAGCAGGATCAGCCCGAACGGATAGTTCGTGAGCGGGATCGGCAGGGCGAGGAGGATGCCCAGGGCGATCAGCAGCAGCCCGGTGAACGCCTCGGTGCCGCGGGTGAACATGCGGTCGGCCCGCGGACGCGTCACGCGTTCGATCCTTGCGAGCCACGGCGCCATGCGGTCGCGGAAGCGGCGGATGCTGCCCCGCCGGATCCCGCGGCGCGCGAGGAAGCGCGGGATCCAGGGCCGCGGCAGCATCATCAGCATCTGCACGCCCACCAGGCTCACCAGCGGCCCGGCGACGGCGCCCACGCCGATCGGCAGCGGAATGAAGCTGAGGAGGGTCGCGGCCAGCAGCAGCACCCCGAAGGCGCGCGTGCTGAACTCGTCGAGCAGCCAGCCCAGCGTGATCGGGTCGTCGGGGTCGCCGGCGGCGACCGCGTCCAGGAGGACGCGGGTACTGATCTCGGGGGGCATGCGCGGGGAGTCTCCGGTCCCTCGGCTCAAGGTCGCATGAACCGGCCATGCGCCGCGTCGCCCGGCAGGGCCGGGCGCCCGTCGCGCCGTCCGCGGTGCCGTCCCGGGCGCATCCGCGGTGGCCTAGTCGCCGGCCGCCTCGTCCGTCGGCACCTCGGACGGCAGCCGCTGGACCAGGAGCTTGTCGATGCGCGGGCCGTCGAGGTCGACCACCTCGAAGCGCCAGCCCTGCGCGTCGAAGTGCTCGCCCACCTGCGGGATGCGGCCCCAATGGGCGATCACCATGCCGGCCAGGGTGTGGAAGTCGTGCTCGTCGCGGCCGGGGAAGTCGCCGACCTCGAGCACGTCCCGCAGGTCGTCGATCGGCAGCCCGCCGTCGATGAGCAGGCTGCCGTCCTCCCGGCGCACCACCGGCGCCCCTGCGGCATTGCGCTCGGAGCTGCCGTGACGGCCGACGATGGCGCCCAGCACGTCGTTGATGCTGACCAGGCCCTGGATGTCGCCGTACTCGTCAACGACCAGGGCCACGGTCTGCTCCTCCTCGCGGAAGATCTCCAGCAGCTTGAGCGCCGGCGTGGAATCGGACACGAACAGGGTGTCGCGCACCGTCGCGAACAGGTCGCCGCCGTCGCCGTCCAGCCCGCCGATCAGCGACTTGACCTCGAGGATGCCGACGATGTCCTCCTCACCGCCACGCAGCACCGGATAGCGCGAGTAGGGCGTGGCCCGCATCCGCGCGATGTTCTCGGCGCGCGGCAGGGCCGCGTCGAGCCAGGTGATCCGCGTGCGCGGCGTCATCAGGCTGGCCGCGTCGCGGTCGCCCAGGCGCAGGACGCGGGTGGCCATGCTGCGCTCGTCGGGGTCGATCAGGCCCTGGTTCTGGCTTTCGAGCAGGAGCATGTGGATCTCGTCCTCGGAGATCGCCTCCTGCCCGCTGCGTCCCAGCCGGAACAGGCGCAGCAGGCCCTGCATGACCGCCGAGAGCAGCCAGACCGCCGGCAGGGCGATCCGCGACATCAGGTGCATGGGCGCCGCCACCGCGGTCGCGAAGCGCTCCGGGGCCAGCAGGGCCAGCCGTTTGGGCAGGAGTTCGCCGAAGATGATGGTGAAGAAGGTGATCAGCACCACGGCGATGCCGATGCCCACGCCCTCGATGGTCAGCGGCCCCGGCAGGACCACCGTCTCGACGGGCAGGGCGCGCTCGATGGCCCTCGCGATGCGCAGGCCCAGGGCCTCGCCGCCGAACACGCCGGTCAGGATGCCGATCAGGGTGATGCCGACCTGCACGGTCGACAGGAAGCGCTCGGGGTGTTCGGCCAGGTCCGCGGCCATGCGGGCCCGCTTGCTGGTGGCCGCGCGGCTGCGCAGGCGCGCCTTGCGGGAGGTGACGACGGACATCTCCGACAGCGCGAAGAAGCCGTTGAGCAGGATCAGGAGGGCGACGACGACGAGTTCGAGGGCCATGGGCCGCCGGCAGGAGCGCGGATGCGCAGCCGGCACGTTTCTCCGGTGGGAGGCGGGGGACCCGCCTGGGCGGCCGCACTATGCCACAGCCGGATGACGCGTCCCGTGCCGGGAGCGAGCTGCAGGTGCAGCAGCACGGTAACATTACCGTTTTCTTTCATCACGGAACCTCCACATGTTCTCCCTCCAGGCCATGTTCGGTAAGGGCGACCGTTTCTATGGCCTCCTGGAGTCGAGCGCGCAGGCGGCGCGCCAGAGCGCCCAGGCGCTGGGGGAACTGCTGGCCCAGCCGCCCGAGCTGCGCTCCCTGGAGCAGTTCAAGCTGGCCCGCCAGCGCGAGAAGAACCTGGCGGCGGAGATCGGCCTGGCCTTGGTAGACACCTTCGTGACGCCGCTGGAGCGCGAGGACATCGAGGCGCTGTCGGCCGCGCTCTACAAGATCCCGAAGATGGTCGAGAAGTTCGCCGAGCGCTGGACGCTGGCCGCCGAGCGCCTGGGCGACGTCGACTTCGCCGCCCGCGCCGCCATGCTGGAGCGCGCCTGCGCCGTGCTCGAGGAGATGGTCGCGCTGCTGCGCAAGGGCATGCACCTGGACCGTCAGAAGGCGCTCAACGACCGGTTGCAGGCCATCGAGAGCGAGGCCGACCGGCTCATCCTGGAGCTCTACCGCGAGGCCTACGCGAACGAGCACGACCCGATGCGCTACCTGATCCGGCGCGACCTGTTCGAACTGCTCGAGAAGGCCATCGACCGCTGCCGCGATGCCGGCAACGTCATCTACACCGTCGTCCTCAAGAACAGCTGACGGCGGCCTCCCCATGCTGAGCCTGCTCCTGCTGGTGATCCTGGCGGCCCTGGTGTTCGAGTACATCAACGGCTTCCACGACACCGCGAACTCGATCGCCACGGTGGTCGCCACCAAGGTGCTCTCGCCGATGCAGGCGGTGGCGCTGGCCGCGAGCATGAACCTCGTCGGCGCCCTGGCCGGCACCGCCGTGGCCAAGACCATCGCGTCCGGCCTGATCGACGCGGGGGTGGTCGAGGTCACCTCCCAGGTCATCCTCTGCGCGCTCACCGGCGGCATCGTCTGGAACCTGATCACCTGGTGGCTGGGCCTGCCCTCGTCCTCCAGCCACGCGCTGATCGGCGGGCTGTGCGGCGCTGCGGTGGCCGCGGCCGACAACGACTGGGCGGCCATCATCTGGTCGGTGCCGGTCGAGCCGCTGTACCGCAGCGAGGGCGTGCTCTGGAAGGTGATCGTGCCGATGGTGTCCTCGCCCGTCCTCGGCTTCGTGTCGGGCTTCCTGGTGATGGGCGTGCTGTTCGGACTGATCGCGCTCATGGCCCGCGGCGGCCGCGTGCTGGCGGCCCTGGTGCGTCCGCGCTGGGTCAACGGCTTCTTCGGAAAGGCGCAGATCGTCAGCGCCGGCTACATGGGCTTCGCCCACGGCATGAACGACGCGCAGAAGACCATGGGCATCATCGCGCTCGCGCTGATCAGCGCGCAGGCGGTGGGCACGCTCGACGCCCTGCCGTGGTTCCTGGACTTCCTGCACCCGTCCGAGGCGGCCATGGCCGAGGGCGACATCGACCTGTGGATCAAGATCACCTGCGCGCTGGTGATGGCGGCCGGCACCGCCGCGGGCGGCTGGCGCATCATCAAGACGCTGGGCCACAAGATGGTCAAGCTGCATCCGATCCACGGCTTCGCCGCGGAGACCAGCGCGGCGTCGGTGATCACCTTCGCCTCGTCGCTGGGCATCCCTGTCTCGACCACCCACAACATCTCGTCGGCCATCATGGGCGTGGGCGCCGCCAAGCGCTTCAGCGCGGTCAAGTGGGGCGTGGTCGAGCGCATGCTCTGGGCGTGGGTGCTGACCCTGCCGGCGGCCGGCGGCATGGCCTGGCTGCTGGTGCGCGGCCTGCGCGCGATGGGCGCGGCCTGAGCATGCGGCCGGCACCGCCCCGGGGTGCGCCGGCCTACGACGCGGCCGAGGCACGCCGCCGCATTCTCGATGCGATCCGCGCGGTGCCGCGCGGGCAGGTGGCCGCCTACGGCGAGATCGCGGCGCGTGCCGGCCTGCCCGGGCGCGCGCGCCTGGTCGCGCGCATCCTCGCCCAGGGCGATGCGGCGGACCTCCCGTGGCACCGCATCCTGCGCGCCGACGGGCGCGTGGCCTTCCCCGCCGGGAGCGCCCACTACCGCATGCAGTGCGAGCGCCTGCGCGCGGAGGGCGTCCAGGTGGAGGAGGGCCGCGTGCGCCGTCCACGCGCATCGGCCGCCGAACGCCTCGACGCGGCGCTGTGGGCACCGCCGCCCGGTCGCGGCGGGCGGCGTCCGTCGTGACGGCGGTTTCCACGCCGGCACGGCTATGATGCGCGGGTCTTCGTCTTCAGGTCAGCGGCGCGCTGCATGCTAAAGAACATTCCCCCGGTCACGCAGGCGCTCCTCGCCGCCAACATCGCCGTCTTCCTGCTGCAGCTCGTCGCCGGCCCGTCGCTCAATCCGTTCATGCTGTGGCCGCTCGTTGCGGAATACGGCTACGGCTCGCAGTTCCTGCCGTGGCAGGTGGTGACCTACGGCTTCATGCACGGCGACTTCGGGCACCTGTTCTTCAACATGCTGGCGCTCTTCATGTTCGGCGCGCCGCTGGAGTACACCTGGGGCACGCGGCGGTTCGCCACGTTCTACTTCACCTGCGTGGTCGGCGCGGCCATCACGCATCTCGTCCTGACCTCGTTCTTCGGCCTGCCGCCGCTGCCGACGGTGGGCGCCTCGGGCGGCGTCTACGGTCTGCTGCTGGCCTACGGCATGCTGTTCCCGACCCAGCGCGTGATGCTCCTGTTCCCGCCGATCCCGATGCAGGCGCGCACCCTGGTGATCGTGTTCGGCGCGCTCGCCTTGCTGATGGGCGTCACCGGCACCGGCGGCAACATCGCCCACTTCGCCCACCTGGGCGGCATGCTGTTCGGCTGGCTGCTGATCCGCTACTGGCGCGGCCAGCCGCCGTTCAAGCCGCGCCGGCCGCGCGGGTTCGGATAACATCGGCGGATTCGCACTCCGGGGGGAGCAGGGATGCAGGTCGTGAAGGGGATGTTCGGCGCCTGTCTGATGGCGCTGCTGCTGGCGGGCGCAGCCTTCGCCAGCGTGGAGGAATTCGACGACGACGACGGTGGCTTCCGGCTGTTCGTCCTGTTCGACCCCGGTGCCGACCCTGCGGCGCGGCAACGCGAGCTTGCGCGGGCCGAGGAGGCCGCCGTGTCCGGCAATGCCCGGGCACAGTACGCCCTCGGAACGCTCTACCGCCTGGGCATGCGCCATCCGGCGCGGCTCGTCGAGCGCGATGACGAGCAGGCCGAGCGCTACCTGAGCAACGCCGCGGTACGCGGCCACACCGGCGCGATGGCGGGCATGGCGGAGCTCAAGCTGCGCAGGCGCGAGTACCTCGACGCCATGGTCTGGGCCCAGGCCTACGTCCGCTACGAGGCATACGAGAGCGAACTGCGGGGGCAGGAGCGGGGAACACAGGCGGCGGCTGCCAGCATGATCCAGCGCGCCCAGGCGGGCGCGGGGCGCGACAAGGACGAGGTTCTGGCGTACGTCCTGGCCTTCCTGCAGAACCACGATGGACGCATCCGCGCGGCCATCGATGCGGAGCATGCGCGGGTGTCCGACCTGCAGTACACCTCCTCGCGGACACGCCCGTTGTTCCTGACGAATACGCCGTTGCGCGCTTCCCACCGTCGCATGAGCCAGCCGGGAATGGCCTACTACCTGGTCGAGGTCGGCCGCGACGGGCACATCGCGCGGCTCCTGGTCGTCGACAGCCTGCCGGACGAGCGCTACGCGCGGCAGCTCGAGGCCGTGGCCCGCGGCATGCGCTTCAACGCCGACCCGGACGCCGGCGAGGTACGGCGAGCGATCATGCCGCTGTCCTTCGACGACGGCAGCGTCTCCATCTCACGGGGACGTTAGGAGGCCGGGGAGGCGTCCTGCGCGCGGGCGCTCAGCGCCCGCGCAGGGCGGTCAGGAAGTCGGTGCTGACCACTGAGTGCGGGCGGCGGCCACGGTGGACGATCCGCAACATGTCTGTTCGAGCGCATGAGATGCCCGGCAGATCCATTCAGAACAGACGCGGGATGGCATCCCGCACATCGTCGATAGGGAGTTGTGAAATGAGTCCATCCGGATGGGTGTTCGCGGCGTGCATCGCCATGTTGTCCATCGCGTTGCCTGCGGGCGCCCTGGAGTCTGAGGTCGAAGACGATGCGCCGCAGCTCTGGGTGCTGCTGGACCCGTCGCTGGACGGCCCGACCCGGACGGCGGAGCTGGCACGTTTCATGGAAAAGGCTGTCGAGGGCGTGACGCACGCGCAGTACGTGGTGGGGACCCTCTACCGCCTGGGCATGCGGCATCCGGCGCGGCTCGTCGAGCGCGACGATGCGGAAGCTGCCCGCTACCTGAGCAATGCCGCCGTGGCAGGACACCTCGGGGCGATGGCAGGAATGGCGGAGCTCAAACTGCGTTCCCGAGAGTATCTGGAAGCACTGCTCTGGGCGCATGCCTACGCCCACTACGAGACGCTGCGCGCCGAACTGCGCGGCGAGGATCCGGGCAGCCAGGCCATGGCCGCGAGCATGATCCAGCGCGCCCAGAGCGGCGTCGACGCGGACGAGTTCGAGCGCTACTTCCATGTCTTCCTCTCGACGCACGACGGGCGCATCCGCCAGGCTCTGGAGAGGGAGAGCGACGAGGAGGAGCCCGACGGAGGCCTCGAATACGTCTCCGCCCGCTCCCGGAGTGTGTTCGTCAACGAGTTGGTTCCGCCCCGGCAGCAGATGTACCTGCCGGGGGCGGCCCTGTTCCTGCTGGAAGTGGGGCCCGATGGGCGGGTTACCCGGCACCTGGCGGTGGACAGCCTTCCTGATGAGAACTATGCGGCACGGCTGGCGCAGCTCGTGCGGTCGACGCGCTTCAATCCGGATCCCGGTACCGAGCGGCGCACTGCGCTCATGCCGTTCTCCTACGACGACCGCACGATCCGGATAAGACGCGACTGACGAAGGCGCACCATCAGCCTTCTCCCGTCGATTCCGTTCGCAGCGCGCGGGCGTTCAGCGCCCGCGCAGGGCGGTCAGGAAGTCGGTGCTCACCACCAGGCGGAGCGCGTCCAGGCGCGGGCGGGCGGTGGGCAGGGCGGCCAGGAGGTCGTCGCGCTCCCGTTCCAGCGCCTGCACTTCCTCGGGCCGGACCGCGGGATTGACGCGGGCCAGCGCCTGCAGGCGCTCGATCTCCGCGTCGAGACGCGCGCCGGCGTCGGCGGCGGCGGTCTCGATGCGCCGGCTCGCCTGTGCCTGGACCGCCTGCGCGACCACCTCGAGCATCTTCGGGACGAGCGTGCCGAGCGCCTTGCGGTAGGGCGCGAGATCCACCTCGCGGTCGGCGGCGCGCAGGCGCGCGGCGTCGGAGGGAGCGAAGTCGGGGCGCGCCTGCAGGCGGGTATCCACCGCGGCCCGCAGCGGCACCGGCGGCAGGAAACGCTCGACCGCCAGCGCGCGCGGCGCCACGCATTCGAGCACGTAGACGGCGTCCAGCACCGCGGTGCGCGGCGGCAGTGCGGCATCGACGAGGAAGGCGGCGTTGCCGAGGTCGCCGGAGAGCAGGAGGTCCTGGGCGGCCGCCACCAGCGGATGGTCGGCGCGCAGGAACAGTGCGTCGTCCCGGGCCAGCGCGGTCGCGCGCTCGAAGGTGGCCGTGCGCTTGCCGGCGGCGAGGTCGGGCAGGCCGTCGACCGTCACGTACTCCGGGTCGAGCAGCCAGAGGCCACCGCCCAGCGGCTCGTGCTGGACGCCGAACTGTTCGAGCAGGCGCAGCGGATAGTCGTCGTCGCGCGCGTCGGCGTCGTCGTGGGCCAGCGCGGCGAGCAGGTCGCCGGCGGCGGCCCCGCGCTGGCTGGCCAGTTCGAGCAGGCGGTCGCGCCCGCGCGCGATCGCCTCGGCCAGTTCCGCATGTGCGGCGCGCGTCTCCGCGATCAGGGCGTCGGCACCGGCGTCCGCGGTCTCGGAGAGGGCCAGTTCGACCAGGCGGTCGCCGAAGCGCTGGGCGAGAGCGCGGCCGTCGGCGAGCGGCGCGGCGAAGGCATCCAGCGCCTCGTCGTACCAGCGCTGCAGCAGGGCCTGCGGACTTCCCGCACAGGCGGCCGCGTGCAGGTGCACGTCGCCGCGCTGGCCGATGCGGTCGAGGCGTCCGATGCGCTGTTCGAGCATGTCGGGGTCCAGCGGCAGGTCCCAGAACAGCAGGTGCTGCGCGAACTGGAAGTTGCGGCCCTCCGCGCCGACTTCGGACGCGACGAGGATCCGTGCGCCTTCCGGGTCGGCGAACCAGGCTGCGTTGCGGTCGCGCTGCAGGAGCGTCATGTCCTCGTGGAAGCGGGTCACCGCGAGGTCGGCGCGGCCGCGCAGGGCGTCCTCGATGGCCTGTACCTTGGCGCGCGAGCGGCAGACCACCAGCACCTTGGCCGGCGCCAGGGCGTCCAGGGTGGCCAGCAGCCAGTCCATGCGCGGGTCGCGGGCGTAGTCGTACCCGGGCTCCGGTGCGCGGCCGGCGTCGTGCTCGAACTCCGCGCGCAGGGCGGCGGCGCGTGCCGGCTCCGCGGGCGGAAGGCGTTCGAGGGCGGCGACCCGGCGGGGGAAGCCGCCGACGCTGGCCCGGCGGTTGCGGACCATCACCCGTCCGGTGCCGTGGCGGTCGATGAGCGCGTCGACCAGGGCGGCGCGCGCGTCGGCGTCGGTGCGTGCCGCGGCGAGGCGTGCATCGACGTCCTCGTCGGGCAGCAGCCCGGCGAGCAGCGCGCGCTGCCCGGGATCGGGCGTGCCGCCGTCCTGCAGGCGCTCCACCAGGCCGGACAGCGCGGTCCACTGCGCCTGCTCGGCGACGAAGGCGTCGAGGTCGGCGTAGCGCGCCGGATCCAGCAGGCGCAGGCGCGCGAAGTGGCCCGCCTGGCCGAGCTGTTCCGGTGTCGCGGTGAGCAGCAGCAGGCCCGGAGTCGCGGCGGCGAGCCGCTCGACCAGCGCGTAGCCGGGGCTGGCGCCTTCGGGGGACCATTCCAGGTGGTGCGCCTCGTCGACCAGGAGCAGGTCCCAGCCTGCCGCGACGGCGGCTTCGGCTCGGCGGGCGTCCTGCGCCAGCCAGTCCACGCTGGCGATGACGCACTGCGCGTCCTCGAAGGGATTGGCGGTGGGGTCGCCTTCCTCGATGGAGGCGCAGCGTTCGGCGTCGAACACCGACGCGGCGATGTTGAAGCGTCGCACCAGTTCGACGAACCACTGGTTCACGAGGCTCTCGGGCACCAGCACGAGGACGCGGCGGGCGCGCCCGCTGGCGAGCTGCTGGGCGACCACGAGGCTGGCCTCGATGGTCTTGCCCAGGCCGACCTCGTCGGCGAGCAGCAGGCGCGCGGGCCGGCGGGTCGCGGCGATCTCCGCGATGCGCAGCTGGTGCGGGATCAGGTCCACGCGCGCGCCGAGCACGCCGTGGCCCGGGTGCGACTGGGTGCGCGCGCGACGCTCCAGGCTCTCCACGCGGAATTCGAAGCGGTCGTTGCGATCGACGTTGCCGGCGAGCATGCGGCGGTCGGCACGCGCGAGCGGCTGGTCGGCGTCGAGCGCGCCCTCGGGGACGTCGCGGCCGTCGATGCGGTAGACGATCAGCCCGTCGGTCAGGGTGCTGGCCTGCACGGTCCGCTCGACCCCGTCGATGCGGACGTGCTCGCCCGGGCGGAACTCGGCGCGCATCAGCGGCGCCCCGGCGAGGGCGTACTGTCGGATCTCGCCCGAGCCGGTGAAGACGATCTGTACGCTGCGGCCAGCGAGGCGCAGCACGGTGCCCAGCCCGAGCTCGGGCTCGGCCGCGCTGGACCAGCGCTGGCCGGGTACGAATGAAGTCATCGCGCCATTGTAGTGGGCGCCGCGGGCCGCGGCACGCCCGGCGCACGAGATAAAGAGCGGCGCCGGAACGTCGTCGGCGTCGCAGGCGCGGTGCCGTGGCCGTCGATGGCCTCACGCTCCGGAGAGCGGGCGGCCCGATGCCCTCCGGGACCGGAGTGCAGGTCGGGCCGCTTCGCGTCGGCGTCGAAGCGCCCCCGGACGCCCGGAGGGCGACCGGGGATGCCGCCGTCCCGCTAGCGCCAGACCTGCGCCGGATCGGCCACCACCATCGGCTGCCCGGCCTGGCACCCGAAGCTCTCGGCGAAGGCGGGCAGGTTGGCGAGCGGGCCGTTGACCCGGTACTGCGCCGGCGCCTGCACGCCGGTCGCCACGCGCAGGCGCAGCTCCTGCTCGCTGTAGTGCTGCGCCCAGACCTTGGCCCACGCCTCGAAGAAGCGCTGGGTGGCCTCGCGGCCGGCGTCCGGCACGGTGGTCTTCCAGGCGTCCAGCGCCAGTTCGAGACCGGCGAGGTCGGCCGCGTTCTCGAAGCGGGTCTGCGCGCCCCTGACGCGGATGCCGGGCGCGGGGCTGAACTGGTCGTACTGGTCGACCAGGGGCTTGATGCGCTGCTCGTAGGCGGTGCCGTCGGCCTCCGACCACCAGGTGCGCAGCGTGCCCGAGGCGTCCACGTGGCTGCCCGCGTTGTCGAAGGCGTGGCTCATCTGGTTGGCCATGAGCGCGCCGAGGGCGCCGTAGTTCGCGGCCGGGTCCGCGGCGAGGTCGAACACCGGCGGCTGCAGCATCGCCGCGGTCACGACGAGCTTGTTCTCGTCGAGGATGTAGGACACGTCGGGCACCTGCGGCAGGGTCGGCCAGCGGCGTTCGACCTCGCCCTGGCGGCCGATCAGGGCCATCTCCTGGCGATGGCGCTCCGCCGCGACCTTCAGCACGTTGCCGGCGAAGTCCGCGCGGTCGAGCTGCAGCGCCGCGAGGTCGTTGCGGCGTTCCGGCCGGGCGACCTCGATCTCCAGCTTCTCGAGCTTGGCCGCGGCCTCGGCCTTGGCTTCCTCGCCGAGCCACAGGCTGCCCTCGATGGCGCGCCCCATCGCCGCGCGCAACTGCTCGCCCATCGCCACGACCGCCTGCTCCGTCTCGGCCGAGACGTGGCGGGCGGCGTACTCCTGGCCGAGCAGTTCGCCGACGGTCGGGTTGATCACGAAGTCCATCAGCAGGACCTCGCGCGGCGGGGCCTGCCTGATGCCGCGCAGCACGGTGCCGTAGAGCTCGAAGTAGGGGCCCAGCCAGGCCTGGCCCAGGTAGGGCGCGAAGGCGCTCAGCACCTGGAAGCGCAGGTAGGCCTGCCACTGCTCCAGCGGCAGCGCCTGCAACAGGCGGTCGGCCTGGGCGAAGAACTCCGGCTGCATCACCACGATGCTGTCGGCCGACACGTTCTGGGTGCGCAGGAAGCCGCGCAGGTCGAGGCGCGGATAGGTGCGCGCGAGGTCCCTGACCGCGACCGGGTTGTAGGCGCTGCGCGGATCGCGCAGCGCTTCGAGCCGGGCGGAGCCGCGCGCCAGCTGGATCTCGACCTCGAGGATGCGGGCGGACTGCTCCGACAGCTCGGCCTCCGGCGTGCCGGAGGCGCGGAGGATCTGCTCGACGTAGCTGCGGTAGCGCCCGAGCAGCGCCTGCGCGTCGGCGTCGGTGCGGGTGTAGTAGTCGGGGTCCGGCAGGCCGAGGCCGCCCTGGCTGGCGTAGCCGATGGTGCGGGAGAAGTCCTGCAGGTCGATGTCGGCCGAGAAGTTGAACAGCACCGGCACGCCCTGTGCGTGCAGGTCGGCGATCGCGGCACCCAGCTGGCCCGGCCTGCGCACGGCGGCGATGCGGTCGAGCAGGGGCTGGATCGCGGTCAGTCCGGCTGCCTCGATGGCGGCGGTGTCCAGGCCGCTCGCCCAGAAGTCGCCGAGGACGCGCTGCGCCGGCGTCTGCGGCGAGGTCGCCGCGGCCTGCAGCAGCTCGCGCTGCTGTTCGAGCGCCAGCGCGTTGATCTGGTCGAGCTGGCCGAACGAGGTCGCGCCGTAGGGCAGCGGGTTGGCATCGAGCCAGGGCTTGTTGACGTGGGTGTAGAAGTCCGAGCAGTACGCCGGCACCGCGGGGGCCGCCGGCTGGGCGGGGCGTCGCTGGGCGTTGCTGTCGGTGGCGGTGGCGAAGAGTCCGAGGGCGAGAGCGAGGGCGAGCGGGCGGGGCGCGTGCATGCGTGTGAAAGGTCCTGGAGGGAGCGCGCGCAGTGTAGAGCGTGTCGCGCCCTTTGGGATGGGGCAGGGTCGCCTGTGCCGCGCCGTCGCCTCCCCGCAACGAAGAAGGCCCGGCATACGCCGGGCCTTCTTCCGCGCCCGCCGTCGCCGGCGGGCACGGCGGCGGACTACCAGATGACCACGCGCCGCTCGCCGTCGCGGACCATCGGGTCGCCGGGCCCGCACCCGAAGGCCTCGGCGAACGCCGGCAGGTTGGACGGCGCGCCGATGGCGCGGAACCGGGCCGGGGCGTGCGGGTCGTTCCTGAGGCGCATGCGCAGCTCGTCGTCGTTGAAGTTGCGGCGCCACACGGTTGCCCAGTTCATGAAGAAGCGCTGGTCCTGGGTGTGGCCGTCGATCATCGGGTCGGTGAAGCCCTCGCCCTGGGCGCGCTTCATCGCGTCGTAGGCCACGGCGAGGCCGCCGAGGTCGGCGATGTTCTCGCCCAGGGTCAGGTTGCCGTTGACGTGCTGGCCGTCGATGGCCTCGTATTCGTCGAACTGGGCGACCAGTTGCCCGGTGCGCGCCTTGAAGCCCGCGGCGTCCTCCGGCGTCCACCAGTTCTCGAAGGCGCCGGTGGGCCCGAAGCGCGCGCCCTGGTCGTCGTAGCCGTGCGTCATCTCGTGGCCGATCACCGCGCCGATGCCGCCGTAGTTGAGCGCGTCGTCGGCGTCCATGTCGAAGAACGGCGGCTGGAGGATCGCGGCGGGGAAGACGATCTCGTTGGCGAGCGGGTTGTAGTACGCGTTGACCGTCTGCGGCGTCATCTGCCATTCGCGGCGGTCGACCGGCTGGCCCACCTTGGAGAGCTGCCAGGCATGGTTGAACGCCATGGCGGCGAGCGCGTTCGCCACGTAGCTGTCGCGCGAGGTCGACAGGCCCGACCAGTCGCGCCAGTTCTCGGGGTAGCCGATCTTGGGCGTGAAGCTCGCCCACTTCTCCAGCGCCCTGGCCTTGGTCTCCCCGCTCATCCAGTCGAGGTTCTCGATGCGCGTCCGCATGGCCGCGCCGAGGTTCTCCACCAGGGCCTCCATGCGCGCCTTGGCCTCGGGCGGGAAGTTCTCGCGCACGTAGAGCTGGCCCAGCGCCTCGCCGACGTTGCCCTCGATGGCGCCGAGCACGCGCTTCCAGCGCGGCTCGATCTCCTGCTGGCCGCGCAGCGAGCGGCCGTAGAACGCGAAGTTCTCCTCGGCGAAGGCCTCGGGCAGGTAGGGCGAGAGGTCGTCCACCAGGTGGTAGCGCAGGTAGGCGCGCCAGGTGGCGAGGTCGGTGTCGCCGATCGCGGCGGAGAGCTCCTGGTGGAACTCGGGGATCGCCAGCGAGAAGGCCTCGGGCTGCGCGATGCCCTGGGCCTCGAAGAAGCGCGACCACGGGAAGTTCGGGCTGAGCGCGTCTGCCTCGGCCACGCTGACCGGGTTGTAGTAGAGCGACACGTCGCGCGACATCTCCTCGGTGGAGCGCGACTTGCCGGCCAGGCGCGTCTCCAGCGCCATGATGGCCTCGGCCTGGCGCTGCGCTTCGTCCGCCTCGACGCCGGTCAACTGCAGGGTGCGGGCGACGTGGGCGACGTAGTCGGCGCGCTTGTCCGCCTTGTCGTCGTCGAAGTAGTAGGTCTTGTCGGGCAGGCCGAAGGCCTGCGGCGCGACGTAGCCCATGTTCATGTCCGGGTTGCGGAAATCGGCGACGGGGCCGAAGCCGACCAGCAGCGCCAGGCCCCGCCGCTGCGCGTCGCGCACGAAGCCGGCGACCGCCTCGGGCGACGCGATCGCGTCGATGGCGTCCAGCATGGGCTGGATCGGGGCGAGCCCGGCGGCCTCGATCGCGTCGACGTCCATGCCCGAGGCCCACACGTCGCCGACCAGCTTCTCCACGCCGCTGCCCTCCGCCGCGGCGGCCTGCTCGGCAAGCTGGCGCTGCACGGCCATCGAGCGCTCGTCGAGCATCTCGAAGCTGCCCCAGGTGGTGCGGTCGGGCGGGACCGGGTTGGCGGCGAGCCAGGTGCCGTTGACGTGCGCGTCGAGGTCCACGCAGGCCGGGGTGGAGGGATCGAGATCGCTGACCGCGAAGCGGGCCAGGGGCGGCAGTTCGGCCGGTGCCGCCGCGGGCTGCGCGGTGGATGCGGGCGCCGCAGGGGCGGCGGGGGGCGCGGCCTCGCGCTGGCAGGCGCCGAGCGCCAGCGTCACCGAGAGGCTGAGAAGGAGGGGCTTGAGGAGGCGGGCGTTCATGGATCGACGGCTCCGGCCGGATCGGCCATGGATTGAGGGGGCGCCGGGGGCGCGGATGCCACTGTAGGCCTGCGGCGGGTGGGGCAGACCGGCCGGAGGTCATGGGGCGGGTGCTTTGCTAGAGTCGGCGGCTTTCGTGCCCGGAGCCGCCATGCGTCGCATCCTGCCACTCCTTGCCCCGATGCCGGCCGGAGGTCGCCCATGCGCGTGATCCTGGCCCGCCACGGCGAGACGCCCTGGAACGCGGAAGGCCGTTACCAGGGCCAGACGGACATCCCGCTGTCGGACGTCGGCATCGCCCAGGCCCGCGCCCTCGGCGCCCGCCTGGCCGACATCGCCATCGACCGCGCCGTGGCCTCGCCGCTGTCGCGCGCGCGCACCACGGCGGAGCTGGCGCTCGGCCCGGCGCGCAGCGGCATGCTGCGGACCGACGAGGGTCTCATCGAGATCGGCCACGGCGACTGGGAGGGCAAGCTCGCCGCCGAGATCGACGAGCGCGATCCGGAACGCTTCAAGGCCTGGCGCGAGGCGCCGCAGACGGTGCAGATGCCCGGCGGCGGCGAATCCATGCCGGAGGTGGATGCCCGCAGCTGGGCCGCCTTCACCCGCGCCTGCAGCGGCCTGCAGCTGGGCGACACGCTGCTGGTGGTGGCGCACGACGCCGTCAACCGCGCCATCCTCTGCCGCGTGCTGGGCCTGCCGCTCTCGCGCCTGTGGGCCTTCCGCCAGGCGCCGACCACCCTCAACCTGCTCGAAGGCGTGGATGTCGAACACCTCGACGTCGTGCGCCTGAACGACTGCGCGCACCACACCCCGCTGTTCGGCGAAGCGGTGCACCGCGCGCTGTAGCGTCGGCGAGCGGGCGCGCCCGCGGGTCAGGCGCCGCGGTACGCGGCCTCGCGGAACCAGAGCGTGCAGATCCATTTCTCGCCGCGCGCGACCGGCAGTCCCGCGTGGAGGCTGCGCGGCGCCGGGCGGCCGGCGGCATCGAGGTTGTCGAAGCGCAGCAGGTCGCCGCGCCGTGCGGGCACCCGCAGGGCGAGATCGGGGAAGGCGGTCTCGCCGCCTGCCTCGGGCGTGGCGAGATAGGCGATCACGGTACGGTCGCGCTGCCCGGCGCCGCCCTCCGGCACCGGCCGTACCCGGCTCGGCGGGAGGTAGTCGCGGTGCGGCCGGTACTCCTGGCCGGGCCCGTAGCGGAGCAGCGCCAGCGGCTCGGCGCAGCCGAGCGGTTTGTCCGCGAACGCCGCCATCCGCGCCTGCATCGCGACCAGGGTGACGTCCTCGACGACCGGGTCGAAGACCGCGTCGTGACTGGTGCGCAGCGGCACCTTCACGGCGGCGCCGGTCCGTGGGTCCACCGTCGCGGACGGCCGCAGGAAGGGCGTGCCGAGCGCGATCGCGAGGTCGCATTCCGCCGCGGTCAGCGCCTGGTCGGCGACCTCGACCCGCGGGTCGGTGCACAGCGTGCGGCGGGCTGGCGGCGGTGCCAGGCCGCGAGACAGGTCGGGCTCGGGCAGCAGGGGCAGGGGAGAGAGGGCGTCCATGCGGAACGCCGGCCGTGCCCGCAGGCGCGCGGACACCGGATCGCCGCGGGCCGCCGCATGCGCGAGGCAGATGTCGGAGATCCGCTGCGCATCCGCCGCATCCTCGGCCCGAAGCGCCAGGGCGAGGCCGCGCAGCGCCGGCGGGAAGCCCGCCTGCGCGGCGTGCCGGAGGCGCCGGGCCGCCGTCCCGGCATCGCGTGCGATCCAGATGCCGGCGAGCCCGATCACCGCCAAGCTGAAGGCCGCGCGCGGCTCGCCGGCCGCGTCCGCACGCAGCAGCCATTGCAGCCCCGCGGCGACGTCGGCCTCGCGCCCGACGCCGTAGCAGAGCGCGCGGCCGAGATCGCACTGCGCCGGTGCGTGGCCGGCGCGGGCGAGGGCATCGAGGGCGATCAGCGCGGCGTCGGCATCGCCGCCGACCAGCGCATCCACCGCCTGCCGCCATCGGGCATCCAGGAGCGGGCGCGGCATGCGGGCGGGCGGCAGCGACATGGGGGAGCATCTTGCCAGCGGCGGGAGCACCGCAGCAGCAGTAGCTGCAGCAGCAGGCGAGGCATACACTATGAGACTCGTTCCCATTCTCATTCAGCGCATGCGGCTCGCCCAGCTTCCCCGAAATTCGTCCGGCATCGTCGAGGGCCTCGAGGCCGGGGCGGACGATCCGATCGCGCGCCGTCTCGGCGAGCTGGGCTTCGTCCCCGGCGAGACGGTGCGGGTGGTCGCGGTCGCGCCGCTGGGCGGCGACCCGCTGGTGGTGGAGATCGGCGACACCCGCTTCGCGCTGCGCCGCAGCGAGGCCGCGCGCGTGCGCCTGCAGGTGCCGGCATGAGCGCCCAGGCCGCTCCGCTCAACGTCGCGCTGGTCGGCAATCCCAACTCGGGCAAGACCGCGCTGTTCAACCGCCTGACCGGCGGGCGCCAGAAGGTCGCGAACTACGCCGGCGTCACCGTCGAGCGCAAGAGCGGACGCCTGCTCACGCCCGGCGGCCGCCGCGTCCAGGTGCTCGATCTCCCCGGCGCCTACAGCCTGTCGGCGGCGAGCCCGGACGAGGCCATCACCCGCGATGTCCTGATGGGCACGCTCGCCGGCGAGACGCGCCCGGACATGCTGGTCTGCGTGGTCGATGCGACCAACCTCCGCCTGCACCTGCGCTTCGTGCTCGAGGTCGCGGCGCTCGGCCTGCCGATCGTGGTCGCCCTGAACATGGTGGACCTCGCGCGCCGGCGCGGCATCGAGATCGACACGCAGGCACTGTCGCAGGCGCTGGGCATGCCGGTCGTGGAGACGGTCGCCATCCGCCGCAACGGTGCCGACAGCCTGCTGGGGCAGCTCGACACGCCGGCGGCATCGCCGCCGCAGGGTGGGACAGGCACGGGCGACCTGCATGCGCGCGTGCGCGAGGTGCTGCGCGCGGCCGTGCGCACGCCGGCGTCGCAGGCCCGCGTGGACGACCGCATCGACCGGGTGGTCCTGCACCCGGTGGTCGGGCCGCTGCTGCTGGCCTCGCTGCTGTTCCTGATGTTCCAGGCGGTGTTCTCCTGGGCCGAGCCGGCCATGGAGGCGATCGAGTTCGGCATCGGTGCGCTCGGCGAATGGGTCGCCGGGGCCTTGCCGGAAGGCCTGCTGCACAGCCTGCTGGTCGACGGCATCTTCGCGGGCATCGGCGGCGTGCTGGTGTTCCTGCCGCAGATCCTGATCCTGTTCTTCTTCATCCTCGTGCTCGAGGAGTCCGGCTACCTGCCGCGCGCCGCCTTCCTGCTCGACCGGCTGATGTTCAAGGCTGGACTGACCGGGCGCGCCTTCATCCCGCTGCTGTCGAGCTTCGCCTGCGCGATCCCCGGCATCATGGCCGCACGCACCATCAGCGATCCCCGCGACCGCCTCACCACCATCCTGGTCGCGCCGCTGATGACCTGCTCGGCGCGGCTGCCGGTGTACGCGCTGCTGATCGCGGCCTTCATCCCGCAGCAGACGGTGTGGGGCGTGTTCAACCTGCAGGGCATCGTGCTGTTCGGCCTGTACGTGTTCGGCATCGTCAGCGCGCTGGTCGTGGCCCTGGTGATGAAGTGGCTGCGCCGCGACAGGAGCGAGCACGCGCTGCTGATGGAGCTGCCGTCCTACCGCGTGCCCCACCTCTGGGACCTGCTGCTCGGGCTCTACGAGCGCGCGCTGATCTTCCTCAAGCGCGTCGGCGGCATCATCCTCGTCGTGACCATCGTGCTGTGGTTCCTCGCCACCTTCCCGGCGCCGCCGGAGGGCGCGACCGGCGCGGCGATCGACTACAGCTTCGCCGGGCGCCTGGGCCACCTGATCCAGCCGGTGTTCGCGCCGCTGGGCTTCAACTGGCAGATCTGCATCGCGCTGATCCCCGGGCTCGCCGCGCGCGAGGTCGCGGTGGCGGCGCTGGGCACGGTGTACTCGATGTCGGGCGAGGAGGAGACGGTCGCCGCCCAGCTCGGGCAGCTGATCTCCGACCAGTGGACCCTGGCCACCGCGCTGGCCCTGCTGGTGTGGTACGTGTTCGCGCCGCAGTGCCTGTCGACGCTGGCGACCATCCGTCGCGAGACCAACTCCTGGAAGCAGGTGGGTATCGCCGCGGGCTACCTGTTCGGCCTGGCCTACCTCGCCGCCCTGCTGACCTACCAGATCGCGGCGGCGCTGGGCTGACCGTGGACGCCTACGCGCTCGTCGAGATGCTGGTGGTCGGCGCGGCCGTCGGCGCGAGCGCGTGCGCCCTCCTGCTGCGCTGGCTTCCGCGCCGCTGGCTGCGTGCGCCCCTGGGGCGCCTGCTGGACCGGCCGGGCAGGCCGCCGTGGCTGCGCCGCCTCGGGGCGCGCTGGCACGCGGCCGCGGCGACGCCGGGCTGCGCGAGCGGCTGCGAGGACTGCTCGCCCGCATGCGCCGCCCACGCGCCGCCCTCCCGGGATCCGACGCCGTCGTCGCGACGCATCGGGATCCGGCTCGATCCCTGAGCCGCGCACGAAAAAAGGCCGGCTCGCGCCGGCCTTCGTCATGCCTCGACGGCGGAACTCACTCCGCGGCGTCGGGCTGGCGCTGCCACACCTGGGTGCGCCCGAACATCGCCATGCCGAGGTAGCCGCGCACGTTGAGCGACTGCCCGTCGTCCGACAGCGAGGCCTTGGCCCGGTACACCTTGCCGTTCTTGGGGTCGAGGATCATGCCGTTGCTCCACTCCGGGCCGTCGGGACGGAGGCCGGTGAGGATGGTCATGCCGACGATGGGCTGGTCCTTGCGCTCGTCGCTGCACTGCGTGCAGAGCGGATTCGGCTCCTCGCCGGGCTTGCGGAACAGTTCGACGATGCGGCCTTCGAGGGTGCCGTCGCGTTCGCTGATCTCGATCAGCGCCTTCGGCTCGCCCGTCGCGTCGTCGATGCTCTTCCACGTGCCCACGGGAGACCCGTCGGCGGCGATCGCGGAGGCGGCGAAGAGGGAGGCCAGGAGCGTGGTGGAGGCGAGGGTGCGCAGGCGCATGCTGGAAGGTCCATGACGGCGGAAGCGGGGAGTGTGGAACCGGCTTCCGGTGCGGAGGCTGAACGCCTCAGGGCGGCGCGGTCACGTCGGCGGCGTCGGTGGCGCGGCGCGAATAGGGCATGGTGTCCGGCGCCACCGCGCCGCCGGAGATGATGAAGGTCATGGCCTGGTCGACGCTCCAGTCGGTCGGCGTGATCTGGTCGACGGGCACGATCTCCAGGTAGCCGGAGGTCGGGTTGGGCGTGGTCGGCACGTAGACCGCCGCCAGCTCGCGGCCCGTGCCGTCCTCCTGGAAGGTGCGCGTCACCAGGCCGACCACCTTCATGTTCTCGTGCGGGAACTCGATCAGCACCACGCGCTGCGTCGTGCCGGGCTGCACCTGCAGGATGTCGAGCAGCTTGCGCGAGCTGCCGTAGATCATGTTCGCCAGCGGGATCCGCTGGATCCAGGACTCGAACCACGCGAGCAGCCGCTGCCCCACCACGCGGTGCGCCAGCATGCCGATCCCGAAGATGATGCCCAGGGTCGCCGCGAGCGCCACCGCGCTCATCGCCCAGCCGCTCGCGAGCCACTCCAGCGCCGGATGCACCCGCGACACCCCGCGCAGCACCGGCGCCACCACCGGCTGGCTGCTGTTGGACAGCAGCACGAACACGAACTTGAAGACCACCCAGGTCAGCCAGATCGGGATCAGCGTGAGCAGGCCGGTGACGAAATAACGACGGACGGGGTGTGCGGTCATCCGCATAGTCTAGCCGGGCGGGGTGGCGGAGCTGTGGAGGAGAGGCGGGGCGGGGAGGCGCAGGGCGCGGGCACGGGCATGGGGCATGGGGCACAGGGCACAGGGCATGGGGCATGGGGCATGGGCACGCTGTGCTGCGCCCTAAGCCCTAAGCCCTAAGCCCCAAGCCCCAAGCCCCAATTCCACCTCAACGCTCGAAGCGCTCCAGGTCCGCGGGGCCGAGTTCGCGGACCAGGCGGAAGCCGACGTCGTCGAAGCCGCGTTCCGGGTCCTGGGGGCCGGTCCAGTCCAGGGGGACGGAGGCCGGGTCGCGCCAGGAGCGCCCACCGGTGAGACGGCCGTTGCCGCTGCCGTCGGCCAGCCACTCCGCGACGTTGCCGCCCAGGTCGAGCAGGCCGAGCGCGTCGCGGCTGGCGCCGCCTGCCGGACGGGTGCCGTTGGCGGCGGCCGCGGGGGCGCGTGCCAGCCGCGCGAGCTGCCGCCATTCGGCGAGGGTCGGCAGGCGGTAGCGCTGGCCGGTGCGTTCGCTGAGCCAGCGTGCATAGGCGTTGGCGTCGTGCCAGCTCACGCAGACCACGGGATGCCCCGCGCCCTGCTCGAAACCGGGCCGGACCCAGCTGCGGCGGTCGAACACCCGCAGCGGCCCCCGGCCGGGGCAGTTCGCCGGCGTGCGTCCGGTGGCCTCGGCAAAGCGCGCGTAGTCGCTGCGGGCGACCTCGCTGCGCGCGACGGCCACGGGCGCCGCCCCGGGCAGCACGAACACCAGCGGCGGGCCGCCCGGGTCCTGCAGCGCGGCGCCCGGCGTCGGCAGGGCGGCGGCGCGGTCGATCACGTCCTGGCTTTCGGGCGTGGCGAGATCGAGTTCGCGCAGCAGGGCGATGCCGGCTTCGGCGCCACGACGGTCGTAGCGGTCGGCGGCGGTGCCGATGCGGGCTTCCAGCGCGTCGACGACGACCAGCTTGAACCGGCGCCAGTGCTCGCTGGTGCCGTTGCCCGTGCCCACCGCCAGCGTGCGCGCACGACCGAACGCGGCGCGCACGTCCTCGTCCGCGCCCCGTGCGACCTGCTGCCGTACGTGCACGCCCAGGCGGTCGAGCAGGCGGTTCAGCGCGTCGGGGATGCGCGGATCCTCGGGCGCGAGCTGCCACGCGGCGTAGAGCGTCTCGGCGGCGTTGTCCCCCGGCTGGCGAGTCAGGCGGTCGCGGGCGAGCTGCTCCTCGAACGCGAGCAGGCGCATGTCCGCGGTCTCGGCTGGGGGGCCTTCGTCGCGCGGCGCCTCCGCGCCCGGCGCCGTGTCGGCCGCCGCCTCGGTCGAGGGCCAGAGCAGGACCCGGAGCGCCACCAGGAGCACCAGCACCCCGGCGAGGGCGCCGAGCATCAGCCGGCGGCGCACGCGGCGCTGCTGACCCTGGCGCGTGTTGCCGGTGTCGGCGACGTACTCGATCTCCGCGAGCATGGCGGCGGCGGTCGGGAAGCGCGACTCCGGCGCCTTGGCGAGGGCGCGGTCGATGATCGGCTGCCAGGCGCGGTGTTCCGGCGGCAGGCGCGGGATCGGCGCCTGCGCGTGCTTGAGCGCGAGGGCGAGCGGGTCGTCGCCCCGGTACGGCGGATGCCCCGTCAGCAGTTCGTAGAGCATCACGCCGACGCTGTAGAGGTCGGCGCGACCGTCCACGGCGTCCCCGCGCGCCTGTTCCGGCGCCATCGCCGCGCCGCTGCCGACCAGCAGCCCGGCCGAGGTGATGCGTCCCGCCTGGCTGATGCGGGAGAGGTCGCGGCGCGCCAGGGCGATGCCGAAGTCCGCCAGCAGCGGGCGGTCGGCACCGTCGAACAGCACGTTCTCGGCCTTGACGTCGCGGTGCACGACGCCCTGGGCGTGGGCGTAGCCGAGCGCCTGCAGCAGCGGGCGCAGCACGGCCAGGATGCGGGCGGGATCGCCGCCGAGGTCGCGCTGCGAGAGGTCGCCGTGCCCCAGGTAGGGCATGACGTAGTAGATGAGCCCGTCGGCGGTGCGGCCTACTTCGTGGATGGCGACGATCGACGGGTGCGCGAGCCGCGCGATGGTGCGGGCCTCCTGCTCGAAGCGCTCGCGCGCGCTTTCGTCGGCCAGGGCCTCGGGCGCGATGACCTTGATCGCGACCTCGCGCCCGAGAGAGACCTGCTCGGCGAGCCAGACGCGCGCCATGCCGCCTTCGCCCACCAGGCGGATCACGCGGTAGCCGTCGATCCGCGGCGGCTCGGTCGGTTCCGGGCGCGCCGATGCAGGGGAAGCGTCATCCATGCGGGAGAGGGCGGCCGGTCGGTCGAGGGGGCGCAAGCATACGGGAGGGTCCGGGCGGCCGGGAGGCCGCTGCGTTCAGGCGGCGTCCGCCTCGGGGGCAGGGCGGCGGTCGCGCTTCATGCGCACGTAGACCTGCTTGCGCACCCGCGCCACCACGTCGCCCTGGGCATCGACCACGTCGGTGTCGAACCAGCGCAGGACCTTGGCGCCGCCCGCCGCTTCCGCGCGCAGGCTCTCGACGGTGGCGTCGTCGAGCCGGAACTCGGCGACGACGGTGCCACGCCCCGGCTTCACGAAGTCGATCGTGCCGGCCTGGTCCCAGACCAGGTAGTCGCCGCCGAGCCGGCGCAGGATGAGCAGCATCCAGAACGGGTCGGTCATGGCGAACAGGCTGCCGCCGAAGTGCGTGCCGACGTAGTTGCGGTTGTACCAGTGCTGGCGCAGCTCGACCCGCGCGAAGCCGTAGTCCGGCGCGATCTCCCGCACGCGGATCCCGGTGAACAGGAACGGCGGCCAGAGATTGAGGAGGCGGCGGAAGGTGGTGGATTTCATGGAGCGGGGCGCGGGGCCTTGGGGCGGGGGGCTCGGCTTGTGGGCTCAGGGCTCAGGGCTCAGGGCTCAGGGCTCAGGGCGTGGGGCGTGGGGCGTGGGGCGTGGACTTGGGGCTTGGGGCCTGGGGCTTGGGGCCTGGGGCCTGGGGCCTGGGGCTCAGGGCTCAGGGCTCAGGGCGTAGGGCGTAGGGCGTAGGGCGTAGGGCGTAGGGCGTGGAGCGTAGGGCGTGGAGCGTAGGGCTTGGGGTGGCGCGACACGGTGTCATGGCCCTGTGCCCTGTGCCCCGTGCCCCGTGCCCCGTGCCCAGCGCCCAGCGCCCAGCGCCCCAAGCCCCACCCTCAGAACAGCAGCGACGACATCTTCCGCCGGTAGCTGCCCACGAGTGCCGCGTCCTCGATCACGCGGAAGGCGTCGATCAGCGCCTTGCGGGGGAGGCCCTCGGCGAAGTCGCGGTCCTGGCGCAGCATCGCCAGGAAATCCTCGAGCGCGGCTTCGTCCTCGCCCGCCACCAGGCGGTAGGCGCCGCGCAGGTGGCGCGCGTGCATGTCCTGCGGGTCGGCGGCCAGCCGCGCCTCGACCTCGGCCAGCGGCGGTGCGTCCTTCAGCAGGGCGGAGAAGCCGAGGCGTGCCCACGCCTTGACCGCGCGGTCGTCGGTGGCGAGGTTGGCGGGCAGGGCATCGAGCAGGGCGGAGGCCTCGTCGCTGCCGCCCACGCGCAGCAGGGCCTGGGCGAGGTCGAGCTTGAGCTCGTCCTTGCCGGGCTCGGCGGCGACGGCCTCGCGCAGGCGTGCCACCTCGGCCTCCGGATCGAGGGCGGCGGGCTCGGCCGGCTCGGAGGCCGCTGCGGGATGGATGCCGTGGTGGGTCAGGAACTCGCGCAACTGTCCCTCGGGCAGGGCGCCGGGGAAGCCGTCGACCAGCTGCCCGCCCTTGACCAGCATGACCGTCGGGACCGAGCGGATCTGGAAGGCCGCGGCGAGCTCCTGCTCGGCCTCGACGTCCACCTTGGCCAGCAGGAAGGCGCCGTTGTACTCGGCGGCGAGCTTCTCGAGCAGCGGGCCCAGGGTCTTGCAGGGGCCGCACCAGGTGGCCCAGAAGTCCACAAGCACGGGGACCTCCAGCGACTTCTGCAGGACGTCGGCCTGGAAGCGGGCCATCGTGGCGTCGAAGACGTGGGGCGTGCTGGCGTCGATCATCGGGTCTGCCTGGTTCGGGTTCGCGTGGCGAGATTGTGCCAGCGCGGGTCGAAATCAACCGCCGCGCGCCGTAGGCTCTGCGGATGTCCCGGTCCACGTCCCTCGAGCGCGCGGCGCTCCGCTGCGGCCTCCTCGCGCCGCTCCTCTTCGTCGTCGCGCTGGTCGCGGCCGGCGCGGCGAGCCCCGGCTACGAGCACGCGCTGCATCCGGTGGCGTTGCTGGGGTCGGAGGTCGGCGGCCTGCCGCTGCTCTGGAACCTCGGCGGCTTCGTCCTCCCGGGCCTGGGCATCGCCGTGTTCGCCTGGGGCCTGGGATGCCGGCTCGGCCGCGACGGCGGTGGCTCCCTCGGTCGCATCGGGCTGTGGATGCTCGCGATCTCCGGCGTGGCCTTCGCCGCCTGCGGCCTGCTTCCGTATCCGCTGGACGATGCCGAGGGCGACGGCGCGCGCCTGCACGTGCTGGCCTACACCCTCGCGATGATCGCCTTCGCGCCTGGCGCGCTGTTCGTCTCCGCCAGCCTGCGCCGGCGCCCGCATTGGCGGCCGCTCGCGGTGGTGGGGCCGGCCCTGGTGGCGCTGTTCCTCGTCAGCATCGCGTGGGCGCCGGCGGAACTGCTCGGCCTGTTCCTCGACCGGCCCGGTCATGCGCAGCGGCTGACGCTGGCGCTGTACTTCGGGTGGGTGGCGCTGGCGGCGGTGGTGGCGGTCGTGATGAAGCGGGGATAGGGCGTCGGGAATCGGGAATCGGGAATCGGGAATCGGGAAGCGGGAATCGGGAAGCGGACCTGGGGCTTGGGAACAGGGAGCGGGGAGGGGAATCAGTCGGGCGGCGCACGCCTTGATGCGGTGGGAGCGGCTTCAGCCGCGATGCCGGCACGCAGCGGGGACGCGGCGGAGCGGAGGCGCTTGCTCGCTGAGAGAGAGGACGGCATCTGCACCGTGGTTCGTCGGTCTAGCCGGCGTCGCCGCCGCCTTCCGGGAAGGGCGGTGGCGGGGCGTCGTCCCTGCGGGGGGCGAGGCGGGCGATGGCGCGACGGGGAAACGGGTCGAGGGCGTCGCCACCGGCCCCGAGGTAGGCGACGATCTGCGCGCGCATGCGCGGCTCCCAGAAGCGCTGCAGGTGCAGGACCATGCCTTCGATCGCGGCCTCCTCGTCGGGGTCGGCGTCGAAGTAGCGGCCGATGTCGTTGGCCATCTCGGCCAGGCGCGTCGGGTTCATGCCCGGGGATCCTCCTCTGCGTCCGGCGCCAGGCGGCCGGGGTGGGTGTAGATCGCGTGGCCGTCCTCGCGCGCGAAGCCGACCAGGGTGAGGTTGCAGCGGTCCGCCAGAGCGATGGCGAGCGCGGTCGGCGCGGAGATCGCCGCGAGCAGGCCGATGCCGGCGCTCGCGGCCTTCATCGCCATCTCGTAGCTGGCGCGGCTGGTGACCACGCAGAAGCCGGCGCGCGGATCGCTCCCCGCCCCGGCCATGGCGCCGACGAGCTTGTCGAGGGCGTTGTGGCGGCCGACGTCCTCGCGGAGCAGGTGCAGGGCGCCGTCGTGCGCGGCCCAGGCCGCGGCATGCGTGGCACCGGTCGCGGCCGCGAGCGACTGGCCGGCGCGCAGCGCGGCCAGCGCGCGGCGCAGCGCGGCGGGACGGACGCGGGGCCCGTCGGCGACCGGGGCCGGATGGCGCAGGGCGGCCTCGAGCATCTCGGTGCCGCAGACCCCGCAGCCGCTGCGTCCGCTGAGATTGCGCCGGCGCAGGGCGAGCGCCTCGGCGGCGGCGTCCGGAATGCGCGCGCGCACCTCGATGCCTTCCATCAGCGTCCGCACGGCTTCCACCTCGACCTCGGCGACGGAGCGGACGATGCCCTCCGACAGTGCGAAGCCGCGCACGAAGTCGGGCAGGTCCGCGGGAGTGGCCATCATTACGGCGAAGGGCGCCCCGTTGAACACGAGGGCGACCGGCACTTCCTCGGCCACGGCGTCGTCCACGACGCTGCGGCGCCCGCCGCGCCAGCGCTGCACCGTGCGCCGCGCGCTGCCGGGCGGCATGGAGAGGTCGAGGTCGCGGGCTTCGCTGCTCATGGCATGGGCACCTGGGGACGCGGCCGAGTCTGCGCCATCCGCGGTGGCGCCGGCGTGGCGGCGGGCCGCGTGGTGGCATCCGCGTTCCGTCCGTCAGCGCGGCGCCGTCGCCGGTGTCCCGGCCTCCGGCAGCAGGCCGAGCTGGCGCTCGGTGAAGTCGCGGAAGCGCCGCTGCCACTCGGAGGGCTGGCTCACCCGTGTGCACTGCACGGCGGTCACCTTGTACTCGGGGCAGTTGGTCGCCCAGTCGGAGTTCTCCGTGGTGATGACGTTGGCGCCGGACTCGGGGAAGTGGAAGGTGGTGTAGACCACGCCCGGCTGCACGCGGTCGGTGACCCTGGCGCGCAGCACGGTGTCGCCCGCGCGGCTCTCGACGCCCACCCAGTCGCCGTCGCGGATGCCGCGGTCCTCCGCATCCTGCGGGTGCAGCTCGATGCGGTCCTCGGCGTGCCAGACCACGTTCTCGGTGCGCCGGGTCTGGGCGCCGACGTTGTACTGGCTGAGGATGCGGCCGGTGGTGAGCAGCAGCGGGTATTTCGGCGTGACCTTCTCGCGCGTGGGCACGTAGCGGGTCAGCATGAATTTGCCCTTGCCGCGCACGAAGGCGTCGACGTGCATGGTCGGCGTCCCCTGCGGCGCCTCGGCGTTGCAGGGCCACTGCAGGCTGCCCTCGCGCTCGAGCCTGGCGTAGCTGACCCCGGCGAAGGTCGGCGTGAGCCGCGCGATCTCGGCCATGATCTCCTCCGGATGCGCGTAGCGCATCGGATAGCCCATGGCGTTGGCGATGAGCTGGGTGATCTCCCAGTCGGCGTAGCCGGCCCGGGGCCGCATCACCCTGCGGACGCGCGAGATGCGGCGCTCGGCATTGGTGAAGGTGCCGTCCTTCTCGAGGAAGGAGCTGCCCGGCAGGAACACGTGGGCGAACTTGGCGGTCTCGTTGAGGAAGAGGTCCTGCACCACCACGCACTCCATCGCCGAGAGCGCGGCGGTGACGTGCTGGGTGTTGGGGTCGGACTGGCCGATGTCCTCGCCCTCGATGTAGAGGCCCTTGAACTCGCCGTCGAGCGCGGCCTCGAACATGTTGGGGATGCGCAGCCCGGGCTCGTCGTGCAGGGGCACGCCCCACTCGCGCTCGAACAGCGCGCGCACGGTGGCGTCGGACACGTGCCGGTAGCCCGGCAGCTCGTGCGGGAAGGAGCCCATGTCGCAGGAACCCTGCACGTTGTTCTGCCCGCGCAGGGGATTCACGCCCACGCCGCGGCGGCCGATGTTGCCGGTGGCCATGGCGAGGTTGGCGATGCCCATGACCGCGGTCGAACCCTGCGAGTGCTCGGTGACGCCCAGGCCGTAGTAGATCGCCCCGTTGCCGCCGGTCGCGTACAGGCGGGCGGCGCCCCGCACCTGGTCCGCGGGCACGCCGGTGACGGCCTCGGTGGCTTCCGGGGAGTGTTCCTCCCGCGAGACGAAGGCGCGCCACTTCTCGAAGGCCTCGGTCTCGCAGCGCCGGGCCACGAAGTCGCTGTCGATCAGGTTCTCGGTGGCGATGACGTGGGCCAGCGCGGTCAGCACGGCCACGTTCGTGCCCGGCCGCAGCTTCAGGTGGTAGTCGGCTGCGACGTGCGGCGTGCGCACCAGGTCGATGCGGCGCGGGTCGATCACGATCAGCCGCGCGCCCTCGCGCAGGCGGCGCTTCATCGCGGAGCCGAACACCGGGTGTCCGTCGGTCGGGTTGGCGCCGATGACGACGATGACGTCGGCCTCGCGGATCGAGTCGAAGTCCTGGGTGCCGGCCGACTCGCCCAGCGTCTGCTTGAGGCCGTAGCCGGTGGGCGAGTGGCAGACGCGCGCGCAGGTGTCGACGTTGTTGTTGCCGAAGGCCGCGCGGACCAGTTTCTGCACCAGGTAGGTCTCCTCGTTGGTGCAGCGCGAGGAGGTGATGCCGCCGATGGCGAAGCGGCCGTACTTCGCCTGGATGCGCCTGAACTCGCTCGCGGTGTATGCGATGGCCTCCTCCCAGCTCACCGCCTGCCACGGGTCGTGGATGGACCTGCGGATCATCGGGGTGGTGATGCGGTCGCGGTGGGTGGCGTAGCCCAGGGCGAAGCGGCCCTTGACGCAGGAGTGCCCGTGGTTCGCGTGCCCGTCGAGGTTGGGGACCATGCGCACCAGCTCCTCGCCCTTCATCTCGGCGCGGAACGAGCATCCCACGCCGCAGTAGGCGCAGGTGGTGACGACGCTGTGCGCGGGCTGGCCCTTCTCGATCAGCGACTTCTCCGTGAGCGTCGCGGTGGGGCAGGCCTGCACGCAGGCGCCGCAGCTCACGCATTCGGACTCGAGGAAGGGCTGTTCCTGGCTGGCCGAGACCCTGGAGGCGAAGCCGCGGTCGGCGATGGTGAGCGCGAAGGTGCCCTGCACCTCGGCGCAGGCGCGCACGCAGCGCGAGCAGACGATGCACTTGGACGGATCGAAGGTGAAATAGGGGTTGGAGGCGTCCTTTTCGTGGAAGCGCGGGTTCGGGCTGCCGTCGGCCCTGCGCGCATGGACGTGGTCGTCGCCGGCGTCGTAGCGGACCTCGCGCAGACCCACCGCGCCGGCCATGTCCTGCAGTTCGCAGTGGCCGTTGGCGGGGCAGGTGAGGCAGTCCAGGGGATGGTCGGAGATGTAGAGCTCCATCACCCCGCGGCGCAGCCGGGCGAGCTTCGGGCTCTGGGTGCGCACCACCATGCCTTCGGCCACCGGCGTGGTGCACGAGGCGGGATAGCCGCGCCGGCCCTCGATCTCCACCAGGCACAGGCGGCAGGAGCCGAAGGCGTCGAGCATCTCGGTGGCGCACAGCCTGGGGATCTTGGTGCCGGCGATGGCCGCTGCGCGCATGATCGACGTGCCCTCGGGCACCTCGATGCGCCGGCCGTCGATCTCGAGCGCGACGGTGGCGGCGGCTCCCGGGCGCGCGCTGCGCGGTTCGGGCGTGCCCAGGTCCTGTTCGACGATGGAGAGCATGGTCGTTCCTCGCTGGCTCAGGCCGCGACGGTGCGCGGCGCGTGGCGGGCGAAATCCTCGGGGAAGAAGTCCAGCGCGCTCAGCACCGGGAAGGGCGTCATGCCGCCGAGCGCGCACAGCGAACCGTGCAGCATGGTGTCGCAGAGGTCGCGCAGCAGTTCCTCCTGCCGCTCGGGCGCTTCGCCGGCCACGAGGCGGTCGATGACCTCGACGCCGCGGGTCGAGCCGATGCGGCAGGGCGTGCACTTCCCGCAGGATTCGACCGCGCAGAATTCCATGGCGTAGCGCGCCTGCTCGGCCATGTCGACGGTGTCGTCGAACACCACGATGCCGCCGTGGCCGAGCATGCCCCCGCCGGCGGCGAAGGCCTCGTAGTCCAGCGGCAGGTCGAACTTCGATTCGGGCAGGTAGGCGCCGAGCGGCCCGCCGACCTGCACCGCGCGGATCGGGCGCCCGGAGGCGGAGCCGCCGCCGATGTCGTAGAGCAGCTCGCGCAGGGTGATGCCGAAGGCCTTCTCGACCAGGCCGCCCCGCCGGATGTTGCCGGCCAGCTGCAGGGGCAGGGTGCCGCGCGAGCGGCCCATGCCGAAGTCGGCGTAGGCCTGCGGACCCTCGGCGAGGATGAAGGGCACCGTCGCCAGGGTGATGAGGTTGTTGACCACCGTCGGCCGCCCGAACAGCCCCGACAGCGCCGGCAGCGGCGGCTTGGCGCGGACCTGGCCGCGCCTGCCCTCCAGGCTCTCGAGCAGTGCGGTCTCCTCGCCGCAGATGTAGGCGCCGGCGCCGCGTCGCACCTCCAGCTCGAAACGGCGGCCGCTGCCGAGCACGTCGGCGCCGAGGATGCCCTCGGCGTAGGCCCGCGCGACCGCCGCGTTCAGCGTCCGCCAGGCGTGCGGGTACTCGCTGCGCAGGTAGACGTAGCCCTGCGTCGCGCCGACCGCGAGCCCCGCGATGGCCATGCCCTCGATCAGGCAGAAGGGATCGCCCTCGACCAGCATGCGGTCGGAGAAAGTGCCGGAGTCGCCTTCGTCCGCGTTGCACACGACGTACTTCTGCGTGCCCGGCGCATCCAGCACGGTCTTCCACTTGATGCCGGCGGGAAAGGCCGCGCCGCCGCGGCCGCGCAGGCCGGAGGCGACGATGGCCTCCACGATCTCGGCCGGCGCCATGTCGAGCGCGCGGCGCAGGCCGGCAAGACCGCCATGGGCGGCGTAGTCCGCCGGATCGAGCGGGTCGATCGTGCCGACGCGCGCGAAGGTCAGCCTTTCCTGGTCGCGCAGGTAGGGGATGTCCTCCGCGCGCCCCAGGCGCAGGGCGTGGGGACCGCCCTGCAGCAGTCCCGCGTCGAACAGCCCGGGAACGTCTGCGGGCGCGACCGGGCCATAGGCGATGCGTCCGCCCGGCGTCGCGACCTCGATCATGGGCTCCAGCCACAGCGCGCCGCGTGAGCCGGTGCGGACGATGCGCACCGGGATCCCGCGGCGCGCGGCCTCGCCGGCAAGCGCGCCGGCGACGGCCTCGGCACCGACCGAGAGCGCCGCGGCGTCGCGCGGGACGTAGAGGACGGTCGGGGCGTTCATGCCGTGGCCTCCGCATCCCCTCGGCAGGCGTCGATCAGCCGGTCCAGGCGCTCGGGATCGACCCGCCCGTGCAGCGCGCCGTCGAGCATGACCGCCGGCGACAGCGCGCAGTTGCCCAGGCAGTAGACCGGTTCCAGCGTGATCGCGCCATCGGCGGTGGTGCCGTGGCGCATGCCTAGCACGCGCTCGGCATGCGCCTGCAGCGCACGGGCGCCCATGGCCTGGCAGGCCTCCGCCGCGCAGACCTGCAGCACGTGCCGGCCGGGCGGGCGCTTGCGGAAGTGGTGGTAGAAGCTGACCACGCCGTGCACGTCGGCGCGCGACACGTTGAGCGCGGCGGCGATCGGCGCGACCGCGCCCTCCGGCACGTAGCCGAGGGCGTCCTGCACCTCGTGCAGGATGGGCAGGAGCGGGCCCGGCCGCCGCGCGTGCAGCGCGATCGCCTCCTCGACCGCCGCCCGGGTGGTGGGGTCCAGCGCCGGCACCACCTCGGTGACCGCTTCGATCTGCCTGGAGCGCTTGCCCATCCCGTGAACCTCGTCGTCGTGCCGATGCCGGTCCCGGCGCGTCCGTCGCGCGCGGGTCTTTCGCCCTGCTCTTCTTTATGTTCTTGTGCGCCGATGCGGCGGCCGCGTCGTCGCAAGGTTAGGCGCTGTCGCACCGCATCAACCAGCGCGGGCGGTGCCTCATTCGGCTTCTATGGACATATGGAAACGGGGCTCCGACCGCATGTATCGCTATCGCGTCCGCCTTCAGCCCGAGTGGACCCTCCAGGCGCCGGACGGCACCAGCCTGCCGCCCAAGCTGATGCAGTTGCTGCACGGCATCCGCGAGACGGGCACGCTGGCCGCCGCCTGCGTGGAGTGCGGCCTGTCCTACCGCTACGCCTGGGGCGTGGTCCAGCAGGCCGAGGCGCTGCTGGGCGCGCCGCTGCTGAGCAGCACGCGCGGGCGCGGCGCCCGGCTGACCGCGCTGGGCGAGCGCCTGGTCTGGGCCGACCGCCGCATCGCAGCGCGGCTGTCGCCGACCTTCGACAGCCTGGCCTCGGAGATCGAGGTCGAGCTGGAGCGCGTGCTGCACGCGCCGCAGGCGCCCCTGCGCATCCACGCCACCCACGGCTTCGCGGTGGAGACCCTGCGTCGCTTCCTCGACCGCGCCGAGATGCCGGTGGACCTCAAGTACCGCGGCAGCGACGAGGTGCTGGCGGCGCGCCGCGCCGACGGCTGCGACATCGCCGGCATGCACCTGCCGGTGGGCGAGCTGGAGCGGGAGATCCTGGAGCACTACGCCGCCCGCCTGGACCGCACGCGCGACCGCGTGGTGCACCTGGCCTCGCGGCGGCAGGGGCTGATCCTGGCGCCCGGCAACCCCCGCGGCGTGCGTGCGCTCGCCGATCTCCTGCGTCCGGATCTGCGCGTGGTGCTGCGCCAGCCCGGCTCGGGCACCCGTCTGCTGTTCGAGCGCCTGCTGGCGCGGCAGGGCATGGACGTCGGCCGGCTCAACGCCTGCGATACGCAGGAGATGACCCACGCGGCGGTCGCCGCCTACGTCGCCAGCGGCATGGCCGACGTCGGCTTCGGGCTGGAGACGCCCGCGCGGCGCTACGGTCTGGGCTTCGTGCCGGTGCTGTCGGAGCACTACTTCTTCCTGTGCGACGTGGACGCGCTGGAACGGCCGCACCTGCGGGCGGTGGTGGCGACCCTGCGCAGCGAGCGCTTCCGTCGCGAGGTGAACGACCTGCCGGGCTACGACGCCAGTCTCTGCGGCAGCGTGCAGACGCTGGAACGCGCCTTCCCGAGCGCGCGGCGAGTGCTGCGGTAGCACGCCCGGATCAGAACGCCGGCGGCGGGGGCAGGGTGGCGGGCAGTTCCAGCAGGCGGACATTGGCCTGGTCGTCGACCGCGACCTGCGTGGCGGCGTAGCCGGGCGGCACCTCCACGTCGCGGATGCCGAAGCGCGCCATGTCCTCGGCCGTCAGGAACCAGGTGCAGGCGCAGCCGAGCTGCTGGCCGATGACGGTGACCTGCTCGTCCACGCCGATGGAGCGGAAGAACGCCGCCTGGCGCGCACGCGCCTCGGCGAGATAGAGCTCGAGCGCCTCCTCGTGCTCGTCCGGCACGTCCCAGCGTTCCTGGATCGCCGAGCCGTGCCAGGCGACCACGGCGCCCGGGTCGATCGTCTTGCGACGGCCGGCGGGGAAGACGTAGTTCGCGCAGGAGGAGTAGCAGCCCGGGGCCAGGATGCGCACGTCCAGGCCGTGGTCGCGGACCAGGGCGCCCAGCAGCATGCCGATCTCGATGCTGCCGCCGCCCGAGGCGATGGCCAGCCGGCGGATCCCGACGTCCATCTCCAGGAGGGCGTGCGCCTGCTCGAAGCCCCACGCCTCGATGGGGCCGCGATAGACCAGGGTGTCGCCGTCCACCTCGACCGCGGCGAGCCCGGGCCGGGTCGTCCCGTTCGTCCCGGTGGTCGCGCAGCCCGCCAGCAGGGCGAGCGCCAGCAGCCCGGCGAGCCGCCTCACGGACGCGGGCGCTCGCCAGGGGCGCGATGCACCACGCCGCCCTTCATCACGAAGTCCACCTGCATCACCGCGCCGATGTCGGCCACCGGGTCGCCGGGCACGGCGACCACGTCCGCGTGCCGCCCCGTCTCGAGGATGCCCACCTCGTCGCTCCCGAGCACCTCGGCCGCGTTGAAGGTCGCCGCCTGCAACGCCGCGGCGGCCGGCATTCCTGCCTCGACCATGTAGAGGAACTCGCGCGCGTTGTCGCCGTGCGGGCCCACGCCCATGTCGGTGCCGAAGGCGATCGGCACCCCGGCGGCGTAGGCCCGGCCGAAGGTGTCCTGGATCAGCGCGCCGATGGCGGCGGCCTTGGGCCGGACCAGCGGCGGGAAGTAGCCCTCGACCTGCGCCTTCTCCGCGACGAAGCGGCCCGCGTAGATGGTCGGCACGTACCAGGTGCCGTGCCGCTTCATGAGCCGGAAGATCTCCTCGTCCATGTAGGTGCCGTGCTCGATGGTGGCGACCCCGCCCTCGATGGCGCGGCGCATGCCCTCCTTGCCGTGGGCGTGGGCGGCGACGCGATAGCCGTAGTCGCGCGCGGTGTCCACCACCGAGCGCACCTCCTCGACCGTGAACTGCGGCGCGTCGCCCGAGCGCGCGTAGCTCAGCACGCCGCCGGTCGCGGTGATCTTGATGACGTCGGAACCGTCCTTGTAGCGCTGGCGCACCGCCTGGCGCGCGTCGTCCACGCTGTTGACGACGCCCTCGGTGGGGCCCGGCGGGCCCTGGAGATGCGCCAGCCGCGCGTTGATGCCGTTGGTCGGGTCGGCGTGGCCGCCGGTGGTGGCGATGGACTTGCCCGCCGCCCAGATGCGCGGGCCGCGCACCAGGCCCTGGTTCACCGCGTCGCGCAGCGACAGCACGACCTCGCCGCCGAGGTCGCGCACGCTGGTGAAGCCGGCCAGCAGCGTCCTCTCGGCGTAGCCCACGGACCGGAAGGCGTAGTCCTCGGGGTCGAGCCGGAAGCCCTCCGAGTAGCTCTGCGGGCTCGATTCGCTCGCCAGGTGGACGTGCAGGTCGATCCAGCCCGGCATGCAGGTGTGTCCGCGCAGGTCGATGGTGTCCGCCCCCGGCACCTCGACGTGCCCTTCGCGGACCGCCTCGATGCGCCCGTCGGCGACCAGCACGCTGCGGGCGTCGAGCAGGCGCGCGTCGCGGCTATCGAACAGCCTGCCGCAGTGCAGGACCTGGTCGGTCGCGACGGCCGCGGGCGCGGCGAGCGCGGAGGCGACGGCGAGGACGAGTGCGGACGGGCGGTTCGGCATGGGGAGCTTCCGGGTGGCGGGCGTTCTTTCTGGCACGGGCGCGGGCGGTGCGTCCAGAGGCGCCGGGAGCCGCGCGGCGGGCCCGGCCGCGGGGGCGGGACTGCTATTCTTCGCTGCTGCCCTGCGCGGGCCAGTACCTTCCCCGAACCATCCGCCATGCACGCCCAAGACGACGCCAGCACCACCGAGTCCACCGCCTACGACCCACGCGCCGCCGAGGCCGCCGCGCAGGACTTCTGGTCGCGCACGCGCGCCTTCGAGGTCACCGAGGACCCGTCGAAGGAGAAGTTCTTCTGCCTTTCGATGCTGCCGTACCCGTCGGGGGCCCTGCACATGGGGCACGTGCGCAACTACACCATTGGGGACGTGATCAGCCGCTACCAGCGCATGCTGGGCAAGAACGTGCTGCAGCCGATGGGCTGGGACGCCTTCGGCCTGCCCGCCGAGAACGCCGCGATCAAGAACAGGACGGCGCCGGCGAAGTGGACCTACGCCAACATCGAGCACATGCGCGGCCAGCTCAAGTCGCTCGGCTACGCCATCGACTGGTCCCGCGAGTTCGCGACCTGCTCCCCCGACTACTACCGGCATGAGCAGCGCATGTTCACGCGCCTGTTCGAGAAGGGCCTGATCTACCGCAGGAACTCGGTGGTGAACTGGGATCCGGTCGACCAGACCGTGCTCGCCAACGAGCAGGTCATCGACGGCCGCGGCTGGCGCTCCGGCGCACTGGTGGAGAAGCGCGAGATCCCGCAGTGGTTCCTGCGCATCACCGACTACGCGCAGGAACTGCTGGACGGGCTCGACACGCTTCCGGGCTGGCCGGACGCGGTCAAGACCATGCAGCGCAACTGGATCGGGCGCTCCGAGGGCCTGGAGATCGACTTCAGGGTCGAGCCGCTGGCGGAGTCGGTCACGGTGTTCACCACGCGGCCCGACACCCTGATGGGCGTCACCTACCTGGCGGTCGCCGCCGAGCATCCGCTGGCCCTGTGGGCCGCGAGCGGCAGGCCCGAGGTGCGCGCCTTCATCGAGGAGTGCCGCCGCGGCGGCACCGCCGAGGCCGACATCGAGACCCAGGAGAAGAAGGGCATCGACACCGGCCTGCGCGCGCTGCACCCGCTGTCCGGCGAGGAGATCCCGGTGTGGATCGCCAACTTCGTGCTGATGGGCTACGGCACCGGCGCGGTGATGGCGGTGCCCGGCCACGACGCCCGCGACTTCGAGTTCGCGCACAAGTACGGCCTGCCGATCCGGCAGGTGGTGGCCGTCGAGGGCGAGACCTACGACCCGGCACGCTGGCAGGAGTGGTATTCGGACAAGACCCGATCCGACATGCGCCTGGTCCATTCCGGCGAGCTCGACGGCAAGACCTATGCCGAGGCCTTCGATGCCCTCGCCGAGCGCTTCGAGGCCGAGGGCACGGGCCGCCGGCGCGTCAATTTCCGCCTGCGCGACTGGGGCGTCAGCCGCCAGCGCTACTGGGGCTGCCCGATCCCGGTCGTCTACGACGCCGAGGGCGCTGCCATTCCGGTGCCCGACGAGATGCTGCCGGTGGTCCTGCCCGAGGACGTGGCCTTCTCCGGCGTCACCTCGCCGATCAAGGCCGACCCGGAGTGGCGCAGGGTCACGCTGCCCGACGGCCGTCCCGGCGAGCGGGAAACCGACACCTTCGACACCTTCATGGAGTCGAGCTGGTACTACGCGCGCTACACCTCGCCCGGCGCCGCGGACATGGTCGACAAGGCGAAGGCCGACTACTGGCTGCCGGTCGACCAGTACATCGGCGGCATCGAGCACGCCATCCTGCACCTGCTGTACTTCCGCTTCTTCCACAAGCTGATGCGCGACACCGGCCTGGTCGCCTCGGACGAGCCGGCGACCAACCTGCTGTGCCAGGGCATGGTCGTCGCCGAGACCTTCTACCGGGAGAACGCCGACGGCTCGAAGGACTGGATCAACCCCGCGGACGTCGACGTCACCCGCGACGAGCGCGGCCGCGTGGTCGGCGCCGTCCTCAAGGCCGACGGCCAGCCGGTGACCATCGGCGGCACCGAGAAGATGTCGAAGTCCAAGAACAACGGCGTCGACCCGCAGTCGATGGTGTCGCGCTACGGCGCCGACACCGTCCGCCTGTTCTCCATGTTCGCCGCGCCGCCGGAACAGTCGCTGGAATGGAACGAGGCCGGCGTCGAGGGCATGAGCCGCTTCCTGCGCCGGGTCTGGAACCAGGTGCTGCGCCACGCCGATGGCGGTCCCGCACCGGCGCTCGACCTCTCGGCGCTCAGCCCTGCGCAGAAGGCCCTGCGCCGCCAGCTGCACGAGACCATCCGCAAGGTCGGCGACGACTACGGCCGGCGCCTGACCTTCAACACGGCCATCGCCGCGATCATGGAGCTGACCAACGCCCTGGCGAAGTTCGACGAGCAGGGCGACAACGCCCGCGCGCTGCGCCAGGAGGCGTGGGAGGCCGTCGTGCTGATGCTCAACCCGGTCACCCCGCATGCCGCGCACGCCCTGTGGCAGGTGCTCGGCCATGCGGAGACCCTGGTGGAGGACGTGGGCTTCCCCGAGGTGGACGAGGCCGCCCTGGTGCGCGACTCGGTCACCCTGGCCGTCCAGGTCAACGGCAAGCTGCGCGCGACCATGGAGGTCGCGCCGGACGCCGCCCGCGAGGCGCTGGAGGCCCAGGCGCTGGCCGAGCCGGCGATCGTGCGCACGCTGGAAGGCCTCACGGTGCGCAAGGTGATCGTGGTGCCGGGCAAGATCGTCAACATCGTCGCCAACTGAGGCATGCTGCCCTCCGAACCGCGCCCCGCGCGCCCGCCCAGAGATGCCCGCACCATGCGACCGTTCCTCGTCCTGCTGTCCGCGCTCCTCCTGGCCTCCTGCGGCTTCGCGCCGCGCGGCGCCCTGGTCATGCCCGATGGCCTCGGTCCGGTCCGTGTGACCGGCAGCGATCCCTACAGCCCGTTGGTCACCGGCGTCTCCCGCGCCCTGCAGCGGCAGGGCGTGGCCCTCGCGGACGGGGACCGGGCGGGGACCGCCGTGCTCACCCTGGGCAACGAGAGCTTCCGGCAGGGGCCGCTGATGGCCGAGAACTTCAGCAGCATCCAGGAGTACGTGACCACCTACACCGCCACCGTGCAGCTGCGCGACGCGCGCGGCAACGAGGTGATCCCCCTGCAGACGGTCACGCTGGAACGCGAGTACGTCTACGACACCCGCTCGCCCATCGGCACCCCTGCGGAGCAGGAACTGATCCAGGAAGAGCTCCGGCGCGACATGGTCGCCGCCATCCTGCGCCGCGTCGACGCGGCCCTGCGCTGAGTCCCCGCCGACGGTGGAACTGCGCGCCGACCGCCTGCAGCAGCAGCTCGACAGCGAGCCGTTGCGCCCGGCCTACCTGATCGCGGGCGCGGAGCCGCTGCGCGTGCTCGAGGCGGCGGATGCGGTGCGCGCGCGCGCGCGCGCCGAGGGCTATGCCGAGCGCGAGGTCTTCGACGTGGACGCGCGCTTCGACTGGAACCAGATCGACGCCGGATTCTCGGCGCTGAGCCTGTTCGCCTCGCGGCGCCTGTTCGACGTGCGCCTGCCGACCGGCCGCCCCGGCAAGGACGGAGCCGACCTCATCGCACGCTACTGCGCGGATCCCGCCCCGGACACCGTCCTGCTCATCACCTGCGGCGACTGGAGCAAGTCGCATGCGGGCAAGTGGGCGGAGGCGGTATCGCGGGTCGGCCACTACGTGCCGGTGTGGCCGCTCAAGCCGCACGAGCTGCCCGACTGGCTGGCGCGCCGCCTGCGCGCCAACGGGGTGCAGGCCGACGCGGCGGCGCTCGCGCGCCTGGTCGAGCGGGTGGAGGGCAACCTGCTCGCCGCCGCACAGGAGGTCGACAAGCTCGCCCTGCTGGCCGAGGGGCGTCGCCTCGACGTCGAGACCATGGAATCCCTGGTGGCCGACTCGGCCCGCTACGACGTGTTCCGCCTCGTCGAGGCCGCGCTGGCCGGGGAGGGCGTCAAGGCGCTGCGGATGCTGCGCGGCCTGCGCGCCGAAGGCGAGGCCGTCCCGGCGCTGATGGGCTGGATCGCCGGCGAGATGCAGCGCGTCGCCGGCTTCGCCCGGGTCGCCGACCGTGGCGGCAACCTCAATGCCGAGTTCAAGGCGGCACGGGTATGGGAGTCGCGGCAGGCCAGCTACAAGCGGGCCATCGCCCGGCATCCGGTGGCCGTGTGGGAGCGCCTGGCCATCGAATGCGGCCGCGTGGACCGCATCGCCAAGGGCCGCGAGCAGGGCGACGCCTGGCTTGTGCTCGAGCGCGTCCTGGCGGCGGCGGCCGAGCCGAAGGCCCGGCGCCTGCTGGCCAACGCCTAGGCGCAGCCGGTGGCCGGCGCGCCCATCGTCCTCTACGGCGGTACCTTCGATCCGGTCCACAACGGCCACCTCGCCGTCGCGCGCGCGGCGCGCGACGCGCTGGAGGCCGAGGTGCGCCTGCTGCCCGCCGCCGACCCGCCGCACCGGCCGCCCCCGGGCGCGCCCGCGCCCGTGCGGGTCGCGCTGCTGCGGGACGCCGTGGCGGAGGAGCCGGGGCTGGTGGTCGATACCTGCGAGCTCGACCGCAGCGGGCGCTCCTATACCGCCGACACCCTCGACGCCTGGCGTCGCCGGGCCGGACCGGAGACGCCCCTGGTCTGGCTGCTCGGGGCCGACGCCTTCCGCAGCCTGCCGGCCTGGTACCGCTGGCCCGCACTCCTCGACCTCGCGCACTGGGTGCCGGCCGGCCGTCCCGGGTACGCCCTGGACGCGCTCGATCCCGCTCTGGCGCGCGAGCTGGCGGTCCGGCGCGTCGACGCGCCCGGGGCGTTGCGCACCGCGCCCGGCGGGCGCATCTGGATGCTCGACCTGCCCTTGCGCGACGAGTCGGCGACCGCGGTCCGCGACGCCATCGCCGCCGGCTCGTCGGGCTGGGAGACGCAGGTCCCGGCCCCGGTGGCGGCCCGGATCCGCGCGGAGAGGCTGTACGGGCAGTGAGGGCGCGGCGCGGGTCTGGAATGCGGCGTATCCGGCACCCGTGTGCCGCACCGGTCCTTCCGTCCCGCGCTGCCGGTTGCCGCAGCGCAGCAGAACCTTCAGATGGCGCCGACGGCGGTGCCCTATAATCGCGCCCCGCAGGCCGCACCGGCCTCCCGAGGACCCCCGTTTGACCGCACAAGCCCACGTCATCAAGCCCCAGCTTCCCGATCCGGCGCCGTCGCCCGACGTCCTGCTCGCCCACGTCCGCAACGCGCTCGAGGAGATCAAGGCCAAGGACGTCGTGGAGATCGACGTCGCCGGCAAGACCAGCGTGACCGACTACATGGTCATCGCCTCCGGCACCTCCACCCGGCACGTCAAGTCGATCGCCGACGAAGTGGTCAAGCACGCCAAGCAGGCGGGCGTGCAGCCACTGGGCGTCGAGGGCGAGCGCGAGGCCGAGTGGGTGCTGGTCGACCTGGGCGACGTGATCTGCCACGTCATGCTGCCGCGCGTGCGGGAGTTCTATGCCCTCGAGCGCCTGTGGACGGTCGGCGACCAGCCGCCGGGCGAGGACGGCGACGACGCTCCGGCCGCCCGCGGCGACGTCCTGGACGAGGACCGTCCCGCTCCGTCGGACGAGGACGGCGACCTCCGTTGATCCCCGGACGTCGCGGCACCGACGCTCCGGACGGCGGCAGGAACGCATGAAGGCACGCCTGATCGCGGTCGGCGAACGTGCGCCCGAGTGGGTCGCCACCGGCTATGCGGAATACGCCAAGCGGCTCTCGCACTGGCTGCCCCTGGAGCTGGTCGAGATCGCCCCCGGGCTGCGCGGCAAGAATCGCGACGCTGCGCGCGCCATGGCCGACGAGGGCCAGCGGGTTGCCGCGGCCCTGCCCAAGGGTGCCCTGGTGGTCGCGCTCGACGGCCGCGGCCGCGCCTACTCCTCCGAGGAGCTGGCACGGCGGCTGGAGCACTGGCGCCAGCAGGGGCGCGACCTCGCCTTCCTGATCGGCGGCCCGGAGGGGCACGCTCCGGAGGTGCTGGCCGCCGCCGACGAGCGCTGGTCCCTGGGGCCGCTCACCCTGCCGCACATGCTGGTGCGCCTGGTCCTCGCCGAGCAGCTCTACCGCGCGGCCAGCCTGCTCGCGAACCACCCCTACCACCGCGCCTGAGCGCGTGCCGGTGCGCGGAGTCCACCCGCACTGCACGGCCGCGCGCTACGATAGCCACCGCCCGCATTCGCGGATGTCCCCACTGCGTCGGTCCATGGACAGTTCCAGTCGACCCTTACCTGAAGTTCCCGCCGGCCTGACCGGCTGATCCCTCCGGGCGCGCCTCCTGGTGGGGAGGAGTGCGCCATGACCGCCGAAGAAACCCGTCGTCGCCGTTCCCTCGCCAGCGTCCGCGCGCAGGTCGAGGCGCTGCTGCATGCCGACGCGCTGGCCCAGGCCGTACACGAGGCCGGCACGCCCGGTATCGCGGCGCCGGAGCTGGACGCGGCGCTGCGCGGGCTGGTCGACGCGCTGCATCCGGCCGACTTCGCCGACTTGCTGGAGACGCTGCCGTCCGAGGACCGGCTGGTCGTCTGGCGCGCCAGCACCGGCAAGCGCGACGGCCAGGTGTTGCTGGAGGTCGACGACGCGGTCCGCGCCGGACTGGTCGCGGACATGGACGATGTCGAGCTGCTCGCCGCGGCCGCCGGCCTGGATCCCGACGAGGTCGCCGACCTGATCGGCGAACTCCCCGCGGCGCGCGGTCGTCGCCTGCTGGTGGGACTGACCCCGGAACAGCGGGTGCGCGTGCAGTCGGCCCTGGCCTGGGACGAGGACCAGGTCGGCGCGCTCATGGACTTCGAGATGGTGACGCTGCGCGAGGACGTCAGCCTCGCGGTGGTCCTGCGCTACCTGCGCCGCTTCGACGCACTGCCCTCGCAGACCGACAAGCTGTTCGTGGTCAACGACGACGGCGTGCTGACCGGCGTGCTGCCGCTCGGGCGCTTGCTGGTGCACGGGCCGGCGACGTCGGTGCGCGAGGTGATGCTGACCGACGTCAACACCTTCCAGCCCGAGGACGACGCCGACCAGGCCGCACAGGCCTTCGAGCGCTACGACCTGGTCTCGGCGCCCGTGGTGGACGGCGCCGGCCGTCTCGTCGGCCGGCTGACCGTCGACGAGATCGTCGATCGGATCCGCGCGCAGAGCGAGTCCGCGCGCCTGTCGCGGGCCGGCCTTTCCGGGACCGAGGACATCTTCGCGCCGGTCACCCGTTCGGTGCGCAACCGCTGGGCGTGGCTGGCGATCAACCTGGTGACCGCCTTCATCGCCTCCCGCGTCATCGGCGTGTTCGAGGGCTCCATCGAGCGGCTGGTCGCGCTCGCCACCCTCATGCCGATCGTCGCCGGCATCGGCGGCAACGCGGGCAACCAGACCATCACCATGATCGTCCGCGCCATGGCGCTCGACCGGCTGGGCGCGCGCGCCACGCGCAGGCTGCTGCGCAAGGAGCTCGGGGTCGCCGTCATCAACGGCCTGCTGTGGGGTGGGGTGATCGGTGTGGTCGCCGGCGCGATCTACGCCAGCGTGCCGCTGGGCGCGGTGATGACCGCGGCCATGACCCTCAACCTGCTGCTGGCCGCGCTGATGGGCGTGCTCATCCCCACCACCATGCGCCGCCTCGGCCGCGACCCCGCGCTCGGATCGAGCGTGATGATCACCTTCGTGACCGACAGCGGCGGGTTCTTCATCTTCCTCGGGCTGGCGACGCTCTTCCTCGTCTGAGGTGCGAGGCGCGCGCCGGTGAAGAAGAAAGGAGGGCGCTCCGGCTGCCGAGCGGGCGCGATGGGTACTGCTGCCGCCGGACCATGGAAGAGGGCTGCCGCAGATGCAGACAGCCCTCCCCGTCGTCCTCAGTCCGTCTCGAACTTGGGGCTGTAGGGGCCGTAGAGCAGCCCGCCGGGGCGGCCTGCGGAGAGCAGGCGCTGGCTGGTGACGCCTGCGACCTGGTGGCTCTTGTCGGTGACCTGGTTCAGCACCTGGTTGACGGCCGCGCCGACCAGCATGCCGATCAGTCCGTGGTTGTTGTTGTTCTGGTTCTCCGCGGTCGATGCCTCTGCCCGGCCCTCCCAGAGCGTGGTGCCGGTACGCAGGTCCACCAGGCGGGCACTGGCCGACACCACGACCACGCTGTTGACGACCTGATAGATCGAGCCGTACTTGTCGATGGTGATGTAGAGCGCGGCGTCCGCGCCGAAGATCTCGTGCAAACGTTCGAGCCCGACCTCGTGCGCCTCGTCGGCGATCGTGATGCCGTTCTGCTTGAACGTCTCGTAGACCGGCACCACCGGCAACACGTAATAGCCGGCTTCCGCGAGCGGCAGCGTGGCCACCGACAGCATGCTGGGGCTGGCGTTGACGTCGGGCGCGCGGCTGACGGGAGGCAGCACGAGGATCGAACGCGGCTTGGCGGCCTTGTACGCGGTGTAGTCGTACGCAGTGGGCTTGGTGGTCGCGCACGCGCTCATCAGGAGGGAGATGCCCGCAATGGCGGCCATCCGGAGGATGTTCTTCATGGCCCTGTCCTTCACTGCTGGTACTTCTTGAGGAGGAAGTCGATGTAGGTCGCGGATTCCGGGTACTGCGCCTTTTCGGCCAGCAGGCTTTCCAGCGCCTTCGCGTCGTTGCCGCTCTCGGCGTACAGCATGCCCAGATGCGCGTGCAGCCCCGGAGGCGCCGGACGGTCGGCGGCGAGCATCGTCTGGAGGTCCCTTTCCAGCTCCTGGATCTGCTTCTCGGGGCTTTCGCCCTTGAGGTAGCCGTAGACCTGACTCTGATAGCTCCCCCAGTGATAGAGGGACGGCGGCGTGTGAGCACAGGCGGTCGCGAGCAGCGCCAGGCCGCACGCCACCAGCCAGCGCCGGGCGCGGGTGTTGTCGTTCTTCATGATGGATTCCCCGGGGATTACTTGACCGGCTGCCAGGTGCCGGAGTCGATGGCGGAGGTCAGGTTGTTGACGGCTTCGCGGATGGCAAGGTCCAGGACCTTTCCATTGAGCGTCGAGTCGTAGCTGGCGGTGCCGCCGAAACCCACGATCTCCCGGTTCGACAGGGAGTACTCGCCTGCGCCCTGCACCGAATGCACGACCTCGGACGTCGAGATGTCCACGATGTTCAGGCTGACCTTGGCATAGGCGACCTGCTGCCTGCCGCGTCCCAGGATCCCGAACAGCTGCGTGTCGCCGACTTCCTTTCGGCCGAACTCGGTGACGTCGCCGGTGATCACGTAGTCGGCGCCCTGCAGCCGCTGGGCCTCCTGCCTGATGTCCGCCTCCTGGCGGATCTCGGCCATGTTGTCACGGTCGAGCACGCGGAAGCGATTGGTCTGCTGCAGGTGCGTGACCAGCGTGGTCTTGGCCTGGTTGCCGAGGCGGTCGACGCCGTCGGAGAACAGTCCGCGCATGAAAGACGAGCGGTTTTCGAACTTTCCTACTGCGATGGGTGCGCGCGTTCCCGAGTAGGGAATGTTCGCGGTGGCGACGGTCTGGGGTGTCACGCTCCGGTAGTTCTCCGTCGCGCACCCAGGCAGAAGCGCCAGTGACATGCATGCACCGGCAACGAGGTACTTCATCGTTTTCCCCTGTTCCTTCAAGTGTCCAGAAATCTTCCTTGCTGCGGGCGATGAGTCCCCATTCCCGCAACGGGCGGATCCTATACGAAGCGTGAAGATCGCGTAAGGGTCGCTGTCGGTTCTGCGCCGCGACGGCCGGGATCGAGGCCGTGGACGGGCGGGCCTGAAGACCGGCGGCGAGGTCCCCACGTCGCGCTCGGCTCGAATGGGCCCGCCGCCACGGGGGCGCGGCAGGCGGCCTACCGCGACCGTCGGTGCGGGCCCAGCGGTCGCGCTGGATCGACCGGGCTCGACTTCGTCAGGACCTCACACCGCCGCGCCCGCGGGAGGGACGCGGTACGGCGCGGCAGCCGCCGCCGCGCGGACAGCCCGGGCCGTTCCGGCTACCTCACCGTCGCGCCCGCCTGCGCGCCTGCGTCGGCGTCCAGCAGGAACAGGTCCGTGCCGCCGGTGCCGGCGGAGAGGATCATCCCTTCGCTCATGCCGAAGCGCATCTTGCGCGGGGCGAGGTTGGCGATGAACACGACCCGGCGGCCGACCAGCTTCTCGGGCTCGGGGTAGGCGGCCTTGATGCCGGAGAAGATCTGGCGCTCGCCCAGTTCGCCGGCGTCGAGCACGAAGCGCAGCAGCTTGTCCGCGCCTTCGACGTGCTCGCAGACCTTCACCACGCCGATGCGCAGGTCGAGCTTGGCGAAGTCGTCGATGCCGATGGTGGCCGGTGCCGCGTCGGCGGCCTGCACCGCGGCGGAGGCGGCGCCCGGCGCGGCCGCGGACGGCGCGCTCGCGGTGGCCGGCGGCGTGGCGGCGGCGGGCTGCATGGATTCGGTGCTGGCGTCGGTCATGGCGGCGATCTGTTTCGGGTCGATACGGGTCATCAGGGCTTCGAAGGGCGCGATCTCGTGCGCCAGCAGCGGTGCGTCGGCGGCGTCCCACCGCGCGAGCGGCATGCCGAGGAAGCGCTCGGCGCGCGCGATGGTCGCCGGCAGCACCGGGCGCAGGGCCAGGGCCAGCACGCGGAACAGGTTCAGGCCCTGGGTGCAGACCTGCTGCAGCAGGGCGTCCGCGCCTTCCTGCTTGGCGATGACCCAGGGCTTGGTCTCGTCGATGTAGCGGTTGGCCTCGTCGGCCAGTGCCATGGTCAGGCGCATCGCCTGCCCGAAGCGGTCCTGCGCGTACGCGTCCCGGATCTCGGGCAGGACGTCGACGAAGCGCGCGTACATGGCCGGGTCCGGCAGCGCGTCCGCGAGCCGGCCGCCGAAGCGCTTGGCGACGAAGCCCGCGCAGCGGCTGGCGATGTTCACGAACTTGCCGACCAGGTCCGCGTTGACCCGCTGCTGGAAGTCCTCGAGGTTGAGGTCGAGGTCGTCCACCCCGCCGGAGGACTTCGCGGCGAAGTAGTAGCGCAGGTATTCCGGATCGAGGCCGGCGTCGAGATAGGTGCGCGCCTGCACGAAGGTGCCCCGCGACTTCGACATCTTGGCGCCGTTGACGGTCAGGTAGCCGTTGACGTGCAGCGCGGTCGGCACCTTCATGTCGGCGCCGTAGAGCATTGCCGGCCAGAACAGGCCGTGGAAGTTGACGATGTCCTTGCCGATGAAGTGGTGGATCTCGGTGTCGGCCTTGGGCGAGAGGATGGCCTCGAAGTCCTCGCCGTGGGCGTCGCACCAGGCCTTGAAGCTGGCGAGGTAGCCGACCGGCGCGTCCAGCCACACGTAGAAGAACTTGCCGGGCGCGTCGGGGATCGGGAAGCCGAAATAGGGCGCGTCCCGGGAGATGTCCCAGTCGCGCAGGCCACCGTCGGCGTCCAGCCATTCGCGCAGCTTGGCGACCACGCCCGGATGCGCGACCGGCTTGCCGCGGCTCGCGGCGCCGTCGAGCCAGGCGCGCAGGAAGGTCTCGAACTTCGCCAGCTCGAAGAAATAGTGCTCCGACTCGCGCAGCTCGGGCGTCGCGCCGGAGACCACCGAGCGCGGGTCGATCAGGTCGGTCGGGGAATAGGTCGCCCCGCAGTGTTCGCAGTTGTCGCCGTACTGGTCGGGCGTGCGGCAGCGCGGGCAGGTGCCCTTGATGTAGCGGTCGGGCAGGAACATGCCCTTGACCGGATCGTAGAGCTGCTGGATCGCCCGCCGCGCGATGTAGCCGCCGTCGCGCAGGCGGCGGTAGATCTCCTGCGCGAGCTCGCGGTTCTCCGGCGAGTGCGTCGAGTGGTAATGGTCGAAGGCGACGCCGAAGTCGGCGAAGTCGCGCTCGTGGCCGGCCTGGATGCCGGCGATGAACGCCTCCGGCGCCACGCCGGCCTTCTCGGCCGCCAGCATGATCGGCGTGCCATGCGCATCGTCGGCGCAGACGAAGTGCGTGGTCGCCCCCTCCATCCGCCGTGCGCGCACCCAGATGTCGCCCTGGATGTAGCCGACCAGGTGGCCGAGATGCAGAGGGCCGTTGGCGTAGGGCAGCGCGCAGGTGACGAGGGCGGTGCGGGACATGCGGGAGGCGGGCGACGAGGGGCCGGCGATTATGGCATGGGGGGCTTAGGGCTTTGAGGCATGGGCTCAGAGCTTGGGGCTTAGGGCTTAGGGCTTAGGGCTTAGGGCTTAGGGCTTGGGGCTTAGGGCTTGGGGCTTAGGGCTTAGGGCTTAGGGCCTTGGGTTCGTGGCTGCCGTGCGCTCATGCCCTGTGCCCTGTGCCCTGTGCCCCAAGCCCGACAGCCCAATCCCCACCAGGCCCTAAGCGCCGCAGGGGCGGCCGTCCAGCGCCTCGTCCATCGCGGCGGACAGCATCCGGCACTGGTCCTCGGCCTGGGCGCGGGTCTGCGGGTCGGCCGCGCGCCGGACCAGGTTGTCGCGCATGGCGCGGTAGCGCTCGCCGATCTCGCCCGCCGGATAGGCGCCGATGACGGCATGGCAGGCCTGGTAGCGGTCGAGGTAGGCGTCGCAGACGGCGACGCCGGTCGCTCCGGTCGTGGCGGCGTCGGTGGCCGGTGCCTCGACCGCGGTCTCGGGCGCGGGCGGGCGGGCGTTCTGTGCGCAGCCGGCGATCAGGACGAGGGCGGCGAGGGCGAGGGGCACGCGAAGGCGGCGGTGGGACATGGCTGTCTCCTTGGGATGAACGAGGGGCGCCTCCCGGCGCGGCAGGGAGGAGACTGCCACGGTCTTCGCTCCACGACACGTAGAATGGCCGGTCCCGTTTCCCCGGACCGCCGCCGTGACCGACTCCCTCGCCCAGGCCGTGCGCACGCGCATCGGCGCCATCGTCGACCCCCATACAGGCCAGGATCTCGCCGCCGCCGATGCGGTGCGCGGTGTCGGGGTGGACGGCGACCGTGTCGCCATCGCCATCGCGCTGGGCTATCCGGCCGCGGGCTGGCATGCCGAGCTCGCCGCCGCGGCGGAGGCCGCCGCGCTGACGGTGCCCGGCGTGGGCGGTGCGACGGTCGAGGTCGCCTCGCGCGTGCATGCGCACCGCGTCCGCACCGGGCTCGCGCCGCTGCCCGAGGTCAAGAACATCGTCGCGGTCGCCTCGGGCAAGGGCGGCGTCGGCAAGTCCACGACCGCAGTCAACCTCGCGCTCGGGCTGGCGGCGGAGGGCGCCCGCGTCGGCGTGCTCGATGCCGACATCTACGGCCCCAGCATCCCGCGCATGCTCGGTCTCGCGGGGCGGCCCGAAAGCCCCGACGGCAAGACCATCGTCCCGGCGCGCGCCCACGGGCTGCAGGCGATGTCGATCGGCCTGCTGATCGAGGAGGAGACGCCCATGATCTGGCGTGGCCCGATGGTCACCCAGGCCCTGGACCAGTTGCTGAACTCGACCCGCTGGGAGGACCTCGACTACCTGGTCGTCGACCTGCCGCCGGGCACCGGCGACATCCATCTCAGCCTCTCGCAGAAGGTGCCCGTCTCCGGCGCGGTCGTCGTCACCACGCCGCAGGACATCGCCACCCTCGACGCCCGCAAGGCCTTGAAGATGTTCGAGAAGGTCGAGGTGCCGGTGCTGGGCATCGTCGAGAACATGGGCGTGCACGTGTGCTCGAACTGCGGGCACGCCGAGCACGTGTTCGGCGCCGGCGGCGGCGAGTGGATGGCGAAGGAATACGGCGTTCCGCTGCTGGGCGCGCTGCCGCTCGACATCCGCATCCGCACCCAGGGCGACGCCGGCACCCCCATCGTCGCCGCCGAACCCGACACCGACCTCGCCCGCCGCTACCGCGCCATCGCCCGCACCACCGCCGCACGGCTGTCGCTGCAGGCGAAGAACAGGCGGGTGGGGTTTCCGAATATCGTGGTGAAGGAGTAGGGGCGGGAGTCGGGAAGGGGGAAGCGGGAAGCGGGACCCGAGGGACGGAGCGCCCGGGCTCGCCCTGCCGGTCCCGCGCGCTGTCGAGATGCGCAGTCCGGGCCCGCATCGCCCTGCCGTCCCGTTCCCCATTCCCTCTTCCCGATTCCCGCTCCGCCCAACCCGCTACACTTCCGCCCCTCCCACGCACCGCACTCCAGCCCCGTGAGCATCAAGTCCGACCACTGGATCCGCCGCATGGCGGAGCAGCACAAGATGATCGAGCCGTTCGAGCCGGGCCAGGTGAAGCATGCGGCGGACGGGCACCGGATCGTCAGCTACGGGACGTCGAGCTACGGCTACGACGTGCGCTGCTCGCGGGAGTTCAAGGTGTTCACCAACATCAACTCCACCATCGTCGATCCCAAGCGGTTCGACAGCGGCAGCTTCGTCGACGTGGAGTCGGACGTCTGCATCATCCCGCCGAACTCCTTCGCGCTGGCGCGCACGGTGGAGTACTTCCGCATTCCCCGCTCGACGCTGGTGGTGTGCCTGGGCAAGAGCACCTATGCGCGCTGCGGGATCATCGTCAACGTGACACCGCTGGAGCCGGAGTGGGAAGGCCACGTCACGCTGGAGTTCTCCAACACCACGCCGCTGCCGGCCAAGATCTACGCCAACGAGGGCGTGGCGCAGATGCTGTTCTTCGAGTCCGACGAGATCTGCGGCACCAGCTACGCCGACCGCGGCGGCAAGTACCAGGGCCAGGTCGGCGTCACCCTGCCGCGGACCTGAGCCGGGCGGCGGATGCCGTCAGGGCTGGGTGCCCGCCGTGCAGGCCGAGGTCGCCCGCGGGTCGTGGTCGTCCGCGAGGCAGGCGACCGCGGCGAGCATGCGCACACGCTGCTTTTCCGACGTGTCGAAACGGTCCTGCACCAGCGTCGGGTCGTCGTGGATCCGCTTCGCGTAGCCGCGGGCCAGGGCCTGCACCTGCGGGTTGCCGGCGTGCGCGAACATCTCTCCCGCCAGGGGCGCAAGTACTCTCACGACGCCGTCGGCGACCGCGGCCGCATCCTCGGGCCTCCGGCGCTGCCCCTGCTCGTCGATGACCACGATGGCATGCGCGACCCAGTTCGCGACGATCTGGTCCGCCATCGCGCTACGGCTCGTCTGGATGGAGCCCAGCAGCCATCCGCCGCCGAAGGCGGCGAGGGCGGCCGTGGCTGCAGCGATCAGGGTCCTCGTTCCCATGCCTGGATCCTCCTTGCGATGGCCGGAGCCTGCCCGATGCCGGTGCCGGTGTCATCCCCCGGCGGGGCGGCGCCCGGGCAGGCCTAGTGCGTGGCGCCGGCGGCGATACGGACGTCCTCGCCCGTGCGCAGCGCCGTCTCGAGCATCGCCCGCAGGGCGCGGGTGGCGAGTTCCACGGGGAGACTGGGCGCGCCTGCATGCGCCGCCGCCTGCTGCGGCGAATAGGGGATGTGCACGAAGCCGCCGCGGACGCCGGGCCGTTCGCGCAGGGCGTGCATCAGGCCGTAGAAGACGTGGTTGCACACGAAGGTGCCGGCGGTCTGCGAGATCTCGCAGGGCACGCCCGCGGCGCGTGCCGCCTCGCGCATGGCCTTGATCGGCAGGTTGGAGAAGTAGGCGGCGGGGCCGCCCTCGATCACCGCGGTGTCCACCGGCAGGTTGCCGGCGTTGTCGGGGATGCGCGCGTCGTCGACGTTGATGGCGACGCGCTCCAGCGACACCTGGGCGCGTCCGCCGGCCTGGCCGACGCACAGCACCAGCGCCGGCGCATGCCGGTCCAGCGCCGCTTCGAGCGCGCGCAGCGCCTCGCCGAACACCACCGGAAGCTCCACCGCCACCACGCGGTAGCCGTCGATCAGGGCGCCGTCGAGCGGTCGCACCGCCAGCCACGAGGGATTCTCGGTCTCGCCGCCGAAGGGCGCGAAGCCGGTCAGGAGCAGGGTCTGCGGGTCGGACATCGGCATCACCGGAACACGAAGATGTACATCAGCACCACGTTGCAGGCCAGCAGCGGCAGGGCGGTGGCGACCTGCGCGCGGATCACCGCGTAGGGCGGCAGTTCCAGCAGCGCCGCGGGGACGAGGTTGAAGTTGGCGGCCATGGGCGTGAGCAGGGTGCCGCAGTAGCCGGAGAGCATGCCGAGCGCGGCCAGCGGCGCCGCGTCCGCGCCGTGCCCGTGCACCAGCAGGGGCAGGCCGATGCCCGCCATCATCACCGGGAAGGCGGCGAAGGCGTTGCCCATGATCACGGTGAACACGACCATGCCCAGCGCGAAGGCCGCCAGCGCCGCGACGCGGCTCTCCGGCGGGACCACGGCGGCGGTCATGCCGGCGACGGTCTCGCCCACGCCGGCGCCGGCGAACACGCTGCCGAGCGTCGCCAGCAACAGCGGAAGCAGGGCGGCCCAGCCGATGGCGTCGAGCAGGCGCCGCGAGTCCTCCACCGCCCGGAGGGGGCTGCTGCGCGTGAGCATGCAGGCCATCGCGGTGCCCACGAGGCAGGCCACCGCCAGGGCGATGAGGGTCGGCTGCGGGCCGCCGAGCAGGCGCAGGCCGAACACCTCGGCCTCGTCGAGCACCACCGCGAGCAGCAGGGTCACCAGCGGGATCGCCAGGGCCGGCCAGAACAGGCGGTTGCCGAGGCGGGCGGCGTCCGCGGCGCGGCGCGCCGGCGGCGCCTCGGCGACGCTCCCGCGACGCAGCCCGCCGAGGCCGGCGATGCCTGCGAGCACCACGACGACGATCCCCACCCACAGCGGCGGCAGGCGCTCGCCGACGGCCGTGACCAGCGCCAGCAGCCCCCAGAACAGGCCGCCCGCGAAGCGCCTCGGATTGCCGCGGTCGCGCAGCGTGCGCCAGGCGATCAGGGCGAGGTAGGCGCCGGTGATCCAGTAGATCAGGCCGAGCGTGATCATCGCCGCATCGCTCCCGCGGCCAGCGCGGCGGCCTCGCGCGCGAGCCGCTGCTCCATGCGCAGCAGGCGCGCGCCGTGGATCAGGAAGGCGCAGACCGCGGTCGGGATCGCCCACAGCGCGATGTGCAGCGGTTCGATGTCGACGCCCTGTTCGGCCAGGAAGCCGTGCATCAGCAGCACGCCGGAGAAGGCGATGAAGATGTCCTCGCCGAAGAACAGGCCGACGTTGTCGGTGGCCGCGGACATGGCCTTGATCCGCGCCCGCTGGTCGTCGTCCAGCGGGCCGTGGCGGGTCTCGGCGGCGGCCTCGGCCATGGGCGCGAGCAGCGGGCGCACGGTCTGCGGATGGCCGCCGAGGCTGTGCAGGCCGAGCGCGGAGATCGTCTGGCGCATGCCCAGGTAGACGATCAGCAGCCGCGAGGTCGTGGCGCCGCGGAGGCGCCCGATCCACGCCTGCGCGCGCTCGCGCAGGCCGTGGCGTTCGAGCAGGCCGATCACCGGCAGCGTCAGCACGAACAGCACCAGGTAGCGCAGCTTGGTGAAGGCCTCGCCCATCGTCTCCAGCGTCGCCGCCAGGCTGTCGCCGGCCGCGATGCCGGTGACCAGGCCCGCGCTCACCACGACCAGCGCGGGGTTCATGCGCAGCGCGAAGCCGCCGACGACCCAGGCGATGCCGATCAGCGGCCAGTAGTTCATGTGCCCGGCGCCGCCACCCGCACGCCCTCGGCTTCGAGCGCCGTCCGCAGCGCGCGGGCGAAGGCCGCGGCATCGGGGCGGTCGCCGTGCAGGCAGAGGGTGCCGGCACGGACGGTGACGCGCTCGCCGGTGCGCGCGGTCACGGCTCCCTCGCGCAGCAGTTGCCGGACCTGCGCGAGGGCTTCGTCCAGCGTGTCCAGGCTGGCGCCGGGGAGGCGGCGCGGCGTGAGGCTGCCGTCCGCTTCGTAGCGGCGCTCGGCGAAGGCCTCGCCGTCCACGGACAGCCCAGCGTCCGCGGCGCGTCGGGCGAGGACGGAGCCGGCGAGGGCGTAGACGCGGAGGGCCGGATCGACCGCCCGCACCGCCGCGATCACGCAGTCGGCGGTCTCGGCGTCGCGCGCGGCGAGGGTGTAGAGCGCGCCGTGCGGCTTGACGTGGGCGAGGCGCTGCCCGCGCGCGGCGGCCTGGGCGGCGAGGGTCTCGATCTGGGCGCGCAGCTGTCCGACGAGGACGTCGGGCGCGACGGCCAGCTCGGTGCGCCCGAAGCCTGCGCGGTCGACGAAGGAGGGATGCGCGCCGACGGCGACGCCGTGCGCGGCGCACAGCGCCAGCGTCTCGCGCATCGAGGCGGCATCGCCGGCATGGCCGCCGCAGGCGATGCTGGCCGAACTCACCAGCGGCACGATCGCCGCATCGTCGCCGCAGCCCTCGCCGAGGTCGCAGTTGAAGTCGATGCGCATGGCGCGCGTGGATCAGCGCGGGTTGCCGCGCCGGAACAGCATGCTGATGCCGACGGCGATCAGGATCGCGGGCCACCAGCGCATGATCAGCCGCCCGAGGTCGAAGTCCGCCAGCCCGAGGTTGTTCATCAGGAGCACGACGCCGAGCACGATCAGGATGACGGCGGGAACGCTGAACTTCATGGGTGCTCTCGGGTTGGGGCGGTGCCTGCGCGCAGGGCCGCGAACGGTGCCAGGCGCAGCCGCGCCGCGACGGCCTCGCCGATTCTGGCGAGCCGGTGTCGCTGGACGCAAGCCGCGGCCGCCGCCTCCTGGCGCGTGCACGGCACCAGGCGCAGCGGCGCGCCGGGCCGGCGCTGCGCGAGGCGGGACAGGTCCGCGCGCGCGACGTGGCCGATCACCGGATAGCCGCCATGCGTCTGCGCGTCCGCCAGCAGGACGATGGGACGGCCGTCCGGCGGCAACTGCACCGTCCCGGGGAAGACCGGCGCGGAGATGCGCTCCACCTGTGCGGCGAGCGCCAGCGGCGGGCCGTCGAGGCGCAGTCCCTGGCGGTCGCTGGACGCGCTGACCCGCCATTGCGTCGCCGCGAGCGCGGTGGGTTCCGCCAATGCGTCCTCGCCCGGCAGCACGCGCACGCCCGCGGGGTCGGGCAGGGCATCGTCGAGATCGGCATGCGCGTCGATCCACCAGGGCGCGACCCGGAGCCGACCCGTGCCGCCGGCGTCCGCCGGCAGGCGATCCCCCGTGCGCAGCGCACGGCCGTCGAGCCCGCCGAAGCCGCCGCGCAGGTCGGTCGCGCGGCTGCCGAGCACGGGCGGCAGATCGAACCCGCCGCGGATGGCCAGGTGGCTGCGCGCGCCGTCGCTGCAGCGCCCGAGCCGCAGCACGCTGCCTGCCGGGAGATCGACGACGCTCCAGCAGGGGAGGCTCAGTCCGTCCACGCGCGCCTCGATCTGCGCACCGGTGAGGGCGATGCGGGCGGGCCGGACGAAGCGCAGCGTCGGCCCGGTCAGCGCGATCTCGAGCGTCGCCGCCGAAGCAGGATTGCCCACCAGCAGGTTCCCGATCCGGTGCGCCCAGGCATCGAGCGCGCCGGCCTGGCCGACGCCGAGGTGGCGCCAGCCGTGGCGGCCCAGGTCCTGCACGGTGGTGCACGCACCGGGGACGAGGACCTCGATGCTCATGCGCGCACCGGCACAAAGCGCACCCGGTCGCCCGGCCGCAGCAGGGACGGCGCGGCGCGCTGCGGATCGAAGAGGACCAGGTCGGTGCGGCCGATCAGCCGCCATCCGCCCGCCGCTGCGCGCGGGTAGATGCCGGTCTGGGCGCCGCCGATGCCGACGCTGCCCGCGGGGACCCGCGTGCGGGGCGTCGCCAGCCGCGGCGCGGCCAGCGCAGGGTCCAGGCCGAGCAGGTAGGGGAAACCGGGCGCGAAGCCGAGCATGGCGACGCGGTAGTCGGCGCCCGCGTGGCGCCGCACGATCTCCTCGGCGGGCATGCCGAGTTCCGCGGCCAGCGCGTCGAGGTCGGGGCCGGCGTCGCCGCCGTAGGTGACGGGGATCTCGATGCGGCGCGCCGCGGTGGCGGGCGCCCGGTCGTCGTCGGGTGACGCGAGCCGTGCCCGCAGCCAGTCCTCCGCCCGTGCCAGCGCGTCCTCGCCGGGCCGGTCCGCGGCGAGCCGCTCCACGTCCACGCGCAGCGCCAGCTCGGCGTAGGCGGGCACGACGTCCAGCAGCCATGGCGGACGGTCCGCCTCGAGTCGCTGCGCGAGCGCCACCACGCGGGCGTGCGTGCCCGGATCGATGCCGCCGTCCAGGCGCAGGCGCAACGCCTCCTCGCCCGCGCGCTCGACCCGGGGCGCGTTCACGCCGTACCGCCGCGCCCCAGTGCCGCCCGCAGGCGCGTCAGCCGCGTCGTCCGCGCCGCCTCCTCGTAGGGCTGGGCCGGCGAATGGCCCCATACCGGCCCGGGCCAGGCGGGGTCGTTGCGGAAGCGCGCGACCACGTGCACGTGCAGTTGCGGCACCACGTTGCCGAGCGCGCCGACGTTGATGCGCTCCGGGCGCACCTCGGCGCGCAGCAGACGGCTGATCTCGTCGATCTCGTCCACCAGCGCATGGCGTGCGGCGAAGTCCAGCTCGTCGATGCCGGTGGCGCCGACCACGCGCGGAACGAGGACGAGCCACGGGTAGCGCGCGTCGTCCATCAGCAGCAGTTCGCACAGCGGCAGCGAGGTCACCGGATGCGTGTCCGCCGCCAGGCGTGGATGCAGGGCGAAGGCGCTCATGCCAGTGCCGCGCGCAGGAAGGCCAGCGTGCGCTCCAGGGCCAGCTTCGCGCTGGCCGCGTCGTAGTCGGCGCGCTGCTCGCAGTTGAAGCCGTGACCGGCGGGATACGTGTGCACCTGGGCGTCGGGCAGGGCGTCCCGGTGCGCCTGCACGTCGGCGGGCGTGATGTAGGGGTCGGCCTCGCCGAAGTGGAACAGCATCGGCGCGCGCGGCACCTCGTGCACGAAGGGCAGCGTGCGTCCGCCGTAGTAGCTCACCGAGGGCAGGCCCAGGCGGGTGTTGGCGAGGAAGGCCACGCTGCCGCCCCAGCAGTAGCCGACCGCGGCGACCCGCGCAACGCCCTGGTCGCGCAGCCAGCCGGCCGCGGCCGCCACGTCCGCCACCGCGCGGTCGATGCCGAGCTGGCCCACGAGATCGCGCCCGCGCTTGAAGCCGGCTTCGTCGTAGCCCAGTTCGATGCCGCGCTCCACGTGGTCGAACACCGCCGGCGCCACCGTCGCGTAGCCTTCCTCCGCGAAGCGGTCGACGACGCCGCGGATGTGCGCGTTGACCCCGAAGATCTCCTGCACCAGCACGATCCCGCCTGCCGGCGTCCGCGCCGGCCGCGCCGCGTAGCCACCGATCTCGCCGTTGCGGGTGTGGAGGGTGACGGTCTCGCCCATGGGAAAGCTCCTGTGCCGGGGGAGGGCCATGCTAGCGCGGGCGGAGGACGCGCCGGGGCTTGAGGAGTGAGGCAGGAGGAGTGAGAAACGAGAGAAGGAGCAACCGCCCCCACCCCACTCACTCCTTGAACCCCGCAAATCCCGCCAGCCCCCTCCCCCGCGGGCAGCGGGGGAGGGTTGGGGGTTGGGGCGCTTTGGGCAGGAGCGAGAGATGAGAAGTGAGAAACGAGAGGCTCGGCTGCCCGCCCTCGTTTCTCACTCCTCCCCACTCACTCCTCAACCCCAAGGACGCTTCTGCCGTCGTTGTCGCACCGATGCCACCGCACCGTCAGGCGCAACTGAACGTCGTCCCCTCGCCCGGGCGGCGCGGCGTCCGACGGCGGGGGCGGAGGCGGGGGGCGGCGCTATACTGCGCGGTTTCCCGCGCGCCAGCCCCGTTCCCATGCCCGCCGCCAATCCCAAAGTCGGCTTCGTCAGCCTCGGCTGCCCGAAGGCCCTCGTCGACTCCGAACGCATCCTCACCCAGCTCCGGGTCGAGGGCTACGACATTGTGCCCAGCTACGACGCGGCCGACGTGGTGGTGGTCAACACCTGCGGCTTCATCGACTCGGCCGTGGCCGAGTCGCTGGACGCCATCGGCGAGGCCATCGCCGAGAACGGCAAGGTCATCGTCACCGGGTGCCTGGGCAAGCGCCCGGAGCAGATCCGCGAGGCCCATCCCGACGTGCTCTCGATCAGCGGCCCGCAGGACTACGCCAGCGTGATGAACGCGGTGCACGCCGCGCTGCCGCCGAAGCACGATCCCTTCGTCGACCTGGTGCCGGACTTCGGCGTCAAGCTCACGCCCAGGCACTTCGCGTACCTCAAGATCTCCGAGGGCTGCAACCACCGCTGCACCTTCTGCATCATCCCCTCGATGCGCGGCGACCTGGCCTCGCGTCCGGTGGACGAGGTGCTGCGCGAGGCGGAGAAGCTCGCCCGCGGCGGGGTCAAGGAACTCCTCGTCGTCTCCCAGGACACCAGCGCCTACGGCGTCGACCTGCGCTACCGCGAGGGCACCTGGCAGGGCCGGCAGTGGCAGACGCGCATGAAGTCGCTGTGCGAGGGCCTCGCCGAACTCGGCGTCTGGACCCGCCTGCACTACGTGTACCCGTATCCGCACGTGGACGAGATCGTCCCGCTGATGGCCCGGAACCCGAACGGCGGCCCGGGCCTGCTGCCCTACCTGGACATCCCGTTCCAGCACGCCAGCCCGCGCATCCTCAAGCTGATGAAGCGGCCGGGCGCCGTGGAGAAGACGCTCGAGCGCATCCAGAACTGGCGCCGCGAGTGCCCGGACCTGGCGATCCGCAGCACCTTCATCGTCGGCTTCCCGGGCGAGACCGAGGCCGAGTTCGAGGCGCTGCTGGACTTCCTCGAAGAGGCCCAGCTCGACCGCGTCGGCGCCTTCGCCTATTCGCCGGTCGAGGGCGCCGCGGCCAACGCCCTGCCCGATCCGGTGCCCGAGGAGGTCAAGCAGGAGCGGCTCGCGCGCTTCATGGCGGTGCAGGCCGAGATCAGCGCCGAGCGCCTGCAGCAGCGTATCGGCCGCCGCGAGCGCGTGCTGGTGGACGCCATCGATGGCGATCTCGCCTACGCCCGCAGCTACGCGGACGCGCCCGAGATCGACGGCATCGTGCAGATCCAGGACGGCTACGAGGCCGGCCTGCAGCCCGGCCAGTTCGCGGAGGTGACCATGATGGGCGCCGACGAGCACGACCTCTTCGCCGTGGTCGACCCCGACTACGAGGCGGACTGATCCGCTCCCCCGGAAGGCGCTGCATGCCCTAGCATCCGCGGGGGGAGGGCGTGGGCCCTCCGACAGGGAGTCGACATGGAATGGATGCTGCGCATGCGCCTGTGGGCGCTGTGTCTCGGATCGCTGCTGGCGCTGGCGGGCTGCGGCCCGGGTGCCGCCCCGCCGCCGGCGATCACCGAGGTGGAGGTGCGGGACTACCTGGCCCGCTTCGAGGACGCCACCCGGCGCATGGACGCCGACGCGCTGGCGCCGCTGGTCGCGGACTGGGCGCGTTTCCGCATCGAGGTCAGCGGCGTGACCGGCGACGACGTGCTGCACGTCGGGCGCGAGGAGTACCTGCAGTCGGCCCGCGACCTCGCGCGGTTCCGCGCCCGCTTGACCTACCGACCCGGCCCGCCGCGCATCGAGATCGCCCCCGACGGCGCCAGCGTCCGCGTCTGGCAGGACTCGCGCGAGACCCTGCGGGTCGGCGAACTGGTGCTGAAGTCGAGCAGCAGCGGCATGTCCGAGCTGCGGCGCGGGCCGGTGGGGCTGCAGCTCGTCCACGCCGAGGGCCGCACCGTGCTGTCGCTGTAGCGGACGGCGCGCCCGGCTGCTCAGTCCAGGCGGAGCGCGGGCCGCACCCGGCGCTGGAGCAGTTCGGCGAGCCACAGCAGGCTGCCGCTCCAGATGCCATGCAGGCCGGCCTGGTGGCGCCGATAGAGCATCGCGTGGCCGACGTGCGCGAGGCGGCCGTGCAGGAAGCCGCGGAAGAGGCCGAGCTGCCCGAGCGTCCCGAACGCGTCGTAGTGGCCGAGCGGGACCAGGGCGCCGAGGTCCCGATGGACGAATTCCCGCGGCGATTCCCCGGCAAGCACCCGGGGAAGCTGCCGGCTCAGGTGCCGCGCCTGCCGGTGGGCGACCTGCGCGGTCGGCGCGAGTGGCCGGTCGTGCCCCGGCAGCGTGAGGCTGGCGCAGTCGCCGACGGCGAAGACCCGGTCGTCGCGCGTCGCCTGCAGGGTCGGGCGCACGAGCAGGCGGCCATTGCGGCTGGTTTCGAGGCCGTCGTAGCCGTCCGGCACCGCCTCGCCGCGCACGCCTGCGGCCCAGGCCTTGAGCGTGCTGCGGATGCGCGTGCCGTCGTCCAGCACATAGGCGTCCGGCGTGGCGGCCACCACGCGGGCGCGCGTGCGGACGCGGATGCCGAGCGCGCCCAGGCGCGCCTCGACCTGTGCCGATACGCGTTCGGGGAAGGCCGGGAGCAGGCGCGGGCCGCTCTCGATCAGGGTGATCCCGACGCGCCCGTGCAGGTCGCGCGCTCCGTAGCCGCCGAGCTGCTCCACGAGCTGGACCAGCGATGCGGCCAGCTCCACGCCGGTCGCGCCTCCGCCCACGATCGCCACTTCGCTCGTCGCGCCTCCGGCCAGCGCGCGCAGGACCAGTCGCCGCAGCGCCTGGTTGAAGGACTCGGCCTCGGCCTGGCTGTCGATGAAGTGGCAGTACTCGGCCACGCCCGGCGTCCCGAAGTCGTCGGCGCGGCTTCCGAGCGCGAGCACGAGCAGGTCGTAGTCGAGCGTCTGCGGCGGGAGCAGGCATTCGCCGTCCTCGGCCCGCACCGCCCCGAGCGATATCCGCCGGCGCGTCCGGTCGAGTCCGGTGAAGGGGCCAGGCCGGAACCGGAAGTGGTGCTGGGCGGCATGCGCCAGGTAGGGCACGCGCTGGAGGCGGCCGTCGCCGGTTCCGGCGGCGAGCGTGTGCAGCATCGGTTTCCACAGGTGCGCGGCACCGCGGTCGACCAGCGTGACCTGCGCCTTTCCCTGCGCGCCCAGGCGGTTGCCGAGGCGGGTGGCGAGTTCGAGCCCAGCGACGCCGCCACCGACGATGACGACGTGGTTCATGGCCGCACCGGGCGGCGGCGTGCGGCGGAGTCCGCCGGGGGCGGCGCCGGGCGAGGGTGGTGCGGGGCGGGCATGGGCATGTCCTCGGCGCGGGCCGTCCTGCCCGCTGGGCGCGCAATTTACAAACATACATGAATGTTTGTAAACCGGGCGGCGCGATCGGGCCGGCATGCAGGGCGCGCAGCCGGGGCGTGCAGGCCGTCGCTGCGGTTCACCGGGGCGCCACGGCCCGGGCGCGAGCATGCGCGTTTCCTTTCCGACCATCGACGAAGGAGATGCCCATGTCCGCAGTGCAAGGCAGGAAGGTGGCGATGCTCGCCACCCACGGTTTCGAGCAGAGCGAGCTGACCGGGCCCAAGGAGGGCCTGGAGAAGGCCGGCGCGACCGTCCACGTCGTCTCGCCCGAGTCCGGCGAGATCAAGGGCTGGAAGGGGAGCGACTGGGGCGACCCCGTGAAGGTGGACGTCGCGCTGGACGCCGCGCGCGTCGAGGACTACGACGCGCTGGTGTTGCCCGGCGGGCAGATCAACCCCGACAAGCTGCGCCTGGAGGAGAAGGCCATCGCCCTCATCAAGGCCTTCGGCGAGGCCGGCAAGCCCATCGCCGCGATCTGCCACGGCCCCTGGACGCTGATCGACGCCGGGCTCGTCAAGGGGAAGAACGTCACCTCCTGGCCGAGCATCCGGAACGACCTGATCAACGCCGGTGCGCAGTGGTCCGACAAGGAGGTCGAGATCGACGGCAACATCATCACCAGCCGCAAGCCCGACGACGTGCCGGCCTTCACCCGCGCGGTGATCGACGCGCTGGGCTGAGCCGAGGCGCCGATGCGCCGGGGCAGGCCCGGCGCGTCGGAGCCCGCTCGCCGGTTCCCGGTGCGGTTCCCCGAGCCCCGAACCCAGTACCCGTTCCATCTCCCGAACACCGTCCTCGCTGTCCGCCCGGCCTCACCCCAGCACCACCAGCAACACCGCCGTGGCGGCCAGCACCAGGCCGGCGCCGACGTAGACGTCCGCCGGCAGGCGCGGCAGGCCGGTCCGTGCGATCACCGCGAGCTTGTCCTCGCCGGGAGCGTCGCGTTCGCCCAGGACGCGCATCCAGATCCACGCCAGCAGCAGGGTCGCGGCGAACAGCACGCCGCCCAGCACGGTGAAGTGCACGGTCACCAGGCCGAGTTCGCGCGCACCGAAGAGCAGGGCGCTCACGGCATGGCCGCAGGCGAGCCCGCGCAGCGCGGCGCCCGCGCCGAGGCGGCGCGACCACAGGCCCATCAGGAAGACCGCGACCAGCGGCGAGGCCACGAAGGCGAACACCTGCTGCAGGTAGTTCCAGAGCCCTTCGAAGTGCTGGATCATCGGCGCCCACAGCGCGGCGAGCAGGGTGATGACGAGGGTCGCGATGCGCCCGCTGCGCACCAGTCGCGCCTCGTCCAGGTGCGGATGGCGGGGCTGCACGAAGTCCTTGGTGATGAGGGTCGCCGCCGAGTTCAGCGTTGACGAGCAGGTGGACATCAGCGCGGCGAGCAGGCCGGCGAGGATCAGCCCGGCCAGACCCGCGGGGGCGAAGGTCGCGACCATGGTGGGGAACACCTGGTCGGGCTCGTCGAGGCCCGGCAGCAGGCTGATCGCCATGACGCCGGGCAGGGTCATCAGGAACAGCGGGAGCAGCTTCAGCGCCGCGGCGATGATCGAGGCGCGGCCGGCCGCGGCGAGGTCGCGCGTGCCCAGCACGCGCTGCACGACGTACTGGTTCATGGTCCAGTAGTAGAAGCCGACGATGGGCAGGCCGGTCAGCAGGCCCAGCCAGGGCACGCCCGGATCGTCGAGCGGACGGATCAGCGAGAGCGTCTCCGGGCTCACCGAATCGGCGACCGCCGCCCAGGAGTGCCCGAACTGCCCGAACACGATCCACGCCAGCGCGGCCGCGCCGCACAGCAGGACCAGGGCCTGCAGCACGTCGGTGTAGACCACCGCGCGCAGTCCGCCCGCGGCGGCGTAGGCCCCGGTGAACAGCGCGAGGCCGAGGCAGGTCTCCCACAGGCCGAGCGCGGGCACGAAGGTGGTGAGCACCAACGCGCCCGCGTAGAGCGTCGCCGCGGTGTCGAGCACGATCGACAGGAACAGCGTGACCGCCGAGAGGTATTTGCGCAGGCGCGGGTCGAAGCGCCGCTCCATCAGTTCGGGCATGGTGGTGACGCGCGCGCGCATCAGCACCGGCAGCACGAACAGCGCGGCGAAGATGAGCACCACGCCGGCCATCCACTCGTAGTTGGCGGCCGAGATGCCGGTGCGGTAGGCCGCGCCGGGCAGGCCGAGCAGCGTGTCGGAGGAGATGTTCGAGGCGAACAGCGAGAAGCCTACCGCCAGCGGGCCCAGCGTGCGGCCGGCGAGGAACAGGTCGTCCGACGTCGTGCGCCGCCTGGCGGCCCAACTGCCGATGAGGACGACGGCGACGAAATAGCCGCCGATGGCGAGATAGTCGAGCGCGTGAAGCTGGATCATCGACCCCGGGTGGAAGCGGACGGAACGGGCGCGCGCATCGCGATGCCGCGGCCCCCGGCGCGCTGCGCGCGCATCGGCATCCACGCGATCCCCTTCTTTCAGGGAAACATGCCCGCCCGCGACGGGGCAACCCGCCGTATCGCCGCGCATGGGCGATCATGTGCGGTCGACGCCACCGCCCGAACTGCGCCATGCCCGCCGCCTCCAGCCTGCGCGAACGCGTCGGCGCCCTCCGCAACCTCCGGCCCTTCCTCGCGCTGATCTGGCAGACCAGCCGCGCGCTCACCCTGGCCAGCATCGGCCTGCGCCTGGTGCGCGCGGTGCTGCCGGTGCTGATGCTCTACGTCGGCAAGCTCATCATCGACGAGGCGGTGCGCATCACCGCGGCGGGCGCGCTGCCGTCGCTGGCGGAGGCCTGGCGCGCGGGTGCGCTCGATCCCCTGGCGGCGCTGCTCGCGCTCGAGTTCGGGCTCGCGGTGGCGTCCGACGTGCTCGCGCGCCTGGTCGCCCTGGTGGACGGCCTGCTCGCCGAGCGCGTCACCAATGCCACCAGCATGCGGCTGATGGCGCACGCGGCCACGCTCGACCTCGAGGACTTCGAGGATGCCGAGGTGCAGGACGGCCTCGACCGCGCGCGGCGCCAGACCATGGGCCGCATGACCCTGATGGCCCAGCTGTTCGGGCAGGCCCAGGACCTCGTCACCATCGCGACCTTCGCCGCCGGCCTGGTGCTCTATGCGCCCTGGCTGATCGTGCTGCTCGCCGTCGCACTGGTGCCCGCCTTCGTCGGCGAGGCGCACTTCAACGCGCTCAACTACCAGCTCAACTACCAGTGGACGCCGGAGCGGCGCCAGCTCGAATACCTGCGCCAGACCGGCGCCAGCGTGGAGACGGCCAAGGAGGTCAAGATCTTCGGTCTCCACGACTTCCTGATCGCGCGCTACCGCCAGCTCGCCGAGGGCTTCTACGCCGCCAACCGCAGGCTGGCCTTCCAGCGGGCGCGCTGGGGCATGGTGCTGGCGGCGCTCGGCACCCTGGGCTACTACGCGGCCTACGCCTACATCGCCTGGCGCACCGTCTCCGGCGCGTTCTCGATCGGCGACCTGACCTTCCTCGCCGCCAGCTTCCTGCGCCTGCGCCAGTTGCTGGAGGGCCTGCTCGTCGGCGTGTCGCAGGTGGCCAGCCAGGCACTGCAGCTGGAGGACCTGTTCTCGTTCTTCCGCATCGAGCCGGAGATCGTCTCGCCGCCGGACCCGAAGCCGTTTCCCTCGCCGGTCCGGCAGGGCATCCGCTTCGAGAACGTGGGCTTCCGCTACCCCGGCGCCGCGCACTGGGCGGTGCGCCATCTCGACTTCGAGCTGCGCGCAGGCGAGGCGCTGGCGCTGGTGGGCGAGAACGGCGCCGGCAAGACCACCCTGGTCAAGCTGCTGGCGCGGCTCTACGAACCGGACGAGGGGCGCATCCTGGTCGACGGCGTCGACCTGCGCGAGATCGACCTCGACGCCCTGCGCGCCAACGTGGGCGTGATCTTCCAGGACTTCGTGCGCTACCACCTCACCGCCGCCGAGAACATCGCGGTCGGCCGCATCGACGCCGCGGCCGACCGCGCGCGGATCGAGGCCGCCGCCCGTGCCGCGCTGGCGGACGAGGTGATCGAGCGCCTCCCCGACGGGTACGCGCAGATCATCGGCCGCAAGTTCCGCACCGGCGTGGACCTGTCCGGCGGCGAATGGCAGAAGATCGCCATCGCCCGCGCCTACATGCGCGACGCGCAGCTGCTGATCCTCGACGAGCCCACCGCGGCGCTCGACGCGCGTTCGGAGTACGAGGTGTTCCAGCGCTTCAAGCAGCTGAGCCAGGGCCGCACCGCCGTCCTCATCTCGCACCGCTTCTCCAGCGTGCGCATGGCCGATCGCATCCTCGTACTGGAGCGCGGCCGCATCGAGGCCAGCGGCACCCACGAGGAACTGCTGGCGCAGGGCGGCCGCTACGCGGAGCTGTTCGAACTGCAGGCGGCGGGGTACCGATAGGGCTGCTGGGGAGTGAGGGGGAGGAGTGAGAAATGGGGCAGGTTGGTGTGCGTTCCCTGGCTTTCCACTCCTCGGCGCCTTGCTCCTCGCGGCAAGGCGCCCCCACCCCAACCCTCCCCCGCTGTCCGCGGGGGAGGGGGCTGTGTGGCTGGGGAGTGAGTGGAGAGGAGTGAGAAACGAGGACGAGCGGTCGCACCGTCTCCCGCTCCCCACTCCTCATGTTCCCCGCCTCGCCGATCCCAAGCCCCACGCCCACGCGCCCCGCCCCTTCCCCCGCCTGCGGGGGAAGGCGGGGATGGGGGTGAGCGCGCGCAGCGCGCTGCCCGGGGAGGGAACGTGGAGGGACGAGGAGCAGGGGCGGAACTGGGCGACGGTGCCTTCCCTGCATTTCCCAGCTCTCATGCCTCACGCCTCGTGCCCGCCATCCCGCACTGCAGCACGCATTTCCCGCGTCCGCTGCTAGAGTTCACGGGTCCCGAACGCCAGGGTTGTTTCCCGCATGATCCCGACCACCCCCACCGGTGCGTCTTTTTTTTCCGCCCAGAGTGGTAGCGCTAACTTTTTTTGCTGCGGGGGCCGTCGATGAGCCTGTTCGTGGGCCTCGACGTGGGTACGCAGAGCGTCAAGCTCGTGGCCTACGATCCCGAGGCACGGAAGGTCGTAGCCGTGCACGGGCAGCCGGTCGAGCTGATCGCGGGCGACGACGGCAGCCGTGAGCAGCACGCGCACTGGTGGCTCGACGCCATCCGCGCCTGCTTCGCGCGCCTGGAGCCCGCGCAGCGCGCGCGGGTCGCGGCCATCGGCGTCTCCGGCCAGCAGCACGGCTTCGTGCCGCTGGATGCGGCGGGCGAGGTGCTGGCGCCCGCCAAGCTCTGGTGCGATACCAGCACCAGCGCGCAGTGCGGGGAGATCATGGCCGCGGTCGGCGGCGCCGACCGCTGCATCGCGCTGGCCGGCAATCCCATCCTCGCCGGCTATACCGCGTCCAAGCTGCCGTGGACGCGCAGGCACCGGCCGGAGGTGTACGCCAGGCTCGCGGCCATCCTGCTGCCGCACGACTACGTCGACTTCTGGCTGACCGGCGAGCGCTGGATGGAGTACGGCGACGCCTCCGGGACCGGATGGCTCGACGTGCGCACCCGCCGCTGGTCGCCCGAGCTGCTCGCGGCGACAGATCCCGACCGCGACCTGGGCGAGCTGCTGCCGCCGCTGGTGGAGGCGGACGCCAGCTTCCGCATCGCGCCGGCCGTCGCTGACGAACTGGGCCTGCCGCGCGACGTGCTGGTCGCGGCGGGCGGCGGCGACAACATGATGGCCGCGATCGGCACCGGCAACGTCGCCCCCGGCGTGCTCAGCATGAGCCTGGGCACCTCGGGCACGTTGTTCGCCCATGCCGAGCGGCCGGTGGTCGATGCGCAGGGCGGCTGGGCGGCGTTCTGCTCGTCCACCGGCGGCTGGCTGCCGCTGATCTGCACCATGAACTGCACCGTCGCCACCGAGAGCATGGCGCGCCTGTTCGGCTTCAGCAGCCGCGAGAGCGAGGCCGAGGTGCTGGCCGGCACCGTGCCGGGCGCGGGCGGGCTGACCCTGCTGCCGTTCTTCAACGGCGAGCGCACGCCCGACCTGCCGACCGCGCGCGGCGGGCTGTTCGGGATGACCCTCAACAACCTGACCCGCGGCAACGCCTACCGCGCGGCGATGGAGGGCGCGACCTACAGCCTGCGCAACGGCTACGACGCGCTGCAGGCCGCCGGGCTGCGTTTCGACGCCATCCGCCTGACCGGCGGCGGCAGCCAGAGCGCGGCGTGGCGGCAGATGGTCGCCGACGTCTTCGATCTGCCGGTCGAGGTGCCCGAACAGGCCGAGGGCGCGGCGTTCGGCGGCGCACTGCAGGCGATGTGGGCGCACGCACGGGCGCATGGCGACGCGCGCGACATCGCGGCGATCACCGCCGAGCACGTCGCCGTGGCGCCCGCGCTGTCGGCGCAGCCCGACCCCGGGGCGGTCGCGGCCTACCGCACGCACTACCGCGACTTCCTCCGCTATCTCGACGCCGCGCGCCTGCTGTACGGCGCCGCGCCGCCCGCGCCGTAGGAGCGGCTTCAGCCGCGACCTGCCGTTACCGCCCGAGGGGATCGCGGCTGAAGCCGCTCCTACAGCCGCTCCCGCGGGCCTTCAAACCACGCACCACACGAGACCCCCATGAGCACGCAACCCTTCATCGGCGCCAAGGAGTTCTTCCCCGGCATCGGCCGCATTCCCTTCGAGGGCCGCGGCTCCGACAACCCGCTGGCGTTCAAGGTCTACGACCCCGACAGGCGCATCGGCGACAGGACCATGGCCGAGCACCTGCGCTTCGCGGTGTGCTACTGGCACAGCTTCTGCGGCGCGGGCCACGATCCCTTCGGCCCGGGCACGCGCGCCTATCCGTGGGACGCCGGCAGCGGCGGGGCCCTGCAGAAGGCGGAGGCCAAGCTCGACGCCGCCTTCGAGTTCTTCACCAAGCTGGGTGTGCCGTACTGGTGCTTCCACGACGTGGATCTCGCGCCCGACGCCGACGACATCGGCGAGTACGAGAGGAACCTCAGGCACATGGTCGCGCTCGCCAAGGAGCGCCAGCAGGCCACCGGCATGAAGCTGCTGTGGGGCACGGCCAACCTGTTCAGCCACCCGCGCTACATGAACGGCGCGTCCACCAATCCCGACTTCGCCGTCGTCGCGCGCGCCGCGGTGCAGGTCAAGAACGCGCTGGAGGCCACCGTCGAGCTCGGCGGCGGCAACTACGTGTTCTGGGGCGGCCGCGAGGGCTACGCCAGCCTGCACAACACCGACATGAAGCGCGAGCTGGCGCACATGGCGCGCTTCCTCACCATGGCGCGCGACTACGGCCGCAGCATCGGCTTCGACGGCAACTTCCTCATCGAGCCCAAGCCGATGGAGCCGATGAAGCACCAGTACGACTTCGACAGCGCGACCTGCGTGGGCTTCCTGCGCGAGCACGGCCTGGACCAGGACTTCAAGCTCAACATCGAGGCCAACCACGCCACACTGTCCGGCCACAGCTTCGAGCACGACCTGCAGGTCGCCTCCGACGCCGGCATGCTCGGCAGCATCGACGCCAACCGCGGCAACCCGCAGAACGGCTGGGACACCGACCAGTTCCCGAGCGACCTGTACGACACCGTCGGCGCCATGATGGTGGTGCTGCGCCAGGGCGGCCTGCAGCCGGGCGGGCTCAACTTCGACGCCAAGGTGCGCCGCGAGTCCACCGATCCGCAGGACCTGTTCATCGCCCACATCGGCGGCATGGACGCGTTCGCGCGCGGGCTGGAAGTGGCCCACGCGCTGCTCACCGCCTCGCCGTGGGAGCAGTGGCGGCGCGAGCGCTACGCCAGCTTCGACGCGGGCGAGGGCAAGGCGTTCGAGGAGGGCGGCCTGTCGCTCGCCGACCTGCACGGCATCGCGCTGAAGTCGGGCGAGCCGCAGCAGCGCAGCGGCCGCCAGGAGGCCTACGAGAACCTGCTCAACCAGTACCTGCTGCGTTGAGCCAACGGACGGCGCCGCCGGCGGAAGACCGGCGCGCCGTCGGGGGAGGGGAGCGTGGAATGAGCACCCGCATGCGGGTCGTGCACGTCGCCGCGCCGGGCCGGGGAGGGCCCGGCGGGCTATTTCGCCTGGGGAAGGGGCGCGACCGAGCCGCGGACCACCAGGCGGTGCGGCACCACGTGGTCCACCAGCACCCGCGTGCTGCGGTCGCGGCGGCGGATGCTGCGCAGGAGCACGTCCACCGCCGTGTTCGCCATCGACGCGATGGGCTGGTGGACGGTGCTGAGCTCCGGCCAGACGGTGGTCGCCGCCGAGGTGTCGTCGAAGCCCACCACGGACAGGTCGCGCGGCACGTCGAGCCCGCGCCGGTGCGCGACCGAGATGGCCGCGGCGCCCATGTCGTCGTTGCTGGCGAAGATCGCGGTGGGCGGCCTGCGCTGGGCGAGCAGCTTCTCCGTGGCCTTGAGCCCGGAGCGGTAGGTGTAGTCGCCCTGCTGCACGAGCCGCGCCTCGAACGGCACGCCGGCCTCGTGCAGCGCCGCCTGGAACCCCTCGAAGCGGCGGGCGCTGGCGCTGAGGTCGGGGCGGCCGCGGATGAAGCCGATCCGCGTGTGGCCCTGGGCGAGGAGGTGCTCGGTGATCTCCTTGGCCGCGCGGAAGTCGTCGATGCGCACGCAGGAGATCTCGTCGGTGAAGCGGCCGGAGGAGATCGCCACCAGGGGCACGCCCGCGCGGGTGAGCTCGCCGACCGCCGTGGGCGATTCGCACAGCGGCGGCGGCAGGATCACGCCCTCCACCTTCCTGGCGAGCGAGCGCGCCGCGGCGCGTTCGCCCTCGGGGTCCAGGCCCTCCCAGTAGTCGATGACCAGCTGGATGGCGTTGCGCGAGGCGATGCGCAGCAGGCCGACCAGGAGCTCGCGCAGGTAGGCGCCGCTGGGGTTGGTGTAGATCAGCGCGATGCGCGTGTGCTGCGCGGCCGCCAGCGAGGCGGCGGCGAGGTTGGGCGTGTAGTCGAGTTCGCGCACGGCCTGGAGGACGCGCTCGCGCGTGGAGTCGCGCACCTTGCCCTGGTTGTTCATCACGCGCGACACCGTCATCGGGGAGACGCCGGCGAGACTGGCCACTTCGGCGATGGTGACCGCGCGTCCCTTGCGGCGCACCGCTTTCTTCGGTTTCGGCTTGTCCAACCCTTGGTTCCTTTCGTCGGCGTACGAGTGCCGCCCCCGCACCCCGTGGGGGCGGTGCCGCAGCGTCGTCGGGCATCCCCAATCGCAACACCGGACCCGGCATGGAGATTCCTCGAATGCTAACGCTAACAGTGCGCACCCGCGAGCATGCGCGGCGGGCGACCGCCACCCTCGAAGGCATCGGCATGGGCGCCGTCCGCGCCCGTTCCGGCGCGCTCCGCAGCCGTCTCGCCGTGCTGCTGGCCCTGCTCGCGACGCTGGCCTGCACGGCGATCGCCCACGCCGAGGACGGCTACGACCTGTGGCTGCGCTACCCACCGCTGGACGCCCGGCAGGCGCCGGTGCTGCGCGCGCACGCGGCCGAGCTCGTGGCGCCCGCGTCCACGCCGACCCAGCGCGCGCTGCGCGACGAACTGCTCCGCGGCCTCGGCGGCCTGCTCGGCGGCGCGCCGGCGTTGGCCGATGCGCCGCGTCGCGACGGCGCGCTGGTGGTCGGCACGCCGGCGTCCTCGCCGGTGGTCGCCGGGCTCGGGCTCGATCTCGCCGACCTGGGCGAGGAGGGCTACCTCATCCGCAGCGTGCGCATCGGCGGCCACCGCGCCACCGTGGTCGCCGCGAACGACGACATCGGCGCGCTCTACGGTGCCTTCCACTTCCTGCGCCTGGCGCAGACCGGCGCGCCGCTCGACGCCCTCGACCTGCGCGAGGCGCCGCGCCTGGCGCTGCGCGTGCTGAACCACTGGGACAACCTCGACCGCTACGTCGAGCGCGGCTATGCCGGCCAGTCGATCTGGGACTGGCACCGCCTGCCGGACTGGCGCGACCCGCGCTACACCGACTACGCGCGCGCCAATGCGTCGATCGGCATCAACGGCACCGTGCTCAACAACGTCAACGCCAACGCCCAGGTGCTCACGCCGATGTACCTGGAGAAGGTCGCCGCGCTGGCGGACGTGATGCGGCCCTACGGCATCCGCGTCTACCTGAGCGCGCGCTTCAGCGCGCCGATCGAGATCGGCGGGCTCGCCACCGCCGATCCGCTGGATCCCGCCGTGCAGCGCTGGTGGAAGGACAAGGCCGACGAGATCTACCGCACCATCCCCGACTTCGGCGGCTTCCTGGTCAAGGCGAATTCCGAGGGCCAGCCGGGCCCGCAGGACTACGGCCGCAGCCATGCCGACGGCGCCAACCTGCTCGCCGACGCGCTGGCGCCGCACGGCGGCGTGGTGATGTGGCGCGCCTTCGTCTACTCCGAGGAGGAGCCGGACGACCGCCACAAGCAGGCCTACAACGAGTTCGTGCCGCACGACGGCGCGTTCCGCGACAACGTGATGGTGCAGGTCAAGAACGGCGCCATCGACTTCCAGCCGCGCGAGCCCTTCCATCCGCTGTTCGGCGCCATGCCGCGCACGCCGCTGATGATGGAGTTCCAGATCACCAAGGAGTACCTGGGCTTCTCCACGCACCTGGCCTATCTCGGCGCGCTGTACGAGGAGGTGCTCGACGCCGACACCCACGTGCAGGGCGCAGGTTCGACGGTGGCGCGCGTCCTCGACGGCTCGCTGCACGGCCACGCGCTGACCGGCATGGCCGGCGTCGCCAACATCGGAAGCGACCGCAACTGGAGCGGCTCGCACTTCGACCAGGCCAACTGGTACGCCTACGGCCGGCTCGCCTGGGATCCCGGCGCGCGCGCCCGAGACATCGCCGCGGACTGGGTGCGCATGACCTTCTCGACCGCCCCGGCGTTCGTCGCGCCGGTGGTGGACATGATGATGGCCTCGCACCAGGCGGTGGTGGACTACATGACCCCGCTGGGCCTGCACCACCTGATGGGGCGCGGCCACCACTACGGCCCGGCGCCGTGGGTCGAGGGCGGCCCGCGCGCGGACTGGACCTCGGTGTACTACCACCGCGCCACCGCCGAGGGCATCGGCTTCGACCGCACCGCCACCGGCAGCGACGCCGTGGCGCAGTACGCACCGGCGGTGGCCGAGGTGTTCGGCGACGTGACGCGCGTGCCCGAGGACTTCCTGCTGTGGTTCCACCACGTGCCCTGGGACTACCGCACGCAGTCCGGGCGTCCGCTGTGGGACGAGCTGGTCCACCGCTACACGCGCGGCGTGGATGCGGTGCGCGGCATGCGCGCGACCTGGGACGGCCTGGCCTCCTACGTGGACGCCGCGCGCCACGCCCAGGTCGCGACCTTCCTCGGCATCCAGGAGAAGGAGGCGCAGTGGTGGCGCGACGCCAGCATCGCCTACTTCCAGACCTTCTCCGGCCGGCCCCTGCCCGAGGGCTACGCCGCGCCGGCGCAGACGCTGGAGTACTACCAGGCGCTCGAGTTCCCGCACGCGCCGGGAGACACCCGGTGACGCGCGCGAAGGTCCTGCGCGCCGCGGTGCTCGCGGCGGTGCTGGCCGCCGTCGCGCCGCATCCCGACGCGCACGCGGCGGAGCCGGCGTTCGCGCTGCACGCGCTGTTCCGGGACGGCGCCGTCCTGCAGCGCGACCGCCCGCTGCGTGTATGGGGCGAGGCGCCCGCCGGCGAGCGCGTGCAGGTCGCCGTCGCGGGACGCAGCGCCAGCGCGCGCGCCGGTGCCGACGGCCGCTGGGAGGCGGAACTGCCGGCGCTGCCGACAGGCGGTCCCTACACCCTGACCGCCCGCGCGGGGGAGGCCGTGCTGTCGGTCGAGGACGTGCTGGTCGGCGACGTGTGGCTGTGCTCCGGCCAGTCCAACATGGAGCTGCAGGTCCACCGCACGCTGGATGCGCGCGCCGAGATCGCCGGCGCCGACAACCCGCGCATCCGCCTGCTGACCGTGCCCCAGACAGGCAGCCCGGTGCCGCGTGCCGGTTTCGGCGGCGAGGTGCGCTGGCAGCCGGTGACGCCGGACACCGTCCGCGACTTCTCGGCGGCCTGCTACTACTTCGCGCGCGAGCTGCAGGCCGTGCACGACGTGCCGATGGGACTGGTCGCCGCGGCCTGGGGCGGCTCCCGCATCCAGGCCTGGATGAGCGCCGAGGCGCTGCGTGCGGTCGGCGGCCACGACGAGGCACTGGACGTGCTCGCCCTGTACGCGGGGGATCCGGTCGCCGCGGTGGGGCGCTGGGGCGAGACCTGGGCGCGCTGGTGGGCGGAACGCCCCGGGCTGCCGGATGGCGACCGCCCCTGGGAGCCCGGCCACGGCGCCGGTGGCTGGCGCGCTGCGCCGCCGCAGCTCGGCGCCTGGGAGCGCTGGGGCGTGCCGGAGCTCGCCGACTTCGACGGCATGGTCTGGTACCGCACCACGGTCGAACTGAGCGCGGCGCAGGCCGCGCAGGACGCGGCGCTGCTGCTGGGCCCTGCCGACGAGGTGGACATGACCTGGGTCAACGGTCGCGCCGTCGGCAGCACCTACGGCGCGGGGGCGCCGCGCGAATACCCGCTGCCGGCGGGCCTGCTGCGCGCCGGCGCCAACACCGTCGTGGTCAACGTGCTCGACACCTACCGCGACGGCGGACTCGCCGGTCCCGCCTCGTTGCACGCGCTGCGCCTCGCTGACGGCAGCCGCGTGCCGCTGGACGGCGGCTGGCAGTGGCGCCAGGTACCGGTCGCCTACGGTTCGCCGCCGCGCGCCCCCTGGCAGTCGGCGGCAGGCACCTCGACCCTGCACAACGGCATGATCGCGCCGCTCGGCCGCATGCCCCTGCGCGGGGCACTGTGGTACCAGGGCGAGTCCAACACCTTCGAGGCCGACCGCTACGCGGGCCTGCTGCGCGGGCTGCGCAGCGACTGGCGCGCGCGCTTCGGGCAGGACCTGCCGTTCCTGGTCGTGCAGCTGGCCAACTACGGCGCGGCGCCGACCACGCCCGGCGAGAGTGACTGGGCGGCGCTGCGCGAGGCCCAGCGCAGGGTGGCGGCCGACGACGCGCACAGCGCCCTGGCCGTGGCCATCGACATCGGCGACCGCTACGACATCCATCCGACCAACAAGCAGGAGGTCGGGCGCCGGCTCGCCCGCGCCGCGCGCGCGGCCGCCTTCGGCGAAGCCCTGCCGCCGACCGGACCCGTGGCCGTCGCCGCGTACCGCGAGGGCGGGGCGGTGGTGGTGGCCTTCGAGGACGTGACCGACGGCCTCGTCGCCTACGGCGCGGACGCGGCCATCGGCGTCGAGCTGTGCGGCGACGCGACTGGCTCCTGTCGCTATGCGCAGGCACGGGCGCATGGCGACCGCGTGGTCGTCGAGGGCCCGGGCGCCGCCACCGCCACGCGCGTGCGCCATGCCTGGGCCGACAGCCCCCTGGTGAACCTGTTCGACCGCGCGGGCCTGCCCGCCGGTCCCTTCGAACTGCCGGTACGGCCGGCACCCTCCGACGAGTCCGCCCGATGAACACGCCTTCTCCGTCCGAATCCGCCCGGCCCGGCTCGCACCGCGATCGCGAGATCGTGGAGGCCCGCGTCATCGTCACCTGCCCGGGGCGCAACTTCGTCACCCTGAAGATCGTCACCCGCTCCGGCGTGTACGGCCTCGGCGACGCGACGCTCAACGGCCGCGAGCTGGCGGTGGCGAGCTATCTCCAGGACCACGTGGTGCCGAACCTGATCGGCCGCGACGCCGGCCGCATCGAGGACGTCTGGCAGTTCCTCTACCGCGGCGCCTACTGGCGGCGCGGGCCGGTGACGATGAGCGCCATCGCCGCGGTGGACGTGGCGCTCTGGGACATCCTCGGCAAGATGGCCGGGCTGCCGCTGTACCGGCTACTGGGCGGCCGCTCGCGCGAGGGCGCCCTGGTCTACGCGCACGCGAACGGGCGCGACATCGGCGAGGCCAGCGACGAGGTCGGCAAGTACATCGAGAAGGGCTTCCTGGCCGTGCGCGCGCAGTGCGGCGTGCCGGGGGTGAAGAAGGCCTACGGCATCGCCTCCGGCGGCAGGCCCTACGAGCCGGCCGAGAGCGAACTGCCGGCCGAGACGGTGTGGAACACGCCGCGCTACCTGGAGACCGTGCCCCGCCTGTTCGAGCGGCTGCGCGCCGACCACGGCAACGGCGTCGAGCTGCTGCACGACGTGCACCACCGGCTCACGCCCATCGAGGCCGCGCGCCTGGGGCGCGACCTGGAGCCCCATCGCCTGTTCTGGATGGAGGACGCCACGCCAGCGGAGAACCAGACGTCGTTCGAGATCGTCCGCCGGCACACGGTGACGCCGCTGGCGGTGGGCGAGGTGTTCAACTCGATCTGGGACTGCAAGCACCTGATCGAGAACCAGCTGATCGACTACATCCGCACCACCATCGTGCACGGCGGCGGCATCACCCACATCCGCCGGCTGGCCGACTTCGCCGGCCTGCACCAGGTGCGCACCGGCTTCCACGGCGCCACCGACCTGTCGCCGGTGACGATGGGCGCGGCCCTGCACTTCGACACCTGGGTGCCGAACTTCGGCATCCAGGAGTACATGTTCCACGCCGAGGAGACCGATGCCGTGTTCCCGCACGACTACGCCTTCCGCGACGGCCGCCTGCACGTCGGCGACACCCCCGGCCACGGCGTGGACATCGACGAGGCGCTGGCCGCGAAGTACCCGTACGCGCCGAAGCAGCTCCCCGTCGCCCGTCTCGAGGACGGCTCGATGTGGGACTGGTGACCGCTCGCCGCTTCCGCCCCGCCCGAAGGGCGGGCAGCCCGACCCTTCCGACCTTCCCATGACCGACGCCCGCCGTCTCTCCGACGCCACCCTCGCCGACCTGCCGCCCGGCATCGAGCGCCCGCGCTACGACCCCGCCGCCACCCGGATCGGCGTGGTGCACCTGGGGCCGGGCGCCTTCCATCGCGCCCACCAGGCGGTCTACCTCGACGACCTGCTGGCCGAGGCGCCGGAGTGGGCGGTCTGCGCCGTCTCGCTGCGCAATCCCGACGTGCGCGACGCGCTGCGTCCGCAGGACGGGCTCTACACGCTGTCGCTCCTGGGCGAGACGCCGCGCCTGCGCGTGATCGGCAGCATCCGCGAGGTGCTCTGCGCGCGCGACGAGCAGGCCGCGGTGCTCGCGCGCCTCGCGCATCCCGACGTGCGCCTGGTGACCCTCACCATCACCGAGAAGGGCTACTGCCTCGCCGGCGACGGACTCGACCTCGCGCATCCCGACATCGTCCACGACCTCGCCGCGCCGGCGACGCCGGTCAGCGCCATCGGCTACATCGTCGCCGGCCTGCGCGCGCGGCGCGCCGCGGGGCTGAAGCCCTACACCGTGCTCAGCTGCGACAACCTCCCGGACAACGGCGGCCGGCTGCGCCGCGCCACGCTGGCGTTCGCCCGGCGCATCGACCCCGGGCTCGCCGCGTGGATCGAGGCCGAGGCCACGTTCCCGCGCTCGATGGTGGACAGCATCACCCCCGCCACCGACGAGGTCCTGCGCGAGCGCGTGGCTGCCGCGCTGGGCGTGGAGGACGCCTGGCCGGTGCAGCGCGAGCCCTACGCGCAGTGGGTGGTGGAGGACGCCTTCTGCGACGGACGGCCGCCGTTCGAGCGCGCCGGCGCGATCCTGAGCGGCGACATCGCCGGCCATGACCGCGCCAAGCTGCGCCTGCTCAACGGGCCGCACTCGGCGCTGGCCTACCTCGGCGCGCTGATGGACATCGAGACCGTCGCCGACGCCATGCGCCATCCCGGCCTCGCCACCTTCCTCGAACGCCTGATGCGCGAGGACATCGCCCCGACCCTCGACGCGCCCGCCGGCTTCGACGCCCAGGCCTACGTCGGCGCCATCCTCGAGCGCTTCCGCAACCCCGCCATCCGCCACCGCCTCGCCCAGATCGCCTGGGACGGCTCGCAGAAGATCCCGGTCCGCCTGCTCGGCACCCTCCACGACGCCCTGGCCGCAGGCCGCCCGATCGACCGCCTGTGCCTGCCCGTGGCGGCGTGGATGCACTTCGTGCGCCGGCAGGCGCGCAACGGCGTGGCGCTGGTGGATCCCATGGCCGACGTGCTCGCGGACATCGGCCGCGGCACGACCGGCCAGGCGCAGGACGACGTGGCGGCCTTCCTGCGGCTGGACGCGGTGTTCGGGGAGATGGCGGGCGAGCGGCGGTTCGTCGATGCCCTGGTCGTGGCCTATGCGGCGCTGGGTCGTAGGGTGGAGCGGGCGCTGGCGACCGATTCCGGGCGCGACCTCCGCTGAGGAGCGCGGCGCGCCCGCACGCCGCGGCTCAGTGGCAGGCTGCGGGCTCCGTCTCCCGGGCCGCCGCCAGCGCCACCGCATCCGCGCCCGCCGGGAAATGCAGGCGGCCGCTGGTGTCGTGCACGGCCTCCCAGACCGCCTCGGCCACGTCGGATTCGCGGGTGGTCGCCACGCCCCGGGTGAGGCCGGCGAAGACGTCCCGGGCGTAGTCCGCGTAGGCCTCGGGAATCAGACCGTGCATGCGCGCCGCGCCGTTGGCGGCGAAGCGCGTGGTGGGGGCGTAGCCGGGCTCGACCAGCTTCGCCGCCACGCCGAAGGCGCCGAGTTCGTGCGCCAGCGATGCGGTGAAGCCCTCGATGGCGGTCTTGCTCGCGGTATAGGCCGCCACCAGCGGCATCGGCGCGAGTGCGACGCTGGAGGTCACGTTGACGATGGTTCCGCTGCGGCGCGCCCGGAACCGGGGGATGACCGCCTGGGTGGTCGCCATCGTGCCGAAGGTGTTGGTCTCGAACACTTCGCGCACGGTGGCCATGGGCGTGGCTTCGAAGGCGCCGAACAGGCCGATGCCCGCGTTGTTGACCAGCACGTCGATGGGGCCGGCGGCGTCCAGCGCCGCGTCGATGCTCGCGGGCGCCGCGACGTCGAGCGCCAGCACCCGGCAGCGGTCGGAGGCGGGCAGCAGGTCCGGCCGCGGCGTGCGCATGGTGGCGACGACGTTCCAGCCGCGGGCGAGGAAGTGGCGGGCGGTCTCCAGGCCGTAGCCGGACGAGCAGCCGGTGATGAGGATGGTCTTCATGGGGGCTCCGTGGTGTTTGCTCCGCGGGAGACGATAGGCGAGCATCGCCGGACCATCTGCGCGGATGCGTCCGCATTTCTTCTTCGAGCGTCCAGATGAGCGACCCCCTCTCCGACGTGGTCCGCCTGCTCCGGCCGCGCGCGGTGTTCTCCAAGGGCATCAGCGGCGCCGGCCGCTGGGCGGTGCGCTACTCGGACTTCGGCGCCCCGAGCTTCTGCGCCGTGCTCGAGGGCGCCTGCCGGCTGGCGGTGGACGGCCACCCGGTGCTGACGCTGGAGGCGGGGGACTTCCTGCTGCTGCCCGCCACGCCGGGCTTCACGATGTCCGGCTTCGAGGACGCCGCACCGAAGCACGTCGATCCCAGGCTCGCGCCCGCGCCGGTGGGGGAAGTCCGGCACGGCAGGCAGGACGGCCCGGCGGACGTGCGCCTGCTTGGCGGCGCCTTCCGCTTCGACTCGCCGGACCCGGCGCTGCTCGTCGCGTTGCTGCCGGCCGTGCTGCACGTGCGCGGGGTGGAACGGCTCTCGCGCCTGGTCGGGATGGTCGGCGAGGAGTCCGCCGCGGAGCGGCCGGGGCGCGATCTCGTGCTGGCGCGCCTGGTGGAGCTGCTCTTGATCGAGGCGCTGCGCGCGCGCCCGACCCAGGATGCGCCGCGCGGCCTGCTGCGGGGGCTTGCCGACCCGCGCCTCGCGCTGGCCCTGCACCGGATGCACCGCGACCTCGCGCACCCGTGGACGGTGGCGGAGCTCGCGCGGGTGGCCGCGCTGTCGCGCTCGTCCTTCTTCGCCCGCTTCGCCCGCACGCTCGGCATGCCGCCGATGGAATATCTGCTCGCCTGGCGCATGGCCGTCGCCCGCGACCTGCTGCGCCATCACGACCTCGCCGTGGGCGAGGTCGCGGCGCGGGTCGGCTACAGCTCGGCGAGCACCTTCAGCACCGCCTTCGGGCGGGTCGTGGGCATGGCACCGGGCCGCTTCGCCAGGAACGCCGCGGTCGCGGAGGCGGTCGGCTGACCCCTCAGGGCGCCGGCGCGAAGCCCAGCCCGGTCGCCCGCACGCGCACGCGTGCCAGCGTATCGTCGGAGGTCATGTAGAGCGTGCGCCCGTCGTCGCCGAAGGCGCAGTTCGCCACGGCCTTGCCGGTCTCGATGCGGCCCAGGCGCGTGCCGTCGGGCGCGAAGACGAGAACGCCGCCGGGGCCGGTGGCGAACAGCGTGCCGTCGGCGGCCACGGCCATGCCGTCGGGCAGGCCGGGCGCGCCGTCCCCGACCAGGTCGCTCGCATCCGCGAAGAGACGCCGGTCGCCGACGTCGCCGGATGCATCCAGCGTGTACGCCATCCATACCGGCCGCTCCGGATCGGAGTTGGCGACGTACAGGGTGCGCTCGTCCGGCGACAGGGCGATGCCGTTCGGGAAGCTCAGGCCGTCGTCGAGCAGGACGACGCGTCCGTCCGGGTCGAGGCGGTAGACGCCGTTGAAGGGCAGCTCCTTCACCGGGGACGCGTCCAGCCCCTTCAGGCCGTAGGGCGGGTCGGTGAAGAACACGGTGCCGTCGCTGCGACGCACCAGGTCGTTGGGGCTGTTGAAGCGCCTGCCGTCGTAGTGGGTGGCGAGCGGGGTCTTGTGGCGCGTCGCCGGGTCCAGCCGCGCGACCATGCGGCTGCCGGAGTCCGCGAGCAGCACGCTGCCGTCGGGGCCCGGGTACAGGCCGTTGGCGCCGGGCTCGCGCAGCGTGTCGCGCTCCGGGCCGGTGTAGCCGGACGGCTCCAGGAACACCGACAGCCCCTCCGCCTCGGACCAGCGATGGATGCGGTTGCCCGGCACGTCGGTGAACAGGAGGGCGTCCCTCAACCACACCGGCCCCTCCGCCCAGGCGAAGCCCTGCGCCAGCCGCTCGACGCGCCCGTCGGGGGCGACGACGGCGTGGAAGCCGGGATCCCAGGCGGTGAGCCCCGCGGTGCCGCTCTCCTCCGGTATCGGTCCGCCCGGCGTCGTGCAGGCGGCCAGCAGAGCGGCGAAGGGCAGGACGAGCAGGCGGGTGGAGAGGTGGCGCATCGGGAGGCTCCTTGGGCGCGGCGTCGTGCGCTCCGTTGCAAGGATGCACTGTGGGGCAGGGGGAGTGGGTGGAGAGGAGTTGGAAGCGAGGGGAGCGGGTGCTTCGCACGTGTCACGCTGCTGGCTCGAAAAGCGCCCCCTCCCCAGCCCTCCCCCGCTGTCCGCGGGGGAGGGGGCTGACGGTCGAGGGGCGAGTGGAGGAGGAGTG